>CAZWQN010000040.1:0-4457 GCA_964635895.1 uncultured Thermotogae bacterium | reverse complement strand
ATCTGGATGTCGTTTCGCCAATCGTCGAAGCCGATCTGGCAGACGAGGTCCGCACTCGTCACGCTCTCGAACGTGTCGAGGTGCTTGCCGAGGCGAAACGCGATGAACGGGAGGGCGTGCCCGTCCTGGGACACGCGTCCCTTGAGGTGCTGCCGACGGTTCCCGACGAGACCCAGTCCGTCGAACGCGCACCCGCGAAGGAGGAATCGCGGCGACGGGTTTCCGGGGCCGTACGGCGCGAGCGACGACAAGTTCGTGTAGAAGCGGAGGTCGACGTCGCGCAGCTCGACTTCCACGTCGATCTGCTCGGGGTTGAAGGCCGCGATGGACGAGCGATGCTCGACGATGTACTCGAACATCCGCTCCTCGAGCTCCGTGAGCGCGTCGTTCGACACCGAGAACCCCGCCGCCATCTTGTGTCCTCCGAACTGCAGGAGCAGATTGCGGTGCGCCTCCAAGCACGCACTGATGTCGAAGTCGCCGACGCTGCGGCAGGAGCCTCGCGAGACTCGGTCCCCGCGCGACAGGATGATCGTCGGCACCCGGTAGCGTTCGGCAAGGTTGGAGGCGACAAGTCCCAGGATCCCTTCATTCCAGTACTTCCCAACAAGAAAGAGGAGCCCGTCCTCCTGGGGATCGAGCCCTTCGCCGCGGATGATGGCCTCGGCCTGGGCGATCAGGTCGTTCTGCGCGATCTCCCGGTCGCGGTTGTAGTCGAGGAGGATCTCCGCCAAGTACTCGGCCTGATCGGCGACCTCGGTGATGAGCAGAAGAAACGCTACCTTCGGGTCGCCGGCGCGGTTCGCGGCGTTGAGCTTCGGCGCGACAAGGTAGCCGAAGTCCGAGGTGCCCAGCTTCTTCGGGTTGATCGAGAGCTTAGCCATCAGGGTGCGCAGTCCGAGGGACGATCCTTGACCCGCCGCGAGGAGGCGGAACGCCTCGCGAACCAGGCGTTGGTTCTCGTTGTCCCCGTCGGCGCACAGGGGCACGAGGTCGGCGATCGTTCCGAGCGCGACGAGGTCGAGGAACGAGGTTGGAGACGACTGGCCCAGCCTCTCGTACAGAGCAACGATCAGCTTGTACGCGACGCCCACGCCGGCAAGGTTCACGTTCGGATACGCGTCGCCGGGGCGGTGCGGATCGACAACGGCCACGCCGGGCGGGAGTTCGCCGACGGGAAGGTGGTGGTCGGTGATGACCGTATCGATGCCCGCAGCGGCGAGTTCCTCGATCTCGGCATGGTTCATGACGCCGCAGTCGGTCGTGAGGACAAGCGTGAACCCCTCGTCGATGGCTCGCAGGACAAACGCTCGGGAGAGCCCGTGCCCTCCGGCTCGGTCGCCGACCTCGACCTTGACGGTGTTCGGCGGCAAGAGGGGCCGCAGGCCGCGATACAGAACGGCGGCTCCGGTCAGTCCATCGACGTCGAAGTCACCATGAACGAAGACGCGCTCCTTCGTTTCGATCGCGTGAAGCAGCCGCGCCGTGGCCCGATCCATATCCGTGAGCGCCCAGGGGGAATGGAAGTGCTGCCCGGCCGGATCCAGAAGCGAGTCCCACGAAGCGCCGCCCCGGTGAGCGAGCAGCACGGCAATCGCACGCGAGCAGCCGAGCGAGCTCCGAATGGTTTCCACAAGCTGCGGGTCGGGCGCCGGCGCTACCCGCCATTCTCTCCTCTCACGGAGGAGGGACCGCATCTAGGCCCTTTTCTTGGACCGGTCGGATCGGTCGGCCCGCTTTGCCCAGGCGTACAGGATCGGGTTTGCCACGTACATCGTCGAGTACGTCCCGGCGACAATCCCGACGAACAGCGCGACCGAGAACCCGCGCAGCACGCTGCCGCCGAAGATCATGAGGATCGCCACCGGGGCAACCGTCGTGAAGTTCGTGTTCAGCGTCCGCGATAGCGTCTGGTTCACGCTGTGGTTGATCAGATCGTAGAGCGGCATCTTCCGCTCGATCTTCAGGTTCTCGCGGATCCGGTCGAAGATGACGATCGTGTCGTTGAGCGAGTAGCCGATGATCGTCAGAAAGGCGGCCACTGTCTCAAGATCGATCTCCAACCCGAACAGGGCGAACACCCCGAGGGCGATCGTCACGTCATGAACGAGCGCCACGATCGCGGCCACCGCATAGCGTAAGCGGAATCGCCAAGAGATGTAGATGAGGAGCGCCACGAACGCGAGAAGGATCGCCTGCCATCCCTTCTGGGCCAACTCCTGGCTGACCTGCCGGCCGATGAGCCGCCGGCTGATGTCCTCGATCTGGAAGGTGGAGCGAAGCGTCTCCTCGATCCGACTGATCGCCGGGCTGTCTTCCTCGACGTTGAGAAGCTTCGTCGTGATGATGACCTTGTTGCCCTCTGCCTGCTGGATCTTGCTGGTTCGCAGATCGACGCCCTCGACGTCGACGGTGCCCAGCGCCTGGCGGATGTCCGCCGTGGAGGCGCGCTCCTCGAGCTTCACGGTGAACTCGAGGCCCCCCGTGAAGTCGATGCCGAGGTTGACGCCTCGGACGAGCAAGAGAACGACGCTCGCCGCGACCAGGATCGCCGAAATGGTGACGAAGTACTTCGCCTTGCCGAGGAAGTCGAAGTGATGCAGACGCATGCGAACGCCTCCTACAGAGCCTGAACCTTCTTGGCCCAGCGGGATTTGATCCGCGCGGCTCTGTTCTTGTGGATCGTGTTGCGCTTCGCGGCCTTGTCGGCCGCCTTGGAGAGCTGGGGAAGAAGCGCGATGGCGTTGTTCTTCTCGCCGGCGTCGATGTGCAGGCGGATCTGTTTGACGACGCGCTTCAGGGCCGCCTTACGCGACCGGTTCAAGCCGCGTCGCTTTTCACTCTGGCGCAGCCGCTTCGCTGCGGAAGCAATCTTTGGAATCGTAATCACCTCTTGGTTGCGATCGCACCCGATCAGCAGGACAAGTGCCGGTAGATGGTATCGGCCACCCCTACGGGAATCAAGGACTCCGTTCGTTCGAGGACGGAAGCGCTGAAGGTCGATCGCCTCGACGTCGACCGGCTGGATTCGGCGGCTCGCCGTTGGCCGCCGCTCCGTGCGAAGAGGTACGATCGAGGCATGTCCACATCGTCGCGGCCGACGGACCGGAGCGTAGGGTTCGGCCTTGAGTCCTCGCACGATCTCCTCAACCAGCTGACGAACGGCGTCTACCTTGTCGATCGAGCGCGCCGGATCCAGTTCTGGAACCGCGGGGCGGAGGAACTCACCGGGTACGCGGCCCGCGATCTTGCGAGATGGGCATGCTCGGACAACCTGCTGATGCACGTGGACGCGGAGGGCCGCTCCCTCTGCCGCTCGCGCTGCCCCCTTGCGGCGACGATGGACGACGGACAATCGCGGGAAGTCGACGTATTCCTCCACCATCGCGACGGACAGAGGGTTCCCGTCCTCGTTCGGACGTCACCCATCCGCGACTCCCAAGGCCAGATCATCGGGGGGATCGAGGTGTTCGACGACAACTCCGCGCGTGCGTGGATGCACGCGGAGATCGAATCGCTGCGCAAGCTGGCGCTCGTGGACTCCCTCACCGAGGTCGGGAATCGCCGGTACGTCGACATTGCCCTCGCATCGCGACACGCCGAGCTGGAACGCTACGGATGGCCGTTCGGCGTGCTCCTGGCCGACGTCGACCACTTCAAGGCGTTCAACGACCGCCACGGACACGCCACGGGCGATCGGGTCCTGCGCATGGTCGCGCAGACGCTCGCGGCCAACATGCGCTCCTACGACGTCGTGGGCCGATGGGGCGGCGAAGAGTTTCTCGTAGTCATGGAGAAGATAGATGCCGACGGTCTGGCCCACCGCGCGGAGATCCTGCGGAGCCAAGTATCCACTTCGTCGGTCACGGCCGGCGAGGTCCCGCTGTCGGTCACAGTGTCCATCGGTGGGACCGTTGCCCGAAACCCGGAAACGGTCGCCAAGACGGTCCATCGCGCCGACGAGCTTCTCTACCAGAGCAAGACAGCGGGACGGAATCGCTGCACCTTTGGGTAGGCGAAGTCCGCACGTCGCAGCCTATTCGCTCTATCGATCACTCTCCCTCACTGCATGGCGCAGATCGCTCGCGTCTCTTCGAGTCGACCGACGAGGTCCCCGGCTCGTACGCGCTTGGACAGGAGAGAGTAGGCTCGTGGGTCCACGTCGCGGCCAACTACACGCTACTTCCTGAGCGCCAAGCACCTAGAGGACTATCTGGACCGGCTTGCTCTCCGTGGATCGCAAAGAAGCGAGCAGCTGTGACCGGATTCATGCTGACTGATTCCTGGAGTGTGTAGCGCGGCAGCGGGGCCTCGGCTCGCCGAGGCCCCGCTTTGCGCAAGGAGGCGCTCGGCCATGGCTTTCCCCACTCGATCCTCTTCACTCTTTCCGGAGAGCCAGGCCCGACTCCGCCCCCTCACAGTGCGGCGTGATACGTCCACAATACAACAAGATACAT
>CAZWQN010000039.1:8958-10730 GCA_964635895.1 uncultured Thermotogae bacterium | reverse complement strand
TGCGACTACTTCCAGGCGACCAAGGGAGGAGGCCACGGCGACTACCACATGATCGTCCTCGGGCCGTCCACGGTTCCCGAGGCCGCGGAGCTGACGATGCTGGCGTTCGACCTCGCCGACGCGTACCGCACGCCGGTGATGATCCTCGCGGATGGCCTTCTCGGGCAGATGCTCGAGCCGGTCGAGCTGCCCAAGCCCGTCGACCCCGCCTCTCTCCCTCGCAAGGACTGGGCGACGACCGGAGCCGCGGGACGAGACCCGAACATCATCCTGAGCTTCGACCTCGGCCCCGAGAACCTGAAGCGGATGAACGAGGCGCTTCAGGCCAAGTACCGCGAGATTCGGAAGCGCGAGGTCCGCTACGAGGAGTCGGACACCGCCGACGCCGACCTCGTGATCGCCGCCTACGGAAGCACGGCCCGGATCGCGAAGACTGCTCTACGCATGGCCCGGAGCGAGGGACTCAAGGTGGGCCTGTTTCGGCCGATCACCCTGTGGCCGTTCCCGTACGATGCCCTGCGTGCCGTCGCCGACCGCGTGGACACCATCCTGACGGTCGAGATGAGCGCGGGACAGATGTGGGAGGACGTGAGGCTGGCCGTCGCCGAACGGGCCAAGACGCCGTTCTACGGGGAGATGGGCGGAGTGGTCCCGACGCCGCGAAGCATTCTGGACGAGGTGAGAAAGCATGCCCGTTGATGTCGCGCGCATGACCAAGGTGTTCGAGCGCCCGAAGAGCCTTACCGAAGCCCGTTACACGTACTGCCCGGGCTGCCACCACGGGATCATCACACGGATCATCGGCCAGGCGATCGACGAACTCGGCATCGCCGAGCGAACCGTGGGCATCGCCCCGGTCGGGTGTTCCGTCTTTGCCTACCTCTGGTACCGCTGCGACGCCGTGCAGGTCGCCCACGGTCGGGCGAGCGCCGTGGCCACGGGAATCAAGCGTGCGAAGCCGGAGCTCATCGTCTTCTCGTACCAGGGTGACGGGGACTTCGCCAGCATCGGCACGGCGGAGTCGCTCCACGCGGCGAACCGCGGCGAGAACATCACCGTCATCTTCGTGAACAACCAGATCTACGGGATGACGGGGGGCGAGATGGCCCCCACGACGCTCATCCACCAGAAGACCACGACAACGCCGGAGGGCCGAGATCCCGCGCAGTGCGGGTATCCGATCCGCTTCTCCGAGCTCATCGCCACCCTCGATGCGCCGGTCTACGTGACCCGACAGGCGCTCTACGACACGCGGCGCATCCTCGAGTGCACCAAGGCCGTCCAGAAGGCATTCCAGAATCAGGTCGACGGAAAGGGGTACTCCCTCGTCGAGATTCTCTCAACGTGTCCGACGAACTGGCGGATGTCGCCGACCAAGGCGAACGAGCACGTGGCCAACGTGGTGACGCAGGTCTTCCCGCTGGGCGACCTCGTCGACAGGGGGTAGCTCGATGGAACGCTCGGTCATCATCGCGGGGTTCGGCGGGCAGGGGGTGCTGCTCGCGGGGAAGATCCTGGCCCAGGCCGGAATGGACGAGGGCCTCGAAGTCACCTGGATGCCGTCCTACGGGCCCGAGATGCGAGGGGGCACCGCCAACTGCACCGTCGTTCTCTCCGACCGCGCCGTCGGATCGCCGATCGTCGATGAACCGAGCGCCGTGATCGCCCTCAATCGGCCGTCCCTCGACAAGTTCGAGCCGCTCGTCGCCAAGGGGGGAACCCTCTTCGTCAACGCCTCGCTGATCGACCGGAAGGTCGAGCGAAAGGACATC
>CAZWQN010000039.1:0-8858 GCA_964635895.1 uncultured Thermotogae bacterium | reverse complement strand
AACCCTCTTCGTCAACGCCTCGCTGATCGACCGGAAGGTCGAGCGAAAGGACATCACCTCGCACTACGTGCCTGTCAACGACATCGCCCACGAGATTGGGGACGCTCGAGTGGTCAGCATGGTTGCCTTGGGGGCCTACCTCCGCGCGACGGGCGCAGTCTCCCTCGCTGCGGTCAAGCGGGCGATGCGGCGGGCGCTTGAGGAGTCCGGCAAAGCGAAGTTCGTCCCCATGAACGAGAAGGCGCTCGACGGCGGTTACGCCGCCGTGCCGTAGGGGAGGGAACGGCGCCCCGCGACCACGTCGCGATCCCGGCAACTAGTCGAACAGGTCCACGAGGTAGAGGAGCCAATCCTCGATCGGCCGCGGCTTCGAGAGCGCATCCGCGAGCGGTACCGGCACGATGCGCATCCCCTGGATCGCGGTCATCACGTCGAACGTCCCCTCCAACGCGAACTCGATCGCTGCCGCCCCGAAACGCGTCGCGAGAATGCGGTCGAACGGCGCCGGGCTTCCTCCCCGCTGGAGGTAGGCGAGGTTCGTCACGCGCACCGGCGCGTGCATGCGGTCCGACAGTTGGTTCGCCAAGTACTGCCCGATGCCGCCCAGGCGAACGTGGCCGAACGCGTCGACCTCCGCCTCGGCGACGACCTGGCCCTCGTGGCCCTCAGGCCTCGACCCCTCGGCCACGATGATGATGCTGAACCGCTTCTTCTGCGCTTCCCTCTGCTGGATGCGGCGGAAGATCGACTCCACATCGAACCGCCGCTCGGGGATCAGAATGACGTCCGCCCCGCCGGCGACTCCTCCCAGGAGGCTGAGCCACCCTGCGTCGCGGCCCATGACTTCGAGGATCAGCACGCGATGGTGCGAGGCTGCCGTGGTGTGGAGGCGGTCCATCGCATCCGTGACCGCCTGAAGCGCGGAGCAGAATCCCAGCGAGTAGTCGGTGAACGCGATGTCGTTGTCGATCGTCTGAGGAATGCCGATCACGTTCTGACCCAGCCCTGCGAGCCGGTGGGCGACACCCATCGTGTCGTCGCCGCCGATGACGATCAGGAAGTCGAGCCGGTTCCTCTTCAGGTTCTCCAGCACCCGCTCCGCACCCCCGTCCACGCGGAACGGGTTGGTCCGTGAGGTCCCCAGGATCGTCCCGCCCACCTGCAGGATGCCCGACACGTCAGGCATCGCCAGCGGCTGGACGAGGTTCTCCAGGGGGCCGCGCCAGCCCTCAAGGAACCCGACGACCTCCACCCCGTGCTTCGCGCCGAACCGCACAATCGACCGAAGCGCCGCGTTGATCCCCGGGGAGTCTCCCCCGCCGGTGAGAACCCCAGCCCTCTTCATCACGAATCCTCCTCGCCTCCCAGCGTGTGACCGCCGCTCCCCGCCTGCTCGAGCAGGGCGAGCGCAATCCCTCGGATGCCATCCTGAACCACTTTCCCGACAACGCGGGGGTCGAAGACCTTCTTGTTGGGGCTCCAGGAGTTCCCAGGGAACAGGTTCACGACGTCGTCCTCCGTCCCCTCGGGAGGAACGATGTCCGCAACGTGGGCTCTGTAGAAGTCGCAGGCCGTTCGGGAGTACACGTACTGGTAGTGCGTGTCCTTGTTCAGCTTGCGGACCCCGAACCGGATCACCGCCTTCACCTGCTCGGGGAGGAGTCCCGACGAGCCGTGCAGCACCAGGGGGACGGAAAGCCCCGCACCGGCAAGCTTGGCCTGGATCTCTCTCGCCAGGTCCAGGCGCAGCGTGATGTCCTTCCCCTTCGAGACGCCATGCTCCGTTCCGATCGAGATCGCCAGCAGGTCGGCACCGGTCGAGCGAACGAACTCGACCGCCTCGTCCGGATCCGTGTAGAACGCGTCGTCCGAGGCAATCTCGTCCTCCACACCGCGGATCTTGCCAAGCTCCGCCTCGACGAGGATTCCGCTTCCATGCACACGCCGCACGACGTCCCGGCTGATTCGCACGTTCTCGTCGAACGTCTCCTTCGACGCGTCAATCATGATCGACGACACGAGGCGCTCCCGGATGGCAAGGTCGATCAGATCCATCTCCTTCGCGGTGAAGTGATCGAGGTTGAGAAACACGGCGATGGGTCGGGGAGCTGCCAGCGCACGCACCATGGCCGCCAGGGCGCGGAGCCCGGCCGCCTTGTCGCCTCCGCCGGCGAACTTCGCCGCCCCCGGGCTGATCTGCAGGAGGACGTCGGAGCGCGAAGACGCGTACGCGTCGAGAAGACCGACCAGCGTGTTCGGTTCCGCGAAGTTGTTGGCCATGAACGCGTAGCCGCGGGACTCGGCGCGTCGATACGCCTCACGAAGTGCACGTCCTCCGCGAAACGGCAAGATCTCTCACCTCCCAAGGTTGCGGCGTCGCCGCCCGCTGATCCGGCCGTAAGTCTACTGGGAACGGAACCCGCGACAAGAGCCAGAGCCGCCCTTCCGTCGCTTGACAGCTCCTCTCGCCTGAGCGAAAGTCTGCCATCCCCGAATCGCGATGGGGTCGGACAAACCAGGGGGACCATGGCCCGGAAACGAACACTCCAGGAGCGCTGTGTAGACACCCTGCGGTTCCTGTCCGTCGACGCCATCGAGCGTGCGAACTCCGGGCACCCGGGGCTTCCGCTCGGCGCTGCGCCGATGGCCTACGCCCTTTGGTCGCGACACCTCCGCTACGATCCCGCAGATCCCGCGTGGCCCGACCGGGATCGGTTCGTCCTCTCGGCGGGGCACGGCTCCGCGCTCTTGTACTCCCTCCTGCACCTGTTCGGGTACCCGCTCCCTCTGGAGGAGCTTGAGCGGTTCCGCCAATGGGGAAGCCGAGCGCCGGGTCACCCGGAAAGCGGTCTGACTCCGGGGGTCGAGGTGACGACCGGCCCCCTCGGGCAGGGTCTCGCCAATGCCGTAGGCCTGGCCATCGCCGAGTCCCACCTCGCCGCGGTGTTCAACCGCCCCGGTCACGCGATCGTGGCCCACACGACCTTCGCCCTCGTCGGCGACGGCGACCTGATGGAGGGCATCTCCTACGAGGCCGCGGCACTTGCCGGCCACCTGCGCCTGGGCCGGCTCATCGTGCTCTACGACTCGAATGACGTTTGCCTCGCCGGCGCGACGGCCCTGTCGACCTCGGAGAACGCCGCCGCGCGGTTCGAGGCTGCCGGCTGGCACGTCGCGCGAGTCGCGGATGGGAATGACCTCGTCGCCCTCGACCGCGCCCTCGGGGAGGCCAAGGCCGAGGCCGGCCGGCCCAGCCTGATCGAGGTCAAGACGGTGATCGGCTATGGAGCGCCTACGAGACAGGGAACCCACAGCGCGCACGGCTCGCCGCTCGGTGCCGAGGAGGCTCGCAAGGCAAAGCAAGCCCTCGGCTGGCCCGAAGCACCCTCCTTTTTCGTCCCCGACGACGTTCGCGCCCATGCGGCATCGCTCGCGCGCCGCGCGGCGGCGGCCCACACGGAGTGGGTCCGCGCGCTTGCCGCGTACCGAGCCGCGTTCCCGGAGCTGGCCGCGGAGTTCGAGCGCCGCATGGCTCGACGGTTGCCGCCGGCCTGGGAGAGCCGGCTTCCTACCTTCCCAGCCGACGCGAAGGGCCTCGCCACGCGGAAGGCCTCCGAGGCCGTCCTCCAAGCCGTAGGGCCCGTTCTTCCCGAACTCATCGGAGGGTCGGCCGACCTCAATCCCTCGACCCTCACGTGGCTGCGATCCTTCGGCGACTTCGAGCCCCCGGACCGTCGGCCCGCCGACGTCCAGGGATCCGTCGGCTCGCTCTGGTCCTACGCCGGCCGCAACCTGCACTTCGGCGTCCGCGAGCACGCCATGGGGGCTGTAGCGAACGGCATGGCGCAACACGGTGGTCTCATCCCCTACGCCGCGACGTTCCTCGCGTTCGCCGACTACATGCGGCCGCCGATCCGCTTGGCCGCGCTGTCCGGGTATCCAACCCTGTTCGTGTTCACCCACGACAGCATTGGCGTCGGTGAGGATGGCCCGACGCACCAGCCGGTCGAGCAGCTGATGAGCCTCCGCCTCATCCCGAACCTCGTCGTTCTTCGCCCCGCCGATGCGAACGAGACGGCCGAGGCCTGGCGGGCCGCAATCGAGCGGCGCGACGGGCCGACCGTCCTCGTGCTGACGCGCCAGAACCTCCCGACGATCGACCGCTCTCGAGCGGCGCCCGCCCACGTGCAACGAGGCGCGTACACCCTCTGGGACTCCGCTCCCACCCCGGAGCTGATCCTCATCGCGTCCGGGTCGGAGGTGTCGCTGGCGATGTCCTCCGCCGAGCGCTTGGCCGCGGAGCGGATACGGGTGCGCGTTGTCTCAATGCCGAGCTGGGAGCTGTTCGAGCGCCAGGACGCGCCGTACCGGGAAAGCGTTCTTCCGGCCGGCATCTCGGCTCGGATCGCCGTCGAGGCGGGGAGAACCCTGGGCTGGGAGCGATACGTAGGAGTCCACGGGGTCGCGCTCGGAGTCGATCGGTTCGGGGCGAGCGCGCCGGGCGGCGAGGTGTTCGAGAAGCTCGGTCTCACCGTCGGCACCGTCGTCGAAGCCGCCCACCGGCTGCTTGCTCGCTGACCCGCGCCGAGCTTGCGCGGGGACGAGGACCAAGGAGGGGGAATGCTCCGCGAGTACCGCGAGGCGGTTCGCGCCTTCTCGTCGAACGCGCGGCTGTACTTGACCGCGACTGTCCTCCTGGGCCTCGCCAACGGACTCCAGTACCTCTTCTTCAACCTGTACGTCTTGTCCCTCGGCTTCGACCAGGCGTTCGTCGGGCTCCTGGCAAGCCTTCCCGCTCTGGTCACGGCGGTGGTGGCCTTCCCCATCGGGGTCGCGCTTCCCCGCCTCGGATTTCGCCGCGGCTTGCTCCTGGGGAGCTTTCTCATCGCGAGCGCGCTCGCGGCGTGCGCGCTCGTCCCGAGCCGGGGCGTGCTGATCGCCGCCGCTGCCCTCGCCGGCCTCGGATCCGCGCTGACGTCGGTCGCCTCGTCGCCGTTGATGGTCGCGGTCAGCACGGAGAAGACTCGAACTCACCTGTTCGGATTCCAGTTCGCGTTCAGCACGTTCGCCGGCGTGCTCGCCAGCCTGATCGGGGGGTACTTACCCACCGCTCTCCGAGCCCTAGCTCCAGGCTTCTTCACCGACCTTTCGGCGTACCGCGGGGTGATCCTCGCCGCGACGGCCCTCACGCTCGCGACCCTCTACCCTCTCGCGCGGTTGCGCGGACTCCGCGGCGCCCAGGAGCGGCAGGTCACGGTCCGGCAGGTTCGGACGCACCGCCCGGTGCTCGCCAAGATCCTCGCGGTCGAGATCACCGGGTCGCTCGGGGCTGGCATGCTGATGCCGTTCTTGAACGTGTTCTTCCGCCTGCGGTTCAGACTGCCGGATCCCGCGCTCGGGGCGATCTTCGCGGCCTCGTCCCTGCTCACCGGGATCGCGTCGATCCTCGCTCCTGTCGCCGCGACACGACTGGGCAAGGTTCGGGCGATGGTGGCGACGCAGGCGCTCTCCATCCCGTTCCTGATTGCGATGGGCTTCGTCCCGATCGGCGGCGTTTCGGCGGCCAGCTACCTCGTGCGTACGGCGCTCATGAACATGAGCTCTCCGCTCTTGTCCGCCTACATCATGGGGATCGTGCCGGGCCAGCTCCGTCCCCTGACGGCAAGCCTGGTCATGCTCGCGTGGAACGCCGGATGGGGAGTCTCCTCGTGGATCAGCGGTCACATCCAGGTGGCCGCCGGGTTCTCTCCCCTGTTCCTGATCACGGCTGGCTTCTACGTCACGTCGATTCTCTTGACCTACGTCTTTTTCCGACGGATGGCCGAGATGGACGAGTCCACGACTCCGAAGGCGCTTCCGCTCGACGAGCGTCGCGGCGCCTAGCGCCACGGCTCCCGAGGATCACGAAGCGGATGCGTCGAACTGCAGGTGCACCGGCCCGCCGCATCGAGGTTCGGCGTACACGCCCCGATAGGCGGGCGGCAGGAGCGACGCCAGCTCGTGCATGATCTCGTCGACGACGTCCTGCCGCACGTCGCGCGTCAGCCGCGTCGCCTTCGGCTCCACGCGGAACGGTCGCCCGACCGCGACATGGAACGGCGTCCGCCGCAATCGTCGTACGTGGTGTCCGAACTTCTCTCCGCCGTAGAACGCCATCGGAAGGACGGGAGCGCCGCTCTTGACCGCGATCGTGACGACCCCCGGGTGACCGCGCCGCAGCCGGCCGTCGTGGCTCCGGGTGCCCTCGGGTCCCACGACCAGGATGCCGCCGCGTTCGAGAACCTCGAGGCACGTTCGCAGCGCTGCGATGTCCGCCTCACCCCGCCGCACGGGGATCGCCCCCCAGCGGTTGAACAACCAGCCGAGCACCGGGTTGTCCCACGACTCCGCCTTCGCTAATCCAACGACCTGGCGAGGGCGAAGCCGCGAGTGCAGGACAGGAATCTCGAGGAAGTTGACGTGATTGGAGACGAGGATCAGCGGCCCACAGAGCGGGATCTTCGCAAGCTCCGCATCGTCGACCCGGCAGAGCAGCCGGACCAAGGCGCTCTCCGCGCCGTTCAAGAGAAGGCGCTCTCCGATCACGGGCTCGTCGCCTCACCGCCGACGACGATGGAGATCTGCTTCGGCAGGAGTTCCACGTCCAACCGGTCGCCGGCCGTGCAGATCGTCTCTCCATCGGCGTGCGCCGGAAGAGATCCCTCGACCGCGGCGACGGACACGCGCCGGGACCGGGTCGTCGTGATCGCTGGGTGCGCCCCTTGCGTTCCCTTCATGAACCGAGGCATCAGAGCCAGCACGCCTCCGCGGGTCACCTGCCCCGCAATGCACAGGTCGAGGACCCCGTCGTCCGGGCGGCCGTCCGGAGCCATCAGGAATCCGCCGCCCATGCGGCGTCCGTTCATGATCGAGACAAGCAAAGCGCGCTGCTGGATCGTCCGCTCGTCGCACGTAATCCGCACGAGAGGAGCGCGGAAGTAGAGGAAGATCGTCTTCAGCGCGCCGATCAGGTACGCCGCAAACCCGTGGACGTGCTTCAGTTTCTGAGCCTCGAACCCCACAATCGTGTCGAATCCGATGCCGACGCCGTTCCCGAAGTAGCGGCCCTGGGGGAAGTCCCCGCCGCTCACGCGGCCCACGTCAATCCAGCGGGTGCGCCCCTCCGCGACCGCGCGGCATCCCGCGACCAGCTCGCGCGGCACTCCGACGCCGAACGCGAAGTCGTTGCCGCGCCCCACGCACAGTGCCCCCATGACGGCGCACCGGCCGGTTGCCTGCTTCGCCTGCATAAGGCCGTTCAGCACCTCGTTGGCCGTGCCGTCCCCTCCGGCGGCCACGACGACGTCGAACCCATCCACCGACGCCTTACGGGCCAGCTCCGCCGCGTGCCACGGGCGCTCCGTCCTCACGAGTTGGAAGTCGAGCCCTGCCGCTTGGAGTTCGTGCTCGATGCGGGGAACCGCTCGCGCCCCGTCGCCCCGTCCGGACACCGGATTGACGATAACGAAGCACCGTCTCATGTCCTAACCCCTCCCCATCGCGTGGAAGACCGCCGCGAGCGCGACGCGCTCGCCCCGGGTAGGCTCTCATGGTGGGGGAAGCGCACCCCCTTGTCAAAGCCGCAACCGCGGACCGCGTCGCCCCAGTCCCCCCCCCGCGAAGGCGTCAAGTGAGCGCGGCCCTCACCGCTCGCCCGTTTCCCTCTTGACGCTCTTTGCCCATACACTCGCCAGTGAGGTGATCCGCAATGAAGAGGATTGGGGGGCTTGTTGCCTGGGCGGCGCTCTTGCTTGGCGCTGCAACAGCAGCGGCGGGGATCGGCCTGTGCGACTACGTGTCGCCAGAAACCAACCTGACGGGCATCGGGTTCTCGTTCAGCTACCGCTACTTCAACGACGCGGCAACACCGGCAGTCGACGCGAGCGGCGGACGGGCGGCGCTCGACTTCAGCCGGCTCTACGACTCGCCGGACATCGGGTATACCATCGCCGCGAGCGGCGCCATCCTGCTTGAGGACTTCACCCCGTCCTCCGGGCTCGGCTCCGCCTCCGGGACGTTCCGCTACTACCTGATGGACGACGCACCGCTGTTTGGCTTCGGGGGTCTGACGGCCACTCTTGCCAGCGGCCAGCCGAAGCCAGGCGTCAACCTAGCCGCCGGGGTCGGATACGGACGGTTCTCGGACACGACGCCCATGGCGAAGGCGTTCGCCATTCAGGACGAGCTGATCGATGCAGGAACGATCTCCGAGGAGATGTCGGGAGAGACCCTACTGGCGATGGCCGAGATCATCGGCCGGCGGGCCGAGTACGAGACCGTCAAGGATTGCGCCGCCGCCGTGGTCGCGGCGATCCAGGCCGCGACCGGCGTCACCGTCGAGCCGCGCCAGGTCCTCATGGTCGAGGAGGTTCTTGTCGCCACGGGGGACGAGCGGAACTGCGGTTGGTCCGTGCAAGGCGGCATGGGGTACGAGCTGATCGACCCGTACGGCGGGGCGCGCAATCTCCTTGTCACGGCATCCGCCGACGCCGCGTTCTCCCCGGATCGCGCGAGCCAGCTGCTCTTCCATGCCGGCGTCTCGGGACCGTTCGACATCCTCGAGGAGAACACGTTGCTCGTGAACGCTTCGTACGACCGCGACCTCACGGAAGACGACTCCTTGCAGGCTGCGTACAGCCTTCAACGCGTACAGCCGCTGGGCCTCGACGCAAGCATGACGCAGTCGGCGACGCTGCTCGTCACCTTTGGCGTCGGAACGACGAATCTCGGACTCCAGCTTGCACTCACAAACAGATCGGGCACCCCGGGATGGTCGGTCGACGTCTCGGTCTCCGTAGCCGTCGACTTGTCTTCGTAGT
>CAZWQN010000038.1:0-11009 GCA_964635895.1 uncultured Thermotogae bacterium | reverse complement strand
CTAGGCGTCGCCCACGGCCCCGAAGACATCCTCGAACTGCTGGGCGCGGCGCCACACCTCGAGACGCCCGTCGCCGCCGACCGCCACCTTGGCGGGCAACGGGAACCCACAGCTGGTGGAGGCAAAGTGGTCGGCGGAGTAGGCGCCGGTGAAGTAGACGGCCATCCGGTCTCCGACGGCGGGTGCGCGGTTGAGCCGCACCTTGACCTTGCTGAGCATGTCGCCTGAGAAACACAGCCGTCCGGCGAGGAATGCGTCCACGGGGCGGTCGTCGTCCCGTCGCGGGAGGACGGCGACGGGGAAGATGTCGGGCGTGACCAGGTTGGTTCCATGGTTCGTCACCCCGAGGTCGAGGGACACGACCCGGTTTCCGAGGACGCTCTTCGTCCCTCTCACCTCGGCCAGCGTCACGCCTGCCGTGGCCATCAGGCTGCGGCCCGGCTCCACGATGAGCGTCGGAGACCCGAGGTCCGCGAGGTGATCGGCCGTCGTCCTCCCGTCCGGGTGCCGGAAAGAGAGCGCGTGCTCGAGCATCGCCGAGGCGGAGTGCGGCGACCAGTACGCCTTCCCCGTCCAGGGCGGCGACGTCACGGAGAGGTCCGCGCCGCCATACCCCATCGGCAGGTCCGTCCACGTTTCAGAGCCGCCCGGCCCCGACGGGTTCCGCAAGCGGGCGAGAAGCCGGGCCTGAAACGCCGTCCACTCCTCTCGCGGCACAAACGACACGGGGTACCCGCCGCCGAAATCGATGGCCGTGAGCGGAAGTCCGAAGCGCCGAGCGCGCTCTCCCAACGCGACCATGTGGACGACCAAGCGCTCGTAGGCCACCGGGTCGGCGATCTGGGTTCCGATGTGCGCCGAGACGCCGATGAATCGCACCCCCGGCGACCGCGCGACGCGGTCGAAGGCCTCGTCGGCCTCCTCCGTGGAGAAGCCAAACTTGGTCCACTCCGCTGCCGTCGTCTGGTCCGCGGCGGTGAACCCGGAGAGCGGCATCCCCCGGAACCGCACCAGGATCGGAGCGCGCACACGCCGTTTCGCCGCTGTGCGCGACAGCTCGTCGAGCTCGTCGGCGTTGTCGACCGAGGAGAAGGCTCCCGACTGAACAATCGTCTCGATGTACCTCGACGTCTTCGCGTTCCCGTTCGCGACGATTCGCTGCGGGGGGATTCCCTCCTCCAGGGCGGCGCGAAGCTCGTGCTCCGACGCGGTGTCGGCGCCGAGGCCGAGCCGTGCGGCGGTCTGGACGGCCCCACGGCACGGATTCGACTTCACGGCGAAAAGCGTGAGAGCGTTCGGATAGAACCGCCTCAGAACTCGACCGTACCCTTCGGCGTTCCGGGCGATCTCGTCGAGGAAGATGATGTGGAGGGGCAGGCCGAAGACCTCGACCCCCCGCTCGATGACGTCGCGGTGCCGAGCGAGCGCCTCGTCGAGCGCAGCGTAGATCGGTGACGCGGTCCGGGATGCCACGGGTAGTCTCAGCTCCTTCACGGAAGGCCTCATTGCGGATGGTAGCTGACATGACTCGCCTTGTCAGCCACGGATCGCGCCGGGGGACGTGAGACACGTGTCCGTGACGTGTGCTACAGAGCTTCCCGCGCGCGGCTTCGCACGTCGCCCGACGGTACTGACGACAGGGATAGGCGATTCGGCGTTCTTGTCGCGACGCTGTTCCCTTCGGCGGTCAGGAAACAAGGCTGCGGGTTGAGGTCCAGGCCGGCCCGCTGAACGACAGATGTCCGAACCGATGTTTTCGCCATTGGGCCATTGTCCCGCGTGGGCGGCCATGGTATGCTGCGAACAGGAAGAAGGAGGTGACCAATGCTCCTTACCATCGAGATCACGGCCGGAATGCTTCTCGCTTTCTTCTGGGCATTCTGGGTCTTTGCGTTCGCGGGTTGGTGGTGCGGCGGCGGTTGCTAGCCGCTTCGTGCGACACGGAGAGCGGTGGGTGACCGGATGAGACTGTCTACCTGGGGAAGAGCGGCCATCGTCTCTTCCCTTTTTCTTTTCCTCGCGGCGGGTGCGGCCCTTGGTGAGCCTCGCGAGGAGTTCGCCCGCGAGACCGGCCTCGATATTGACCTGATCAACGTGCTGAAGGTCGACGTCGACGGAACGGAGCTGACCGTCGTCTTCGTCTTCATCAACGAGCGCGCGCTGGCGAGCAAGGTAGATTCGACCCTTCGACAGACGCTGCTTCCGTTCGTCGGGCGGAACGCGCTGTACGTCAACCCGAGCATCAAGAGCGTCGTGGGGTGGTTCGACTTCAACCCGCTCACGATCGCCGTCCAACCCGTCGGCGGCGAGCTTCTCTGGCCGGCGGCTTCCTCGTGGACCGAGATCACTCCCGGGTTCATGAACGGCCTGTTCCAGGTGAATCCGGCCGGCCCGTCGCAAGGTTCCGGGAGCGAGGGAGTTCTCGTTCTCGGGGATGCGGTCGACACCACGAAGCCGTTCGAGGTCCTGTTCCGCGGCGAGCGCGTACAATTCGAGCTCTCTTCGACGTCGACCGCGCTGGCCGGCTCCGCGCCGCGTGCGACCACGACGTCGCACACTCCGATCTCCGTCCCGGTCCTGGAGGATGTCAGCAGTCTCGCCGAGCTTCTGGCCCTCGACTCCGTCACCTCGGAGAGCATGGCCGGACTGCTCGGCCTCGACCCGTCGCTCGTGCGGGTTCTCGACACCCACGTACGCGGCCAGGCGCTCCGCCTCGTGTTCGTCTACCTCACCGAGGCGGTTCGCACGAGCCTGCTCGGCGAGGATCTCCTGCAGCGCCTCGACCCCCTGATCGGAACCGGAGCGGTCATGGTGTGGGCCTCGTCCACGACCGGCACGGAGTTCTCGCCGTGGCGTTTCTACGTTCAGCAGAACGGGTCGAACTACGTGTTCTTCAGCGCCGCCTCGTTCGTCGAGCTGACGTTCGACTTCCTGAAGAACCAGACCCTCTCCCCGGGAACGGTGGTTGCCGGCGTCATTCGACTTCCGAAGAGCGTCGATGCCTCGAGCCCCTTCTCCGTGTACTACGGAACCTCGGGAGTGAGCTTCCCCTGAGCCCGTCGCCGCGCGATGCGACGCCAGGCTCGCATGGTCCATCCGACGTTGGCATCATCCTCGCATCGGGTTCCCCGCGACGCGCCGAACTCCTGTCGCGCCTCTTCGCCCGGTTTGAGGTCGTGGCAAGCGGGGCGAACGAGTCCTTCGAGGGGTCGC
Organism: uncultured Thermotogae bacterium; assembly: GCA_964635895.1. Taxonomy (GTDB): domain Bacteria; phylum Bipolaricaulota; class Bipolaricaulia; order UBA7950; family UBA9294; genus JAPLGD01. The sequence continues at coordinate 7,796 of CAZWQN010000038.1, read as the reverse complement.
CCGCCGAGCGAGCGCTCGCCGCGGCGCGGGCCAAGGCGCACGACGTCGCGGAGGCTCATCGTGGCATCGTCATCGGAGCAGACACGATTGTCGTCGCGGGAGGTCGCGTGCTCGGGAAGCCCAACTCGCGCGACGAGGCTCGAGCAATGCTCGAATCCCTGAGCGGACGGGACCACGAGGTTCTGACCGGCCTGTGCGTCCTACGGACCGACCCGTGGGAGGAGCGGACGGCCGTGGAGCGCACGACGGTGCACTTCCGTACGCTCCTGCCGTCGGAGATCGACGCCTACCTCTCCTGCGGGGAGTACGCCGACAAGGCCGGAGCCTACGGAGTTCAGGGGCGGGCGGCAACGTTCGTTGATCGCATCTCTGGGGACTTCTACAACGTCATGGGCCTTCCCCTGTCCCGGCTCGTGCTTCTGTTGCGAGAGGTGGGGGTGGGCGTGTAGCGTTTCGCTCGCGGAACGGAAGCGGCGGGGAGAGGCCGCAGAAGGAGGAGCCCGGTGACGGAGAAGAAGAAGCACAGCATCCACACGCTGCGAGAGATGAAGACGAGCGGCGAGAAGATCGCTTGGTTGACCTCGTACGACTACCCCACGGCGTCGTTCGCCGAGGCCGCCGGCATGGACATGATCCTCGTCGGCGACTCGCTCGGCATGTGCGTGTACGGCTACGAGGGCACGATCCCGGTCACGATGGACCAGTGCATCGTCCACAGTGAGGCGGTTCGGCGCGCGGCGCCGAACACCTTCGTCGTCGGCGACATGCCGTTCATGAGCTACCAGGCGAGCGACGAAGACGCTGTCCGCAACGCAGGCCGCTTTCTGAAGGAGGCCGGAGTTGACGCGGTGAAGCTTGAGGGAGGGAAGCGCGTCCTGTCCAGAATCCGCGCCCTGCTCGACGCGGGGATCGTGGTCTGCGGACACATCGGCCTCACACCGCAGAGCTCCGGACAGCTCGGCGGTCACAAGGCTCAGGGGCGGACGATCGAGTCGGCGCGTCTCCTGATTGAGGACGCCCTCGCCATCGAAGACGTCGGTGCGCAGCTCCTCCTGCTCGAGGCGGTTCCGCCCGAGGTCGCCGGGTTCATCACCAAGCGGCTTGCGATCCCGGTCCTGAGCATCGGGGCGGGTCCACTGTGCGACGGACAGCTCCTCATTGTGTCCGACCTCATCGGCCAGTTCCAGGCGTTCACTCCGAAGTTCGTCAAGAAGTACTGCGAGGTGGCCGCGGTCGTGACCCAGGCGATGAAGGACTACGTGGCGGACGTCAAGGGCGGCGTGTTCCCCGCCGACGAGCACTGCTACCACATGCTGAAGGAGGAGGCCGGACGCTTCCCCGAGCTCCTGAAGGAGTTCGAATCGACGGACCGGCCGGGGAGGAATCGATGAGCGACCTGCAACGACGCCTGGCGATCCCGCCCGACCACCTCGCGGCGATCAACGCGCTCCTGCTCGACCCGAAGTGCTCGGTCGTGCGCGACTTCCTGGCGATCGTCGAGAAGCGCGGCGGGCCGGAGGAGATCAACCGCAAGGCGAGCGCAGCCCGCGAGTTGCCGAACCTCCTGCGGCGCCTTCGCGAGGTCGACTCGCCCTATGTGAAGGACATCGAGTGGCTCACGCGCGAGCGGGACCGCGGCTCGTTCGTGTCGATCGCCGACTTCCGTCGCCGCGTCGTGGGGCCCGAGTCCGACAAGAGGACGTTCGATGAAGCCCGAGCTGTTACGCTCGAGATCAGCGCGCTTCAGTTCTTCCCGTGGCTCATCGCCGAGGCGAAGCAGGCGATCGAACGACACGAGGTGATGCCGGGCCGCTACATCCGCGTGCGGAACATGGCCGAACAGGTGGCCGACCGCGGCGACACGCTCGCCGTCGCCGCCGCGATGCAGATCGTCGGAGCGAGCTACGTCGAGACGCTAGACACGAAGGGGACGGACGGATCGAACATCCACCTCGGTGGACCGGCGACGATCACGGGGTACTTCGGCGGCGTCGGGCAGCCGAACGACCACGCCCTTCGCTGGGTCGACGAATTCCTCGGGTACTACACCGAGTACGGAATCCGTCAAGTCCTCAACATCAACCCAGGCACCGTCCTGCTCGGCTATTTCCTCCACAAGCTCGGAATCGACATCGAGTTCAAGATTTCGGTGTACATGGGGAACGACAACCCGTACGCCGCCCTGTGGACGCTGATCGGAGCCAAGCTGTTCTCGCGCGACGATGGGACCACGTCCCTCATCGGCTTCAACTGGGCGAACTCCGTCGACAACGGGACGATCGAGCGCGGAGCGGAAGTGCGCCGTGCCCTCGGTTTCGAGGACGTCGTCCGGTTCGAGCACCACATCACGGAGACTCAGAAGTCGATCGTCATCCAGCCGTACGACCGGACGGAGGAGCTGGTGGATCTTGCCGATCACGTGGCCAACATCTCGGCCAAGCACGAGGGCGGGAAGCCGGACATCGACAGCCGGCGCGAGCACCCGTCCGACATCCTCGAGTACTTCCTCCCAAAGTCGCAGATCGAGGCGCAAGGGTTGATGCCTGCCTTGGAGCGGAATTACCTCGACAAGCACGACGCCATGAACGCGACCGCGGCGGCGCTGACGAAGCGGGGGTTATCGTTCGTCGCAGCGCGGAATCTGCACCGCTGACGGAGTCGGCTTGCCGGGTCTCGGAGGCTCCGGTAAGCTACTCGCCCCGTTTCTCGTCGAAAGAGGGAGGCCGATGCCCGACTACGCAACGCTCAAGCGTCGGACGGAGGAAGAAGCGATCGAGTTCGTCGACTTTCGGGTGGCTGACCTCTTCGGCCGACTGCGACACATCACGATCCCCGCCGCACGGTTCACCGAGGACCTCGTCAGAGAGGGGATCGGGTTCGACGGGTCGAACTACGGCTACCGTCACGTCGAGGGGAGCGACATGGTGCTCCTCCCGGATCTCTCGACCGCCTACGTCGAAGAGCGGAGCGGCGAGACGATCCTCTCGATCCTCTCCGACATCTGCGACGCGAAGACGCGGCAACCCGCTTCAATCGACCCCCGCGGGACCGCAGAGGCCGCCGTGGACGTTTTGCGTGACCGCAAGATCGCCGACGACATCCTCGTCAGCCCGGAGTTCGAGTTCTACGTCTTCGACCAAGTGAGCTTCGGAAGCGACTCCGGCCGCTCCGTGATCGACGTCGCGCCGACCGAGGGGTGTGACCACCGGGACGTTCCGGGGCTCGGCGACCCCGCTCACTCCGCGTACCACGCGCCGCTCCCCGAGGATCGCCTGTTCGGGCTTCGCTGCGAGATGGCCCGGCAGATCCAGGCGGCGGGAATCGAAGTGAAGTACCACCACCACGAGGTCGGGACGTTCGGCCAGCAGGAGATCGAACTTGGCTTCGCGCCCCTCGTGCGGATGGCGGACGCGACGCTCATCGTGAAGTCGATCGTTCGCAACGTCGCCGACGACTCCGGGATGACCGCCACGTTCCTCCCCAAGCCGATGCACGGGGAGGCGGGGAACGGAATGCACCTCCACCAGTACCTCGTCCGGGGCGGGAAGAACCTCTTCCGCGGTGACGGCGAGCTCACCAGCCTTGCTCTGTGCTACATCGGCGGTCTTCTCGCTCACGGTCCGAGCCTAATGGCGTTGACGAATCCCTCGACGAACTCCTACCGCCGCCTCGTCCCCGGGTTCGAGGCTCCGATCCACTTCGCCTACGGGTCCGGGAACCGCAGCGCCGCCGTGCGCGTCCCGTCGTATGCGCAGGGGGAGAAGATGCGGATGGAGCTGCGCACGATGGACGCGACGTGCAATCCGTACTTCGCGTTCGCCGCGATCCTGCTCGCGGGGCTCGATGGGATCGAACGGAAGACCAACGCCAAAGACCTAGGTTTCGGCCCTGTGGACAGGAACCTTTACGACAAGGGAACTGGGGAGAAGGCGCCAACGTCCCTCGGGGAGGCGCTCGACGCGCTCGAAGCGGATCACGATTACCTGCTGGCCGGTGGAGCGTTCACCGAGGCTGGGATCGAACACTGGATCCGAGCGAAGCGTCAGGAAGTCGACGCCGTAGCGACCCGTCCCCATCCGCACGAGTTTGTGCTCTACTACGACCTCTAGCTGCGGAATCCCGATCCCGTCGTGCGACCCTCCGAACTCGACGAGGCCACCCGCTGTGCCTCGTCGCGCACGGTACACCCCTCTCCTGGAGGTCACGAGCAGGCTACTTCCGCTTCTCCTCGCGGTCGAGATACTGGACGATCGCTTCCACTACGAGGTAGTTGATCGAACGATCGAGTTTCTTCGCGAGGCGATCCAGCCGCTCGATCGGCCTTCGCTCCAGTTTGCTCTTCGGGATGTAGATCGACAGCGTTGTCACTTCGCTCTTGCGGACCATTCGTCTCACCCCCTTCCGCAGGAACCTAGAGGTCCTTGTTTGATCCTGTAGCCTACAGTAAACCACTCGCAACAGGCAAATCGGAGAGGTTCCTGAGAACGTGGGGAAAACGACGGGGCTCCGAAGAGCCCCGCGAAGGTCACGCAACGGCCTGAGCCGTCGCTGTTATCGAACGATGAACCGGAACGTGTAGTAGACGATCTCGCGGCTCGTCCCCCCACCGGCCGTCGTCGCGGCGGGCATCGGCACGCCGCACTCGTCGAGGACAGGCAGCAGACACCAGACGGTCCGCTCGACGGCGAGCACCACCGTGAACGTGCCTTGGTCGAGGACCCCCGTCGTCACGTCATATCCGTCGTCGGAGTCAGTCCACACGATCTCGCTCACCGGGATCAGCGCGTCGAACAGGTCGCAGGTCGACGCGATCGATAGAGCGGGGCCGGTGCCGTACTTCAGCCCCTCCTCGGTCAGGATCCCGACGGTGTTGCCGCCTGGCAGCTGGATCGAGCAGCGGTCCCAGAGAATCGTGATAACGTCCCCGGAGACGTTGTGGATCCACAGCGGAATACGGCTTTCGAAGCCCTCTTTGACGAAGGACGCGTTGAACGACACGCGGATCGTGCCATCCTGGAACACGGCCTTCTCCGAGTACACCGGATCGAGCAATTCGAGAGACTGCGTGTGGACGATCGTCACTTCCTTGACCGTCGTCTCGGGGGCGGGCGCGGGTGCGACCGCCACAGGCGCGGCGGGCTTCTCCGCCGGATGCATCAGGACCCCGAATATCAGGAGCGCCCCCATGATGGCGCCGATCACCGCGAGTTTCACTAGGTCAGTACTCTCCACTCCAAGTCACCCCTTCTTCGCCGACTTGACCGGCGGAATCGCTTCATCGTAGACGTCGCGGTGATCCGGATAACCTGCCTTTGCCCCCTTTTAGAGAGAAGAGTGTCCCTTTCGCGTGGGGCGCGCCGCGATGTGGTCTGTTCTATCCGTTCTGCGTAGACAAGCTAGCACTGCGGTTTGGCGAGCGGGCGAGAAGGACAACGATCTGCACGCACGACCCCGACGTGCGGTCTGCAGCTCGCAGCCCCGCGCATGTGCTCCTGAACTCGGGCAGCCTGGCGGTGCATCCCACCTCCGGAGCGCCTCGGCGTCCCTCGCCCCATCTTCCTACCCTGGCAGCCCCTTGTGACGGCAGGCGCCAGCCCGTTGCTCCAGGCCCTCGATCGGATCTCCGACCGGTCTCGCCTGCACCGCGCACGACGGACCCGGTCGGCGCGGCCTCGTCGCCAGGCGAACGGACCGGGCACGTACTCGCCTTGATCCCGACATGCGTTGGGGCGGATCTCGGAACTTCGGCGCAGCTCGCCGGGCCGCGCTGAGCCTTCACAAGTCAGAAGCCGGTTGGAGTGATGGTTCTGGCGGGTTCCTATTGACTCGGTTGGAGCCTCGCACATAGTATCTAGGTGTGACCGAGAACGCGGGACGGAAGAAGCCGCAGCTTCGGGTGTGGGGATGACTTCCCGGAGGTCGAGTTCCACTGCCGGAGGTGTCTTTTTTCGATTGCAGGGCACCTCTAGCGATTGGCACCGGCCGATCGCTTGTCGACGTATGGCCTGGCGAGTTTCGAACTCGGTCCGCACCCAGAGCATGGACGCGATAGGGCGCCGCTGCCCGCCGTCGGCCCCGAGACACCCTGAGTGTACGCTTCGCCCCGGGGGGTGCCGAGGCGGCAGCGCGAAGCGGAAGATCTGAGTTGTCGAGGAGGAAGCAAGATGAATCGGAGATTCATCTCACTGAAGACGGAGATCCCTGGTCCCAGATCGCGTGAGTTGGCGGCCCGCAAGGACCGCTATGTGCCGCGAGCGTTCGACACGCTCGCCCCGTTCTTCATTGCCGAGGGGACCGGGGCACTCGTGAAGGATGTCGATGGGAACCAGTTCATCGACTTCACGGGCGGATGGGGCTGCTTGATGGTCGGACACGCCGCGGCCCCGGTGGTCGACGCCATCTGTGCACAGGCCAGGAAGTTCACGCACACTGACTTCACCGCGATTCCCTACGAGCCGTTCGTAGCCCTGGCGGAGAAGCTCGCGAATCTGGCTCCGGGTCCCTCTCCGAAACAGGTCGCGTTCTTCAACAGCGGCGCGGAGGCCATCGAGAACTGCGTCAAGATCGCGCGCAAGGCGACGAAGCGCCGCGCCGTGGTTGTCTTCGAGGGGGCCTTCCACGGGCGAACTCTTCTGACCATGACGATGACCCACAAGGCCAGCCCATACAAGGCCGGCTTCGGGCCGTTTGCCCCAGACGTCTACCGACTGCCGCTGCCGAATCCCTACCGCAACAACCTCGGCATCGAGGATTGGGAAAGGATCTTCCGCGCCCACCTCGACCCCGAAGAGGTCGCGATTGTCGTGGTCGAGCCGCTGCAAGGAGAGGGAGGATTCATCGTCCCCGCTGAGGGCTTCCTTCCGTACCTGCGCGAGTTCACCTCCAGGAACGGGATCATCCTCGCGGCCGACGAAATCCAGTGTGGCTATGGAAGGACGGGCAAGTTCTTCGCCATTGAGCACACAGGCGTTGAGCCCGATCTGATCGCCGTGGCGAAGTCGATTGCCTTGGGCCTCCCTCTTTCGGGAGTGATCGGGAAAAAGGAGATCTTCGACCTCATCCCGGAAAGCACCATCGGAGGCACGTACGTGGGAAACCCCGTGGCGTGCGCAGCGGGTATCGAGGTCCTTCGCCTGATCGAGCAGCAGAATCTTCTGGCTCGCGCGGTCGTGATCGGGAAGGCCACGCGCTCCCGCTTCGAGGGGATGAAGCGGAAGTACCCGGTCATCGGAGACGTGCGCGGCCTTGGGGCGATGGTCGGGATGGAACTCGTGAAGGATCCGGTGAGCAAGGAACCGGCGAAGCAATTGTGCCATGACGTCGTGATGGAGTGTCTCAGGAACGGCCTTGTAATGCCGAGCGCGGGCCTGTACGGCAATGTGCTGCGGATGTTGGTCACCTTGGCGATCACGGATGACCAGCTCAACGAAGGGTTGGACGTTCTGGACGCAGCCTTTGCGAAGGTCGTGAAGAAGTGACCGCCGGCACCGGCCGCGCCGATGCACTACGCGTGCAGCGGGAGCATCGTACCTACTTCTACGACCCAGCCAACAAGCCCGTGGCCTCGGTCGGGGTGGGCGATCGCATGGTCTTCGAGACCGTCGACTGCTTCGATGGACAGCTTCGGACCGAGAAGGATCTGGCCCACACGATCGACATGTCGCACATCAACCCGAACACCGGACCGGTCGAGATCCGAGGCAGTATCCCGGGTGATGTTCTTGCCGTTCGGGTTGTCAACATCGAGCCGGGCGATCGAGCCGTCGCAACTCTGATCCCTGGAGAGGGAGTCCTAA
>CAZWQN010000037.1:9403-11242 GCA_964635895.1 uncultured Thermotogae bacterium | reverse complement strand
GGCATCAAGCCGAACGTGGAACATCCCCTCCGGCAACGAGCAACGCCGGCAACGTTTCACTGAGTCTCCCCGCCGCACGATGGAGACACATTAGCCGGGATCCCGTTCGAAGGTAAAGCGCGACCGGGCTACGCGACACGTCAGATCGTCACGTAGCGCCGTCTTCCTGACCGAGGGCCGCGGCGTGAGGCGCGAGCGCCGGCGCACGCGCCTCGCCCACCCGGATTTCGCCTCGGGCGCAGCCACGGGCCATCTCGGCGGCCCTTCTCGGGCGATCCTCGTCGGGGCGAATCGGGAAACCGGGGACGGGAAACCGGGGACACAAACCCTATTTCTCGTCCATCACACGATGTTTGTTTGCGTCCAGCCTTAGCTCTCACATGCGCTGTGGAAATAGGGTTTGTGCCCCCCCTTTATTGGGCGATGCACCGCAGGGCCCTTTGCGAATGGCTCAGGAACTCGCAGCCGGTCTCGGTGACGAGGACGTCCTCCTCGAGGCTCACTTGTCCGTAACCCGTCGTGGGAACGTGAAGCTCGAGGGTGAAGACGTTGCCGGGCTCGACGACGCCGTTCGGCGAATCGCCGTAGCGCTCCCACGGCGGGCCGAGAAGCGTGCCGCCGTCGTGCGCGTAGCGGCCGATCTGATGGCCGAGCCCGTGGGCGAACGGCGGGTACCCGCGGTCGATGACGTGCTGCCGCGCCACGGCGTCGACGTCCTTTCCTCTCACTCCCGGTCGGAGCGCCTTCGCGGCTAGCTGGATGGCATCGCGGACGGTCTCGAAGGCGCGCTCGACCTCCTCGGGGATCTTGTCCGCGGCGCCAAAGAAGTACATCCGCTGGATGTCCGAGCTGTAGCCACCCGACTGCACGCCGAAGTCGAAGTGTAGGAGGTGGCCGCGCTTCGTTCGATTCTCCGACGGACCGCCGTGGCCGAACGGCTTGTTCGGACCCGCGTCGACCGCGGGGTTCGACGCCGCCTGCCACGCAAAGCCGACGCCAAGCTCCGTCATCCGTCGATGAACGAACTGCTGAATCTCGATCTCTGTCTGGCCGACAGCGAGGAACGAGTCCAACTCGTCGAAGATCTGCTCGGTGATCCGCACGGCGTCGCGAATCTGGGCCTGCTCGAACGCGCTCTTTCTTCCACGCAGGCCGCCGACCAGCCGTTCGGCGCTCACGAGCTTCGTTCCGTGCGGCGTGGAGGCAAGCATATCGACCAGGAGAGCCTTCATCCCCGCCGTCAGCCCATCGGCCGCCACGTCGCTTCGACTCTCGTCGATGCCGATCGTCCGCGGAGCGATCCGATCCAGCTCCTTGCGCAGCACGACGGCGATCCCCTCGGTGTAGGGAATCACCTGGCCGTACAGCTCGTAGGGCACGACGTCGGCGTCGTAGGTGCCGACGATCGCGATGCGCTCTCCCTTCGCGGTGAACAAGAGCGCCGACGGCCACACCAGGTCGGCCCCGAGGATGAGAGGAAGAACGGGATCGGGGGTCTGGATCGTCTCGCGTACCCAGACGAGCCAACAGTCGATGCCCGTCTCGCGGAGGAGCGCCGGAAGCTGGTCCAGCTTCTCACGTTGAAGTCGATGCTCAGACTTGGCGTCCATGGCGTCTCAGTGTACGACGGCCGCCGCCGAGTTCCACACAGCGAAAAACGGGGACACAAACCCTATTCCCAGTGCAGCTGAAAATGGAGTTTGTGTCCCGCTTTTCTCGCGTCCCAAGCCAGGATCAAGTACGTGTCTCCAAAGCCCGCATGGCGCCTGGAGAGCGGCATTCAATCGCCGCTTGACGTCAAGAACGAGGTTTCGAAGCTGCCGCCACTCGGCGAACCTC
>CAZWQN010000037.1:3326-9303 GCA_964635895.1 uncultured Thermotogae bacterium | reverse complement strand
TCGCCGCTTGACGTCAAGAACGAGGTTTCGAAGCTGCCGCCACTCGGCGAACCTCGCCGTCTTCGGCGATGTAGACTCGCTCCCCGTCACGCAATCCGCGGAACCCCGCTTCGGTCGCCCGGAAGATCGGAATCGACTTCCCGTACAGCTCCTCGGCCACGATCACACCGAGCGTGAGGGCCGGAGACGCATGCTGAGTCACGATGGCGGCGGGCGCCATGCCGATCCGAATCAGTTCCAAGAGCACAGCGCTCCCGGTGCTTGATCCCTTCTCGCCGGGAAGCGCGAACACGCGACCGACGATCGATTCGCCGTGGCGATCGTGGCGGCGGTCGATGATCGTCCCCGATGCGGGGTCGACGCCTCCCCACAGACTGATCGGTCGAGCGCAGAGGAGGACGGAGCCTGCGGCCGTTCCCCGCACGATGGGTCGAAGCACTATCGTGCTCGCCACGGTGCTTCTCCCCTCGGAACTCTGCCCGTGACCGCCGCCTCCACACACGCGCCCAGAGAGCCAAACGCGACGCGTGCCTCGAGTTCCCCCGGCGCGTAGTAGGCGCACTTGCCCGAGTCCGTGGCGATGACCTGGGCTGTGGGAGTCACGACGGGGGAGTGGAACGGGCAGGTGTCGCGCACGATCCTCGCCCCCCACCGCTCGATGGGTTCGAGTAGGCCGCCCCGCCGCGCCAGCTCGACCGTCGTCGCCCCAGCGAAGACGAGGAACTGGACGTTCGGATGCGTTCGCACCGCGCCGCGTCGCGAGATCGCCTCGGACAGGGCGACGAACTCCGCGTAGCTCGCGTGCGGACAGCCGAGAATCACCGCATCCACGGCCGATCCACCGTCTGCGGTCGACAGCTCGTCCCACGCATCGGCGAGCTGACCCGGACGGATGACACGCGTGTCCGACGGCCGCCGCCCCTGGCACGCCGAGACGAGATCCGGAGCCTCCGGCGTGATCCCGACCATATGGAACAGCTCGAGCGATCCCGACGAGGCTGCCGCCGCGCCGAACGCCTTCAGCATGTCGTTCGACGGACGAAACGCCGGCAGTCCGTCGATGACGGGGACCTCGCCGATCGACTGGGCACCGACCAGCGATCCGAACGCCGCCCAGGCGGCGGGAGTCTCCCAGTCCCGCGCACGAGGCCTCTCGACGTGGAAGTGCACCGTCGCGCGGCGGTTCTCCGTCCGATGCAGGCCTGTGTACGGCACGCGGCCGGTGATCGCGGCGCAGATGTCGAGGTAGTCGGGGTAGCGATTCGTCCGCGCGCCGAGCACCGAATTCGCGTAGGCCACGGCGTTCGACTCCCCCCACGCGATCTGCTGGCCGAACCGCGGAGTGAGATAGCCCTGGTACGGAGCGCACGTCCACGTGGAGATGCATCCCAGCTTGAGGTAGGCCTCGGCGATCCGGGTCGCCTGGTCGGCGAAGCTCGGGTTCACGCCGAGCGTCTCCCAGCCCTCGAGGTCGAGCGACACCATGCTGAGCGTCGTCGGCACGGACACCCGACCGCCGTGTTCGGCCAAGTGGCTCACCAGATCGAGACTGGACTGGCTCATCAACGCGCACGCGTCGATGTGGGCCTGCTCGATGGACAGAAGCCGCTCTGCGCCGGCGGCTTCCGCCATCCTGACGACGACGGACAAGGCAAAGCGAGCTGCTTCCCCGCGCTCTCCGTCAAGTACCCTGCGATCCTCTGCGGTCAGCTTCATGGCGCTCGTTCGTTCGACGCATCCTCGTTCCCGGCGCCAGTCTAGCACGCGGTGTGCCGCGTCGTACGAGCCTCAGCGCGCGACTTCCGCGTTCCGCGCAGCGAAGAGCGAAGGGAACAGCCCCCTCACATCGCGCGGAAGTTGATCGCACGCGCCCATCCGGCTGCGTCGCCGAAATGGGGGTATGTCCCCGAACTCAAAGCTTGTAGATCGCGCCGAACTTCTCCTTGACGTAGCGCACGAAGTAGGCGGGGTTCAGCTCCTCGGCGGTGACCCGCTTCATCATCTCCTGCGGTTCGTACATCGCCCCGTAGCGGTGCACGTTCTCCCGCAGCCAGCCGACGAGCGGCTTGAGGTCGCCGGCCTCGATTGCCGCGTCGAGGTTCGGTAGCTGCTTCTTGATCGTCGCGAGCATCTGGGCCGCATAGAGGTTCCCGAGCATGTACGAGGGGAAGTAGCCGAAGCTGCCCTGCGACCAGTGGACATCCTGCAGGACCCCGCGCGCGTCGTTCGGAGGAACCACACCGAGATAGCGCTTCATCGCGTCGTTCCACAACCGCGGCAGCTCGGCGACTTCGATCGACTTGTCGATCAGCCCCGCCTCGATCTCGAACCGAAGCATGATGTGGAAGTTGTAGGTGACCTCGTCGGCTTCCACGCGGATGAACGACGGCGTAACGACGTTGGCCGCGGCGTAGAGCGCCTCCGGCTTGGTCTTCCGGAACTGCGGGAAGAACTCGGCGAGGACGGGCTGGAAGAACTTCCAGAACGGGAGGCTTCGTCCGACTTGGTTCTCGATCATCCGTGACTGCGACTCGTGGATCCCGTTCGACGACCCACGGGACAGGCCGAGGGTGAAGAGTTCGGCGGGGATCCCTTGGTTGTACAGCCCGTGGCCTCCCTCGTGAAGCGCGCCGAACAGGCCCGACAGGAGCTGCTTCTCCAGGTAGCGGTTCGTCACGCGAACGTCGCCCGGCCCGATCGTCGTCGTGAACGGGTGCGCCACGTCGGCAAGGCCGCCGGCCTCGAAGTCGTAGAGGATGATCTCGAGCGCGCGGCGCGACATCCGGCGCTGCGTGTCGACATCGAATGTCCCCTCGAGGAGCGAGTCATCAGGCTTCGTCCCCTCGTCCATCAGCCTGCGCAGGAACGGCACCAGCTCGGCACGCAGCGGATCGATGACCGCCTTCAACTTGCGGCAAGTCATCCCCGGCTCGAACTCCTCGATCAGGGCGTCGTAGGGGTGCTCCTCGTATCCGTAGAGCTCGGCGAACTTGCGCGCGTAGCCGACCATCTTCTCGAGGTGCGGCTGGAAGGCCTTGAAGTCCGAGGCCTTCCGCGCGGCGACCCATGCCGCCTGCGCCTGTGACTTGGCGATGCTCCGTTCCTCGACCAACTCGGGAGGAATCGCGCGGTTGCGGTCGTGCCGCTTCCCCACGCGGTAGACGCTGGCCCGCTCGGCCTCGGTCAGCTTGTCGGCCTGGCGCAGCTCGGCGAGGTACTTCCCGAGATCGTCCGAGATGAGAAGCTCGAACATCTTCTTCGACAAGAGGCCCCGGACCCCCGAGCGCGCGAGCACGCCCTTCGGCGGCATATACGTCTCTTGATCCCAGCCGAGAACGCTCAACGCGGACATGTACTTCGCCATCTCGCCCAGGTGATTTCGATACGCTTCGATCGTGTTCACCGTGCCTCCTTGCGCCGCTTGCGCAGGCCACGTCGTGGAATGCGGGGAGTGTACACGATGCAGACAAGCCGAGGGGGACACAAACCCTATTCTGTCGTCGTCAAAGCGGAAATATGGTTTGTGTCCCGCTTCCTGATGCGCGAGGGCAGGACGCGAGATCCGATAGTAGACCCGCCCTGCGCTACGGCATCCCCTTGGCATGGGCCTGGACTCCGACGAGAATCTCGTCACGGAGGTTCTTCGGAGGAGGAAACATGGAGGGACACGGGCCGGACCTCGTCTGCGAGCACTGCCACCACGCCGAGGCGAATCAGATCCTCGAGATGCTCGGGACCGATCTCACGCGAGGACTCGATCGGTTCGAGATCGAGCGTCGGCGGGAGCAGTTCGGCGCGAACGCGTTAACCGAGCGGCGCGGGCGAGGTCCGCTCGTTCAGTTCCTGCTTCAGTTCCACCAGCCTCTTGTCTACCTCCTCCTTGCGGCGGCGCTGGCCGCGGGCCTGCTGCACGAGATCGTCGACGCCACGGTCATCGTCGGCGTGGTCCTGCTGAACGCGATCATCGGATTCATCCAGGAAGCGAAGGCTCTGAAAGCGATCCATGCACTGTCACGAAGCTTGCCAAGCTCCTGCACGGTGCTTCGCGCGGGGAAGCGGGAGAAAGTGCCCGCAATCGACCTCGTACCGGGCGACCTCGTGCTCCTGCAGTCAGGCGACAGGGTCCCTGCCGATCTGCGCATTCTGCAGAGCCGCGACCTGCGCGTCGACGAATCCGCGCTGACGGGCGAAGCCTTGCCGGCGAGCAAGGCAAGCGGAACGCTCCCCCGTGAGACATCGCTCGGCGACCGAACCAACATGGCGTTCTCCTCGACCCTCGTCACGTACGGCACGGGACTCGGCGTGGCGGTCGCCACGGGCGACGCGACCGAGATCGGCCGAATCTCGGGCTTGATCGCGTCGGCCGAGGTTCTCGAGACTCCCCTGACGCGGCGGATCAGCCGTTTCTCGAAGCTCCTCATGGGAGTGGTGCTGGGGCTCGCTGCACTGACGTTCGTTGCCGGCCTCCTGCGCGGGCAGCCCGTGACCGAGATGCTGATGGCATCAATCGCGTTGGCCGTGGGGGCGATCCCTGAGGGCTTGCCGGCTGCGGTGACGATCATCCTCGCGATCGGCGTGGCGCGGATGGCGAGACGCAGAGCCATCATCCGCCGCCTGCCGGCCGTGGAGACGCTGGGCAGCACGACCGTGATCTGCACTGACAAGACGGGCACCGTAACGCAGAACCAGATGACGGTTCGGAGTCTCCTAGCGGGACGCGTATCCTACACCGTCAGCGGGTCGGGGTATGCGCCGCACGGAGAGATCCACTCGGAGGCGGGCGCGGCCGATCTCGAGAGCGACGCTGCGCTCCGCGAACTGCTGCTGTGCGGGCTCCTGTGCAACGATGCGGACATCACTCGAGACGGTGAGCTATGGGCAGTGCGCGGCGACCCCACGGAAGGGGCTCTCTTGTCGGTGGCCGCGAAGGCCGGACTTCCGCAGGACGAGACAACGGCCTCCCTCCCCCGTGTCGATGCCATACCCTTCGAGTCGCAGCTCCAGTTCATGGCCACCCTGCACGAGGACCGTGCGGGGGGCACCCGGCTGGTGTACGTGAAGGGTGCGCTCGAGAGCCTGCTCGCGCGTTGTGACAGCCAGTTCGGAGCCGCCGGCGCCGCGGCCATCGACTCGGATGCACTCCGTGCCGCGGCCGAGGAGATGGCGGCCCGCGGGCTCCGCGTCCTCGCCTTCGCGCGCAAGGACATGCCTGCCGCAACGCACATCCTTCAGCACGCCGACGTCGCGTCCGGGCTTGTCTTCCTCGGCCTGCAGGGCATGATGGACCCGCCTCGCGAAGAGGCGGCGCCGGCTGTGGCCGCCTGCCAACGCGCCGGAATCCAGGTCAAGATGATCACCGGCGACCACGCCGCCACCGCCGCGGCCATTGCGTCCCAGGTCGGAATCCTGCACGGCGAAGCGAATGGGGCGTATGTGTTGACCGGCACGGAACTCCAGGCCATCTCCGACCAAGAGCTCATCGACCGCGTCGACACCGTCGACGTGTTCGCCCGTGTCAGCCCCGAGCACAAGCTGCGCCTGGTCGAAGCCCTTCAGGCCCGTGGGCACGTCGTCGCGATGACCGGCGACGGGGTCAACGACGCGCCCGCCTTGCGCCAGGCCGACATCGGCATTGCCATGGCGCTTGGAGGGACCGAGGTGGCTCGCGAGGCAGCAGATATGATCCTGACCGATGACAACTTCGCCTCGATCGAGGCGGCGGTCGAAGAGGGACGCGGGGTGTTTGACAACCTCCAGAAGTTCATCGTCTGGACCCTGCCGACCAACGGGGGCGAGGCGCTCGTCCTCCTCGCGGCGGTGCTTCTCGGCCTGGCCCTTCCGATCCTCCCCGTGCAGATCCTGTGGATCAACATGATGACCTCGGTCTGCCTCGGGATGACGCTGGCGTTCGAGCCCAAGGAGCGAGGCATCATGAGCCGCCGCCCCACGGACCCGAGGCGGCCTCTCCTGTCGGCCA
>CAZWQN010000037.1:0-3226 GCA_964635895.1 uncultured Thermotogae bacterium | reverse complement strand
CGAGGCATCATGAGCCGCCGCCCCACGGACCCGAGGCGGCCTCTCCTGTCGGCCACGCTCGCGCGCCGGGTCGCCCTCGTGTCTCTCCTTGTGTGCGGAGCCGTATACGCCGTCTTCGAGCTGGAGCTTGCGCGCGGCGCCTCGTTGGCGGCCGCGCGAACGGCCGCCGTGGCCGTCGTCGTGTTCAGCGAAGCGTTCTACCTGTTCAACTGCCGTTCCTTCACGCGATCGTTCATGGCGGTTGGATGGGCATCGAACCCGTGGACCTGGGTTGGCGTGGGGCTGATGGCCGCGCTCCAAGTCGTCTTCACGTACGTACCGACGATGAACCGCCTGTTCGCCACCGAGCCCATCTCCTGGCTCGCCTGGGTCAAGATCGTCGGCCTCTCCCTCCTGGTGGCTGTCATCGTCGGAGCCACGAAGAAGCTCCGAAACCTGCTGCCGGCGGGCGCGGCCTCGACAGACGTGGCGCAAGCGCCGGCCCGATCGGGGAGGACCTCCTCCGGCTCATCGACCTGACGAAGAAAAGGGTGACACAAACCATATTTCCGCTCTACGACGGAACGGGCTGTGTCCCCGCTGTCTTGAGTCATCGGCTTCTCGACGAGCTGCCGCCTCCACCATCGGATGCCGCAGGCTGTTCGGCCAGCGGCACATCGAGTGTCGAATCAGCACTGTCACTTGCTGATTTGGGAGTTATCTGCCCTATTTCATTTCTTGACATACTTGCTCATTTGATGTGTGTTATGCTTGCGCCCAGAAGCCGTAGGGGAGGCTGATCATGAGCCGATCGAAGGCCAACCGGTCAATCATCGTTGTTCTCCTGTTCGCGCCTCTCGCGGGGACTGCAGCGGTCGCGCAGAGCGCAAGCTGTGTCGTGCTCCCGTACGGCACGGAGCTGTCAGAGGCAGACCTTCTTGAGGTCACCGCGGCAGTGGGGTGCTTGTGGCTCGTAGCAGGCATCCTTTGGGTGCGGGCACGGGTGTGGCCTCCGACGTCGCTGTCAGCCTCGCGATGGACGACGGAGTTCCCTCAGGAGAGGAGATGGCGCTCCGTGCGGTGCTGGGTGCAGGACTGGGAGTGACGGGTGCTGCAGCCACGCCGACGCTGGCCGCGGGACTGACAACAACCGGGAAAGCGTTGACCAGCGGCGCGGCGTTGCTTAAGTCGAGTGCAGTGAGTGCGGCCGGGTGGACTGCCTGCGCAGCCGTCTCGCTCGGCAAGTCAGCACATCTCGTGCCGTACAACTCCGTAAGGCTGCCAATCCAGAGTGCGCTGACAACGGTGTGGAAGTGGATCACAAAAGGGGGCTAGGTGCGAACGAATGGATTTCCGTGGCATCGGGCTCTTGCCGGCGGCGTCGTGTGGTTCTTCCTTTGGCCGCTCAGCATGTTCGTCTACCACTGGATCCGAACTGGAGCACCCAGGATCGCCTGCTCTCAGACCGGGCTCTGTACCTGGAAGGCTCTCTTGGTCTACCTAGCGGGGGCAGTCGTGGTCGGCGTAGGCACGGAAATGGTCAGAGCACGGTGGAAACGCAAGTCTGGACGGAATTCGCAGCAATAGATTCCGGAGAGACCTATGCCTGCCAACTCGGTGTTACCAGACAGGACAGGTTCCAGCGCAAGTGGACGCCGCCGTGATCCGGCACTGAAGGGAAGTGGGGACACAAACCCTATTCCGCTACCGAGAGCGGGAATAGGGTTTGTGTCCCCTTAGTGCCTGTCGGATAGGATTATGCGAGGTGATCGCGCATGCGCCGTGCGTTCGTCCCGGTCTTTCTCGTCGTCCTCGCGGCCACTGCCCCGTGGCTGGGTTGTGCGCAGGACGTCCAATCCGTCAGCCTGACGATCCTTTGCGACAACTACGTCCACGACCCGAGCTTTCAGGCCGAGTGGGGGTTCTCGTGCCTGGTCACGGGGCTCGAGAAGACAATCTTGTTCGACGTCGGAGGTTCGCAGTACTCGATCCGGGCGAACCTCCGAACCGCAGAAATCGACCTCTCCTCGATCGACGTGATTGCGTTCTCGCACGCGCACGGCGACCACGTCGACGGTCTCCAGTCTCTTCTTCCGCTGCCTCCGACGATCTCAGTCTACGTTCCAGCGTGGTTTCCGAGCGTGTGGAAGCGAGCGGCAGAAGCCTGGACGGCCATCGCCATTCCCGTCACCGGCCCGACCGAGATCTGCCCTCATGCTCGACTGACCGGACCGATCATCGGCTCCGTCACCGAGGAGGCCCTCTGCGTTCGTACGCCATCCGGCATCGTCGTGATCACCGGCTGTGCCCATCCCGGAGTCGTCAAGATCGTCGAAGCTGCGAAGGCCCTCTTCCCTGGCGAGACCGTCGCCCTCGTGATCGGGGGCTTCCACCTGGTGAACGAGAGCGAAGCGACCATCCGCTCGATCGCGCAACGGCTACTCGAGCTGGGCGTGGTCAAGGTCGCGCCAACCCACTGCTCCGGCGATCTCGCCCGGACCGTCTTCCGCAATGTCTTCGGCGCGAACTACGTCGAAGCCGGCGCGGGACTAGTGCTCACTCTGTAGGCTCTGCGCTGCGTCGCGCCCGAGGCCGGCTGCGAGACATGAGGAGTCGAGCTTTGATCGCCTGCCCCGCCTTCTAGTTCGCCTTGTGGTCAAGGATCCACACCTCCGTCGACCGCGGTAGTGTCTCAGCGTTGAGCGTCACCTGGTAGCCATCGATCTCGCGAACGCTATACACCGCCCGAGCGAGAAGCGTAAACACGTTGAGCGGAGCCATCGCCGACCAGGAAGAAGGGGTGATGCCAGCCACGAAGTAGTGCATCGGGAACACCAGCTTCACCGACGGAAGCTGCGCGATCACGGTCATCGCCTCCGACGCGTTGATTGTGAACGCCCCCCGACGGGGATGAACAGCACGTCGACGTCGCTCAAGGCGGCGATTTGCGCGTCCGTCAGGGTCCGGCCCAGATCGCCGAGATGGACGAACTGGATGCCGCCCACCTCGAAGCTGAACATGCATACCCAACCTTGGCCGCCGCCGCCGAGCGTTACATGCGTCGCCTCGATGGCGTGCAACTTGAACTCCGGCGTGATCACCCACGCCCCCGGGGCGAGCTTCTCGCGACATCGGCCGTTCCCGTCCCAAAGGTGGACGATGACCGGGTCCCCCAACACGCGGTCGTCCTCGCCGAAGCAGTACGGGCAATGATCGACATGCGCGTGTGTCATCAGCACGATGTCCG
>CAZWQN010000036.1:0-11328 GCA_964635895.1 uncultured Thermotogae bacterium | reverse complement strand
CGCGTCTCTCTCGCCGCGCGAGGAGAGCCTCCGCCAGGAGCAGGTCCGATGCCGTCGTGATCTTGAGGTTCTCCCTGTCTCCGTCGACGGCGGCCACCGGAATGCCGCGGGCGAGCACGGCGGCGGCATCGTCGGGGAACGGCGTTCCACGGGCTTCCAGAAGACAGCGGAGAATGAGCTCGCCACGAAACCCTTGCGGTGTCTGGATGCCGGCGAGTCCGGCCCGCTCGACGACATCGGGAAGGAGGAACCCGGTTGGGTCGACCCGACGGACGGTGTCGACCACGGGCAGCACCGGGACGCATGCCCCGTACGCCGCTGCTCCATCGATCACGCGATCGATCAGGTCGTGCGACACGAGAGGGCGGGCTCCGTCATGGACCAGCACCACGTCGCCGGTTGAGGCGCGCACGCCGCACAGGGAGGAGTCGCGACGTTCCGTTCCGCCCCGCACGATGCGCACGCGGTCTCCCGCGCCCGCCGGAACGAGCGAGGCCGCCTTCTCTTCCTCTCCTTCCCTGACAACGACGACGATCTCCGTCACGCGCGGCGTCCCGGCGAACGTGGCAATGACTCGGGTGAGGATGGGTGTCCCGCCGAGCGAGAGGAAGAGCTTGTTCTCTCTAGCCGCCATTCGAACTCCCCGTCCGGCGGCGACGATCACCGCGCTGACCCGCACGTCACTTGTCCTCGACGGGCGTCTCGGTCAGCTTCGCGAGGCCGCTTCCGTCCGGGCTGACCGCGTAGATCTCCCATGTGCCGGATCGGTTGGAGTTGAAGTAGATGCGCCCGTCGTTGCCCCAATGGGGGTTGATGTCATCGCCCGGGTCGGTCGTCAGCCGAGTGGCGCCGCGCGTCGCGAGATCGAGGATGTAGATGTCGTTGTTGTCGCCGCGATTGGAGGCGAACGCGATTCGGCCGCCGTCGGGGGACCAGGTGGGCGACCAGTCTTCGTCGGCGTTCTCGGTCAGGCGCTCGGTGAGCCCGCTCGTGAGGTCGCGCACGAACAACTCCAAGTGCTTGTCGACGATGGACTCGAACGCAAGGCGAGTCCCGTCGGGCGACAACGCGGGCTCCCAATGGGTGAGAGCCGGCTCGCGGCCTCCGAACAACGAACAGCCGCCGACGGCGACGAGCACCGCAACACCCAGGGCGACGACCCAGACTCCTCTTGGCATCGTATCTCGGCCTCCTACCGCTCCCACCGCACGGCCTCATTGGCGGGCTCGACAAACAGCATGCGGCCCGCCTCGGTCTGCAGCGTGCTCTTCACGGTCGCTTTGATCGTGCGCCCGATGTGGCGTCGCCCGTTCTCGACGACGATCATGGTCCCGTCGTCCAGGTAGCCCACGCCTTGGTTGATCTCCGCACCGCGATCAATGACGTCGACGTCGATCGCCTCCCCGGGTACAAAGCGCGGCTTCACGGCGTTCGCGAGTTCGTTCACGTTGAGGATCGGGATCCCCTCGACCTGGGCTACACGATTGAGGTTGTAGTCCGTCGTGACGAGCACCGCGTCCTCGTCACGCGCCAGGCTGATGAGCTTCCGGTCCACCTCCTGAACCGTCGGGTAGTCACGGCGCACGACGCGGATGTCGATCGCATCGTTCTCCATGAGACCGCGCAGGATCTCCAGACCTCTTCGGCCTTTCCTGCGGCGAACCGGGTCCGAGGAGTCGGCGATGTTCTGCAGCTCCGCCAGCACGAACTCCGGGATCAGAATCCCGCCTTCGAGGAATCCCGTCGACGCCAGATCGCCGATGCGTCCATCGATGATGACGCTCGTGTCAATGACCTTGCTGGGGCCTCTGCTCTGCTTCGGAGACTCCGCGGCGTCGGGGTCCGATTCGTCCGCCAGTCGCCATGCGGCGCCGGGGAGCGCGAGACCCACCCCCACTCCCGTGAGAGCGCCGGCCGCGAGCAGCGAGCCCTGAGCCACGCGAACGCCGACGGACGGCGGGAACAGGAAGCCGACCGCAGCGCAGAAGACCGCCCCCAAGAGCGCCCCGCCGAGACCAAAGATGAGTGCATTGAGCAGCGTGATCCCGCGTCCCCCGCGGATCACGGAGCGGCCGATCCTCCTCCAGGCGACGTAGGTGAGCCCCGCCAATCCCGCTCCCGCCACCGCGCCCAGCACGGCGCTGGAAACGGAGGCCGACCACGACCCGAGCGGGGGAAAGATCCGATAGGAATAGGAGAGAGCTCCTCCTAGAGCCAGGAAGAGGGCGACGAAGACTCCTGGGATGAGCATTGCGTCACCTCGGGCGAGCCTTTCGAGTCGGCGAACCCCACCCATTATAGTCGTTGCTTGAATTCCCTACAAGGTTTTGCTATGGTATCGAGCGGGAGCGAGCGTACAGCTCGCAAGATGGGGGGATCCGACTGGCCGCGGAATGGACGATCCGTGAGGTGTTGAGCTGGACGCGCGGCTACTTCGAGGGAGCCGGAATCGTGCAGCCGCGCCTGGAAGCGGAGATCCTGCTTGCGCACGCGCTGGACGTCGATCGACTCCACCTCTACCTGTCCCCCGACAAGCCCCTGAGCGTCGAGGAGCGTTCGCGGTTCCGCACGTTCGTGCAGCGGCGCCGAGCGGGAGAGCCGCTGCAGCATCTGATCGGCGAAGTCACCTTCTTCGGGCTGCGGTTTCGTGTCCGCCGCGATGCACTCATCCCCCGGTCGGAAACCGAGGAACTCCTCGACCACACGCTGCGCTTCGCGCCGCGCGACCGAGAGATTCGCTGTCTGGATCTTGGGACGGGCTCTGGAGTCATCGCGATCTGCCTCGCGCGCTACCTTCCTCGCGCGGCCGTGACGGCGGCCGACGTCTCCACGACGGCCCTCGACCTCGCCCGCGAGAACGCGACGCTCAACGACGTCGCCGACCGGATCGAATTCGTTGAGAGCGACTGGTTCAGGAGCTTGTCCGGTCGCTTCGACCTCGTCGTGTCGAATCCGCCCTACGTTGCTTCGAGCGCCGTCCTGGGGCTCGCCGTCGAGGTCCGCGACCACGAGCCGCGGGTTGCTCTGGACGGAGGGAGGAGTGGAACGGAGGCGATCGGCGCGATCCTATCGGAAGTTGCCGTGCATCTCTCGCCCGGCGGGCTTGTGCTCCTGGAGATCGGCGATGGGCAGGGGAGAGAGGTGGCGCGTCGGATGAACGACGCCGGGCTCTACGAGGTGCGCATCGACCGCGACCTGTCGGGGAGGGAGCGGTTCGCCAGCGCCCGGGGGCCGTCATGATCCAGGTCTCCGAGCTTCACTACTCCACCGACGACGGGATCAAAGTTCTGGAGGATGTCCACCTCCACGTCGACCGCGGGGAATCGGTCGTCCTTCTGGGACCTCCGTCGTCGGGCAAGTCCCTCCTGCTCGGCCTGCTTGCCGCAGTCATCCCTCCCCAGCGCGGGCAGATCCTCGTTCACGGCCGGAACGTGGCCCGGCTGAGCCGGCTGAAGATCCTCGAGCTGCAGCGGCGCATCGGCTTCTACCCGCAGGGGTTTGCTCCGCTGGCGCGTTCGGTCCTCGACAACGTGCTGTTCAAGCTGCGCATCCTCGGGAACGTCCGCGACCGGGCCCAGGAGAAGGCGTACGTCGCGCTCGAGGCGGTCGGCATGATCCGCGAGCAGTCTACGGACGCCGAGGAGCTGTCCCCCGTCGAGCGTGTCAAGTTGGGGCTTGCCCTCGCGGTCTGTGACTCGCCGCTCTTGCTCCTCCTCGACGATCCGTTTGCCGGACTCGACCCTGCGGAGCAGGACGAGATTGCGGCCCTCGTCCATCGATTCCACGACGGGCGAGCGACGGTGGTTCTTGCGACGCGGGATCCGCTTCCCCGCACCTGCGTGGCGAACCGCGTCCTACGCCTCGCCGACGGGACGGTGGTCGCCTGATGAACGAGTTCCTGTTCCTCGAACGCGAGTTGCTCGGCGCGATCCGCGCGCGCAGTGGCGTCCTGCTGTCGCTCGCGGCCCTCTTCCTGTTTCTCTTCCTCGCGACGTTTGCCTCCTTCTACCTGTTCCCGAGCGCTGGGGGAGGCCCGGGGGTTCTCCTGACCGTGGACCGGGTCGTGGCGCGGCTGTCGCCTCGCTTGTCGACGGCCGCCATCGACGAGCTGTTCGCGGCAATCCAGGATCGGTCCGACGTGCGCGAGATCCGATTCGAGTTCGCGTCGCAGGTGACGCGGACGTCGTCGGGAGGGCGCTTTCTCATCCGTGCGACGTCCGCCGCCGCCGCGCGCAGTCTCGCGGAAGCCCTGCGGTCCATGGAAGGAATCGACGGAGCCGACGTCGGAACCGCGCCGGTCGGGGCTCCGAGCCTCGTTCTCTCGGGAAGCGCGAGGATCGGCCTCCTGTGTGGGCTCGTCGTAAGCGCGGGCGCGTTCCTCCTCCTTGCCTGGAGAGGATTCCGCGCGCTGCTTCAAGGCTTTAGGGGTGAGATCCGGCTGATGCGCCTGTCGGGTGTCTCGGAGCGCGCGTTGTACCCGCCGCTCGTCGTCTTGGGACTGCTCATGGGGGCCCTCGCGAGCGTCGTCCTGGTGGTCGCCCTGTACCTGTTCCAGGCGACGACGGGCGGGGCAAACCCCGCGCTGCCCCTCGACGCGACTCGACTCCTCGGCGTCGGCCTGCTGGCCTTCCTGCTCGGGCTGCTCATGGGAGGACTCGCCGGGCTGTTCGGAGCGAGCTACCTGAACGCGCGCCAGTTCCACCCCCTCGCGTAGAGAAAGACCGGCTCCGAAGCGTACGTCCGTCTCCGGCGGTGATTCGGACGGCTCCGCTTCGTCGGTCACTCCTTCTTTCGGCCGAGGAAGCCGATGCCGCGCTGGATCATGTACCAGATACCCGCGGCGATGAGGAGCCACTCGGCGAACTTGAAGATCAGGGAGTACGCCACGGCGCCGCCGCTCGTGACCTCGGGGGCCACGAAACGGAAGATCCCGATCAGCCCTGCCTCGCTTGTGCCGAGGCCTCCCGGCGTAATCCACAGGAAGAAGGAGAGGAGCACGTTCAGCGTGAACAGGAGAGAGATCTGCGAGAAGGTGAATCCGTGCCCGGCTGAGAAGTGAAAGAACACCTGCGGCCGCAGAACCGCGCAAGTGGTCGCGACTCCCTGGATTGCCAAGGCCAGCAGCGTCGCTCTCCAATGCTTCGTGAACGCGATCCCCACTTCGTCCTCCGTCTCGGAGACCTTGTCGGCGGCGCGTCCCAGGGCGTTCCGCCAGCGCGGGATCGGGCGCCCGAGGAGACGGATGATCCGGCTGATCCACTTGAGGTTCCCGGCGAAGTTGATGAAACCGATGATGATCCAGAACGTCACGAACGCGAGGCCGGCGATGAAGAGGCGCTTCTCGGCGAGCGGAATGCGCGGCGACACGATGGCGTAGAAGCTTCCGACGAGGATGAACCCGACCATGCTCAGCCCGCCGAGAAAGCGCTCCACGATGATCGTGGCGAACACGCGCGTCAGAGGCGCGCGCTCCTTGTCGGCGACGAGGAAAGCCCGGATCGGCTCCCCGCCGAAGTACATCGTGGGTGTGAGGTACGTCATCGTGTACCCGGAGAGCTGTGCACCGACGCGCCGTGACAGGGGGATCCGGATTCCGTAGGCGTGGAGGATCACGCTCCAGCAGAGAACCCACGCCAGCATGGGAAGGATGACCATGCCGAGGACGGAGAGCATGCCGAGCGAGCCGAGCGCCTTCATCTCGGAGAGGGTCTCTCGCCAGCCGACGAAGTAGAGAACGCCCGCGACGCCGCCCAGTCCGACCACGAGCGACAGAGCGAACTTGAGCGTGCTGCGCAGCGGCCGTTTCATGTGCGGAGTCTAGCTTGGACGACGAGCGGCGATCAAGGCAGCATCGGCGGCGCGGGCTGCGCGTCGCGAACCGCCGCGAGAGCGAGCCGCAGCGCGGCCTCCACGGCCTCGCGCCGAACGGCCGCCCGGCCTCCGGGGAAGTGCCTCTCCTCCGACCGTACGCCGTCCCGAGTCGCGGCAGCGATGTAGACGAGTCCGACCGGCTTGTCCGACGTGCCCCCGCCGGGGCCCGCGATCCCCGTGATCGACGCCGCCACGTCGGCCCCGAACCGGCGCAGGCAGCCGATCGCCATGGCCTCGGCGGCCGGACGGCTCACCGCCCCCGTCTCGGCGAACACAGCCTCGGGGACGCCGAGGAGGTCTCTCTTGACTCGGTTGTCGTACGCGATGATCCCGCCGAGGAAGTAGGCCGAACTGCCCGGGATGTCCGTGACTCTCGCTCCCAGTCCGCCCCCCGTGCAGGACTCCGCAACGGCAAGCTTCCAGCTTCTCGCCTCAAGCTCCCTTGCGAGCGACTCCGCGGAATTCCGCATCCTTTCCTCCCACGCTCGGAGTTCATGATAACCCAGCCCGAGCGCTCCTGCTGAAGGCACAACGATCCTTGAGGGGACAGGCGGCGCAGTCGGGTCGACGCGCGCGGCAGATAGTGCGCCCAAGGTGGATGAGGAGGAGGTGGAGGTCCTTCATCAGAGCGGGGTCCCTGGGAAGGCGCTCGTTGGCCTGTCGGTGCGGGCTGCCACTCCCCCGAATCCACCCAAGTCGG
This sequence comes from uncultured Thermotogae bacterium, assembly GCA_964635895.1. Classification (GTDB taxonomy): domain Bacteria; phylum Bipolaricaulota; class Bipolaricaulia; order UBA7950; family UBA9294; genus JAPLGD01. The sequence continues at coordinate 4,757 of CAZWQN010000036.1, read as the reverse complement.
GTGAGAACACGTCGGATGTGCGTGTCCACCGGGAACGCGGGGCGCCCGAACGAGAAGAGGAGCACGATGCTTGCCGTCTTCTCGCCGACGCCGGGAGACGCGAGGAGCCATGCAAGCGCTGCCTCGGTCGACAGCCGGTGGAGGAACGACAGATCAAGGCGTCCTTCCTGGTCCCGAATCCTTCGTAGGACAAGGCGCATGGACGACGCCTTCTGCCTCTGAAGCCCGGCGGCGGAGATGACGGCGGCGATCTCGTCGACGTCGGCGTCGGCGACCCTGTCGAACGACGGGAAGCGAGCCGTCAACGCTGCGTACGCACGATCGCGATTAGCGTCCGTCGTATTCTGGGACAGGATCGTGAGGACGAGCGTGACGAGAGGGTCCGTTGGGACGTCCGGCGGAGGACCGAAGGCCTCGCGGAGCCGATTGAGGACCCACCGCGGGCTTGGATCTCGTACCATGAGGAGAGGATAGGACGCGGTTTCGCGGCGTACAACCAGCCTGCCGCGGGCTCCGCCGGCCGAGCGTCCGGCCTGTCCGAAGGGAGGACCATGATTCGAGCGCGGGAAGGGAACGACCTCATCGTCCGCCTCGCCGACGGCGAGGACCTGCTGGCACGTCTTGCGGAAGTGGCCATCGACTCGGGCGTGATCGTGGGCGGAATCGGGATGGTCCGGGACGCTCGCCTGGGGTACTGGAACGGCCGCGCCTACGAGGAGCATCGCCTCGTCGAGGCCGCCGAGCTTCTCACGATGCAGGGCAACTTCGCGACGTCGGGCGAGGAACGCGTGATCCACTGCCACGTCACGGTCGCTAAGCGGGACGGATCCGTATTCGGCGGCCATCTGCTCGGGGCCACCGTGGCGAACACCGCCGAGATCGTGATCCGCGTCCTCGAGGGCATCCGGTTGGAGCGCCGATCACAGCCGTCGGGCGGTACGGCGCTCTACCCCAGCGTCGGCTGAGCGGGCTGTTCCCGTGGGCTCGGGAATCCCGATTCATCGGCCGGCCGAATCGGGTCTCGACGACTAGCCGAGTGGGCCCCGACGGTTAGCTCAGTCGGGCCCCGACGACTAGCCGAGTCGGGCCCCGACCCTCAGCCCGTTCAGGAACTCCCGGCCCGACGTGGGCGGACGCCCCTCCCGCTGAATCTCCAGGACCTCGAGGAGTTCGTCGGCGCAGCCGACCAAGAGCTGTCGCGACTCGCGCGGCCCGACCGCACCGGTCTCAACCGAGCCCACCCCGACCTCCGTTCGTGCGGTCCGCAGGAGCTTGATCCGCTCGCCGCGGAGCAGTGTCCATGCGCCCGGCCAGGGGGACGTTCCGCGCACGAGGTTGTGAATCTCCGCCGCCGTCTTCGTCCAGTCGACGCGGCCGTCGTCACGGCTGAGTCGGGGAGCGAGCGAAGCGCCCGACTCGGGCTGGGGGCGCGGGACGATCGTCCCCCTCTCAAGTCCATCGAGCGTCTCCAGGATCAGATCGGCCCCGAGCGTAGCGATGCGCCGTTCGAGGTCGCCCGCCGTCTCGTTCGGGTCGATTTCGAGCGATCGCTGGAGCAGCAGAGGTCCTGTGTCCATTCCGCGATCGAGCTGAAACGTGGTCACGCCGGTGATCCGCTCACCGCGAAGGATGGCCCATTGGATTGGCGCAGCGCCGCGATAGGCGGGAAGGAGCGAGGCGTGGATGTTCACCGCGCCTCGTCGAGCCGAGCCGAGCACCTCCGGTTTGAGGAGCTGGCCGTACGCGGCCACCACAAGGATGTCGGGGTCGACCGACCGGATCCGGTCGACGACGTTGGGGGCGTTCGCTCGCTCGGGCTGCAACAGGGAAAGGCCGAGCGACCAGGCCAGCTCCTTGACGGGCGGAGGACACGGTTCGGCGTGGCGGCCGGCGGGGCGGTCCGGTTGCGTGACGACGAGGTCGACACGATGCCGGTCGGCCAGCCGCGACAGGGCCGGACGGGCGAACTCCCCCGTCCCCAGGAAGACGACGCGCACGCTAGTCCTCCTCGTCCCGCTGTCGACGCTTGTACTGCTGAAGGACGCTTCGCCGACGGGCGGGGCTCAGGTGATCCAAGAACAGGTGGCCGGCCAGGTGGTCCATCTCGTGTTGGATGGCGCGCGCGAGGAGCCCTTCCCCGGTGATCTCGATTCGCTTCCCTTCGAGCGTCGTGCCGGCGACGGTGACCCGCGCCTTCCGCTCGACGGGAGCGCTGACCCCCGGAACGCTGAGGCATCCCTCCGTCGTCTCCTCGGCCTCGCCCTCCGCCGAGACGAGCTCCGGATTGATGAGAATGTGGAACTGCCCGTCGACATCGAGGACGATGATCCGCTTGGAAACCCCGATCTGCGGTGCCGCAAAGCCTGCGCCGCCGGCGCGCAGCATCGCCTCGACCATGGCGCGGCAGATCTCTCGCACCTCGTCGTCGATCGTCTCGACGACCTCGGCCGGGCGGCGCAACGCAGGATCGCCAAACGTGCGGATGGGGCTACTCTTTCCTTGCATGGCCGTCGGGCGCATTATAAAGTAGCGTTCGATATGCCACAAGAGAACGGCGATCCGAGAACTACGGTCGAGAAGATCCTGAAGCTGGAGCGGTCGACCGGGTTCCAGGACGCGGCCGTCACCTGCGGGATCGAGGCGTTCATCGCGCGCCAACTTCCTTCGGCCGTCTCGGTTGTGGCTGGCTACGGCAACGCCTCCCACTTCGACCGGCAGCGGATGATCGCGAGGCTGGCCGAGCATCTCGCCGCCCCGCCCTCGGCGGTCGACGCGCCGGACCTCATGGCGCACGTCGCCGGTCTTCGCGGCGTGGGGGCCAAGCGCGCGGAGCTTCTCGAGAAGCTTGGCGTCGTGACGGTCGAGGATCTGCTCTACTACCTCCCCCGGCGCCTCGAAGACCGGACACGTTTCGTCGCGATCGGCAGCCTCAAGCCGGACGAGGAGGCCGTGGTTCGCGGCAAGGTCCTTGTCGTCGACCAGCACCGCGTCGGCCGCGGGATGACGGTGGTCAAGGCCGCGATCGGCGACGGAACCGGGTTTCTGTACGCCGTGTGGTTCAACCAGCCGTGGATCGCCCAGCAGCTCCGCCGTGGGGAGGAGGTCGACGTGTTCGGCAGGGCGGAGTGGAAGTTCCGCGAGTGGCAAATGCCTTCCCCGACCTGGGAGCCCGCGGGAGCGGGACAAGAGATCGGACGGCTCGTCCCGATTTACCCAGCCACGGAGGGGCTCTCCGATCGTCTGGTGCGTTCGCTCGTCGAGCGCAATCTGGACGAATACCTTCCGGCGATCCGTGACGTCGTTCCCGCCGACGTTCGAGCTGGAGAGGACCTTCCCGACGCACGCCAGGCGATCGAGTCGATCCACCGGCCCGCCGGACCGGGCGCCTTCGAGCGAGCGCGCCGCGCCCTCGCCTTCGAAGAGCTGTTCCTGCTTCAGGTCGGGCTTCTGTCGAGCACGCGCGACCGCGCAGGAGCGCCGCACGCCGGGCCGGGGCAGCTGGTGAACTCATTCCTCGCTTCCCTGCCGTTTCCGCTCACTGCCGCGCAGCAGCGAGCGCTGCGCGAGATTCGCCGCGACCTCTCCGAGCCGGTGCGGATGATGCGGCTCCTCCAGGGCGACGTCGGCTCGGGCAAGACGCTCGTCGCCGTGGCCGCCGCGCTCTACGCCGTGGAGGCGGGGTTCCAGGTGGCGTTGATGGCGCCGACCGAGATCCTCGCCGAGCAGCACGCGGCGAATCTCGAACGGCTCTTGGCGGGGCTCCCCGTCCGCACCGGCCTGCTCACCGGAACGACGTCCGGGGACGCCGATCTCAAGCGCTCGGTGGGGGAGGACCTGGATCTCGTGGTGGGAACCCACGCTCTGATCCAGGAGTCGGTGACGTTCGGGCGGCTCGGTCTCGTGATCATCGACGAGCAGCACCGCTTCGGGGTGGTCCAGCGCTCGCTGATCGAGGAGAAGGGCGAGGCCGTCGACCTCCTCGTCATGAGCGCCACGCCGATCCCTCGAACCATCGCGCTGACGTTGTTCGGCGAGTTCGACGCGTCGACCCTCGACGAGCTGCCGCTCGGGGAGAAGCGGACGACGACCCACTGGGTGGCGGAGGCGCGCCGCGAAGCGGTCTACGACGAGGTGGGAAAGGCGCTCGACGGCGGGCGCCGCGGCTACGTGATCCTGCCCCTCGTCGAGGAGTCGGAGAAGATCGACGCCAAGGCCGCGGTGAAGGTCCACGAGGAGCTGTCGAAACGGTTCTCCCGGGCGCGCGTCGGGCTGCTCCACGGGAGGCTCCCGACCGGAGAGAAGGCCGACGTCATGGCGCGGTTCCGTCGCGGGGAGGTTGACCTGCTCGTGTCGACCACGGTGGTCGAGGTCGGCGTGGACGTCCTGGACGCCGATTTCATGGTGATCGAACATGCCGACCGGTTCGGTCTCTCCCAGCTCCACCAGCTGCGCGGGAGGATCGGGCGCTCCGGGCAGGCATCGGTCTGCTTCGCGATCGCCGACGCTCGCACAGAGGAAGCGCGCCGACGGCTTGAGGCGTTCCGTGATGTCTCGGACGGCTTCGCCATCGCGGAGGAGGACCTTCGCATTCGCGGGCCGGGCGACCTTCTCGGGACGCACCAGCACGGCTTTCTCACGCGGTTCCGCGCCGTGGACCTGGTGGCCGACTTCGCTCTCATGGGGGCCGCGCAGGCCGCGGCCCGAGCCGTGCACCACCGCGGCGTCGGGCCGGAGATCGCCGCCGCCGCCGAGCGGCG
>CAZWQN010000035.1:0-11430 GCA_964635895.1 uncultured Thermotogae bacterium | reverse complement strand
CTAGCGTGGCGCCGCAGCTTCCGTCAATCGGCGGTTCGGCGCGTCCCGCGTGGCAGCGCGCGTCGCGTCGCCCTACGATGTACGACGTCCGGGAGGAAGAGACATGACGAACTCAGGAAGGGCGCCGCGCGTTCTCGGCGTGTTCGGGAGTCCTCGCCGCGCCGGGAACTCAGCGACGTTGCTCGAGGAAGTGCTGATCGGTGCCGAGGAGGGTGGCGCCGTCGTCGGGCGGATCATCCTGGGAGAGAAGATGATCGCGCCCTGCCTTGCCTGCGACGGCTGCCTGGCGACCGGCGCCTGCGTCCAGCGCGACAACATGCAAGAGCTGGTGAGCGACATGGTCGCGAGCGAGGTGTGGGCCCTCGCGACCCCGGTGTACTGGTGGGGTCCCTCGGCTCAGATGAAGGCGTTCGTCGATCGCTGGTACGGCCCTTGGCACGACCCGAAGACTCGCGCCGCGTTCGCCGGAAAGCGGGCCGTGCTCGTCGTCACCCTGGGCGACACGGATCCGAAGACGGCGCGCCACGTCGTCGGGATGTTCGACGACGCGTTGGCGTACCTCGGCGCCACGCTCACGGCCTCCGTGGTCGCGCCCGGCGTCTCCGACCTACGCGACGCAGCGAATCGTCCTGACCTGCTGGCCGCCTCGCGCGCCGCGGGGCGCGACGTCGTCGCCTCGCTACGCCCGGCGGCGACGGGCACCGCTCACGAGACGTAGCCAGCCTTACGGAGCAGCGCCACGCCTCCCTCGACGTCCTCGACCGGAACCAGGCGCCCGGCGTCGAGCGAGAGCTGGAGAGCGATGTGCTGCGCCGTGCGCGTGCCATCGCACAGGGCGAGAAGCCCCTCGGCGAGCGCCCGGTGATGGGCCGACAGCTTCTCCTTGAAGAAGCGCGCTTCGTTGTCGGTGAATGAGTCCGTCACGGCGTAGACGAGAGGACCATCCATGCGTCGCCGCGGGCGCTCGCGATCTGTCGGCTGCGCGCTTCCTTCGGCGCGTGGCAGAACCTCGGCAAGATGGTCCTGCAGCCTGCGCAGGACGGCCAGGTGCCTTTCCAGAAGCCTTGCCTTGCGCTCCTCGACGCCCAGGGCGGCAACCGTCTGAGCGCGCTTCTCCTCGATGGAGAGGGCGATCTCGAGAAGCTCCCGTCCCAGCCTCGGGGGAAGGTCCTGCGCCAGGCCGGCGGCGCGAGCGAGTTCATGAGCTCCGTAGGCGAGGAGCCACCCGAGCAAGCGATCGTCGTCCGCGGCGGTCTGCGGAAGCAGGGCGGCGGCGCAGACGAACGCGCCGACGTGCTCAAGTCGGGTCGGGTCCACGTTGTCGATCGTGTCGAGGCTCGTATGCCAGTACGGGTCATCGTGTCCGACCATGAAGGAGGGGATCCCGTGCGGCGGCGCGGCGAAGACGAGGTGATCGCTGCCTCCGCTCGGCGGGTCATAGCTCCAGTGGAGCGGCCGGCGGGATCCCCCGGGGGCCGCAACGACCTGTCCCGCGACCGCTGCGAGGAGAGGCTCGACCGCGACGTGGACGTAGCTCGGCAGGTGGTTCGGCGCGCGGAACACGCGCAGCGGCTCTCCGATTCGCTCGGGAGACTGCCCGACCATGTCGAGGTTGAGGACGTAGCGGACCCGCCGGAGATCCTCCGCGTGCTCCGCCGCCCAAGGCAGCGTGCCGTAGAACTCCGGCACCCAGAGGAAGCGAACGGTCGCCCGCAGCGGGCAGCGGCCGGCGAAGGCTCGGAGGGCGCGGGCGGCCTCCGCGAGAACGGCGCTTCCCGAAGCGTTATCGTTCGCCGACGGACGCGGATGGCAGAGGTGGGCAACGAGAAGGACCTCGCCGACCTCGGGACTGGACCCGTCAATCCACGTTTCCAGAACCTGGAGAGCCGTCTCCGTGAACTCGGCGTCAATGTCTCCACGAACGCGCACGGTCTCCCGGGGCAGCCGGCGCAGAAGGTCGTCGGCCGTTCGACGTGACACCGAGAACGCCGGAACGAGTCCTGGAATCTCCTCCGCGCCGGGGAAGATCCCGTGGTAGCCCACGAGATCGTGTGATGCTGCGGCGCGCTCGTCATCGGGGTAGAGCACGACTCCGACGGCGCCTCGCCGAGCCGCTCGCTTGACCACCTCGGCGGCGCGACCGCAGGCGAGCGCGACGCGACCGTGGAGTTCGACTCCCGCGTAGTCCGCTTCGGTGTCTCCCTTGCCGACGTGGGCGAGGTCGCCCTCGAACGATCCGCCCGGCGAGTGGACCACCACGCAGGTGGGGATCTCGTCAAAGGAGGCGAGGCAGCGTCCCGCTGGCGCGGTCTGCGTCAGGGAGCCGCCCCTCACGGTCCACGCCGGAGGCGCCGTCCACCCGTAGGTCTTGGTGCGCCCGTCGGCAGGATACGTGTGGGTGCGCGTGGGAAGGCCCCACGCGGACAGCTTCTCCCGGACGACGCCGAGCGCCTCGTCATACCCGGGCGACGCTTGCGTGCGGTGGAAGCGAGCGATGTCCGCCGCAAGCTCCCTGGCGCGGGACCCCGACAGCTCCGTGGACAGGATGGACAGAACCTCCTCGAACCGCATGAGAGCCTCCTGACGTGCCGCTTCGCGGATCATGGTCCGCTGGACAACGGGTCCTCGAGGACCCACGTCGCCGGATCTTGCCGGTAGTATCGCTGCAGGAGCCCGTAGAGCGACGGAAGCGCCGCCAGGATCCGCCGCGGCTGTTGGAAGAACGCCTCGGTCGCGACGGCAAAGAACTCGGACGGCTCCTCCGCCGCGTAGGGGTCGAGAACGGTGGGCCTCCCGCGGTCGACCCGCCGGCAGTGGTCGGCGTAGGCGGAGTCCATCTCCCGCGCCCAATCAACGCGCAGCTCGGGATCGGCGATCGGCGGGGAGCCGTTCATCTCGCCCGTTTCCCCGTCGAGCTGGTGCGCGAACTCGTGCAGGACGACGTTCCATTCGCCGAGCGGATCCTCGAGGTCGGCGACGATGTCCTTCCACGACAGCACGAGGCTCCCGTGCATCCATGACTCTCCGGATCGCGACTCCAAGTCCTCCGTCACCAACCCGTCGTCGTCGACGTCCTCCAGCGGGGCGACGTACTCCTGCGGATAGACGATGACCGAGTGCAGTCTCGGGAAGTAGTCCGTCGCGCGGTGAAGCAGAAGGACGGACGCCTGCCCGGCGATGGTCAGCCGCACCGTGTCGTCAACGACGAATCCGGCACCGCCTTCGAACCGCTTCTCAGCAAGGAGGACCCGGACGATGCCGTGCAGCTCCGGTCGATCCGCGGCCGGAACACGTCCGCACAAAGGGACGGCGCCGAGAATCGCCGCCCAGACCTCCGGGAGCGCCTCCGTCCGCAGCTTGGCGCGCCGCTTCTCCTTGAGACCGAACACGGTGGCCTCCTTCCCCAGATGAGGGATCGTATCACTCCCCAGGTTCTCCCGTCCCTCCCTCGGAGATGAATGGCCGACAACCGTTCCACCCTTCTGCGCTGCTGGCGGAGCGATGAGACGCGGGCCGCGGAACGACAGGCCGCGAAACAGCAGGCTGGGCGCTACCGTGTGTCCCGCTTGCGGTGGGATGGCGAACCGCCGACCCCTCCACCTGCGGCAAGGAGATCTTGGAGAAGGCGGGCGCGTCGGCCGGCGTACGGTTCCTCGATCGACGACCGAATCGTGGACCGGGCGACGGCGTCCCGCGCGAAGGCCGTCTCGTTCTCCGCAACCGACTTCGGTAGCTCGGAAAGGACGAGGAGCGTGTAGAAGAAGGGGAACCGGATCCAGCGGCCGTTCGGAGCGCGATGTTGGGACAGCGTCTGCACCCGCCGGGTGACGTCTCCCCGCGCATCGTCGCCGCGCACCGAGGCCAGAAACCGCACGTAGCTGATGAAGCTGGTGGCGCACTCGCCGATCGTGCAGTGCCGCGCTGCGTAACAGGTCTCCGCGAGCCGGCCCGCCGCAAGCGCGACGGCTCTCTCGACGGCCGGGTCTCGCTCCCCGAGCCGGTGGAGCAGCCGCGCCGCCTCCTGGGAGAAGATGTGTTCTGCCGCCAGCTTGGTGCGGATGGACTCACCGGTCCACAGCCGCGGACCGCGCTCCCAGTCCTCCGGGTCGAGGGCAAACAGCCCCGCCTTGCGGCCTGCGGAGATCTGATGATCGAGCAACGAGCGCACAAGAACTCGTCTCGTCTCCGCGGCCGCCTGTTCTCCGCGCCGCACCATCGCGTCGGCGCGTTCCAGCGCTCGGGCAAGCCCGCCGTTCGACGTCATCGCATCCCCCACCCCGTCCTCTTCAGTCTACCTCGGCGGACGTCTCCGTTCCGTTTCCAACGCGGGAGCGTCCCCGTATACTCATCCTTCCATGCAGGGGAGGTGACGTGGAACCGCTTCGCGTTCGCTTGTTCGGCTACCCCAAAATGGAGTGCGCCGGGGAGACGGTCACGGTTCCGCGCCGCAAGGCGGTCGCGCTACTCGCCTACCTCGCCGTCACCCAGTCGGCACACAGCCGAGACGCACTCGCGGCGCTCCTTTGGCCGGAGCAGGAGAGCTCCCGCGCCTACGCGCTCCTTCGCAACGCGTTGTGGCTCCTGAATCAGACGCCGCTCGGAGACTGGATCACGTCGACCCGCCACATGATCGGGCTCCGCTTGGAGTCAGGGTTGTGGATCGACGTCATCGAGTTCCGCCGCGCCCTCTCTCCCTGCCGATCGCACTCCCATCCTGGCATCACTCTCTGTGATCGTGGCGCCGCGCAACTCGAGGACGCCGTGGCTCTCTGTTCGGACCGCCTCCTGGCGGGGTTCGTCGTGGACGACAGCCGCTCCTACGAGGAGTGGCAATACTCCGAGGCCGACGTCCTCGCGGAGGAGCTGATGGGGGCGCTGGATGCGCTGGCCGATCACTTCGAGCAGCGAGGCCAGCTCGACCGCGCCCTGGCGCACGCTCAGCGCCAGCTCGCCACCCAGCCGCTTCACGAAGCAGCTCACCGGCGCGCGATGCGTCTGCGCGCGGCGATGGGAGACCGCGCGGGCGCGCTGCGCCAGTTCGACGAGTGCGCTCGGCTTCTGCAGCAGGAGTTGTCCCTTGCCCCGTGCGAGGAGACTCTCTCTCTGGCGGAGGCGATCCGCACGTCGGCGGCGGGTGCGGCTCCCGTTCGCATCCCGACGGCCTCGGAGCCAACCTCGCTTCCGCAGTTCCGCACGCCGCTCTTCGGCCGGGAGGCGGACGTCTCCCGGTTGCTCGACCTCTTCGCCCGGGATGACTGCCGCATGGTCACGGTGACGGGAGTTGGCGGGAGCGGAAAGACGCGCCTGGCCGTCGAGGTGGCGCGGAGCGCGGCGGGACGGTTCCCCGGCGGCGTTGTGTTCGTTCCCCTCGCCGCGGTGGATTCGGCAGCCTTCGCTCCCGCCGCGATTGCCGCGGCCCTCGACGAACCGCGTCCCCACAGCTCGCCCCCGGGCGAAGCCACGCCGCTCGACGATCTCATCGCGCAGCTGCGCGGCCGGTCCGTCCTCCTCGTCCTCGACAACGTGGAGCACCTCGGCAGGGACGTGCGGTGGTTGCAGACGTTGGTGGACCTCCAGAACGGACCCCGTTTCCTCGTGACGTCGCGCCAAGAGCTCGATCTGGAGGGGGAGTGGATCTACCCGCTCGAAGGCCTCGCCTACCCGCACGAGGACAGCCCCCGGGACAGCGCGCGGGGCTACGCGGCGGTTCGGATGTTCCTGCAGGCCGCCAAGCGCCTCGACGCGCGATTCGACCCCTCGGAAGAGGAGCTGGAAGCGATCGGCTGCATCTGTCGCCTTCTCCAAGGACTCCCCCTCGGCATCGAACTGGCCGCTTCGTGGAGCCGAACCATGAGCTGCCAGGCCATCGCGGAGGAGATCGCCCGCGGGCTGGGTTTCCTGAACGCCAAGAGACCCCTCACGCCCCGTCGCCACCGTAGCTTGCGCGCCGCGTTCGAGGGATCGTGGACGCTCCTCGACCGACCGGGACGAGAGGCCTTCCGAGCCCTCTCCGTGTTCCGTGGGGGATTCTCCGCGGAGGCCGCCGAACGGATCGCCTCCGTTTCACTGCCGACCATCGCCTCCCTCGTCGGGAAGTCCCTTGTGCGCCGCTCCGCGTCCGACCGATTCGACATGCTGGAGACCGTTCGCCAGTTCGCGGCGGAGCGGCTGCAGGTTCTGCCCGACGAGCGGGCGCGATTGGAGGCGCGGCACTCCGGGTACTACCTCGCGTTCTTGTCCAGTCAGGAGGGCCGGCTCAAGGGTCCCGAGCAGAAGGACGCTCTTGGGGTCCTCGGGCAAGAGGCCGTGAACCTCCATGCCGCGTGGCGACAGGCGATCCTCGAAAAGCGGTTCGGAGACCTCCATCAATCCGCCATGGCCCTGTTCCTCCTGTGCGACATGACGACCCGCTTCGCGGAGGGACGGGAGCTGTTCCGCGAGGCGGCGGACGCGGCCGCCGCCGCGTCCGCTCCCGCGCAGGGCTATCTGCGGGGACTGCAGGCGTGGTTCACCAACTTCTTCGATGGGGAGGAGTCAGAACGCCTGTTCCGGGACAGCCGTCGGGCCGTGCGGGGCAGGCCGCGCGACCGGGACACGGCGTTCGTGGACGTTCTCGCCGCGTTCTCCCACCATGAGAACTCGGAGCTGCGCACCGCCGAACTCGAGGAGGACCTTCGCTTCTTGGAGGCCGAGGGATATCGATGGGAGTTCGCGGCCGGGGCGGAGGCAATCTGCTACCGCCACGCCAAGGACTCGCTCGAGAGAGCGGTCGCGGCGGCGAAGCGAAGCCTCGAGGTGAGAAAGGAACTTGGCGACGCTTGGGGCCTCGCCCTCGGGCTGTTCTCGCTGGCCGTCTGCGATCTCGAGCTCAAGCGCTTCGACGAAGCACGGGCCGGGTTCGCTCGCTCTGCGGAGATCCGCCGTCAGCTTGACATCGACCCGTACGGCCAGATGGGGTGCTTCATCCAGGTGGCGCAAGTCGAGAGACGCCTGGCACGGCCCGACGCCGCGGCCGCCGCGTTCGCCGAAGCGCTCGCCCTCGCGGAGCGCGTGCACCAGCGACTTGCCGCCTCGCATTGCCACCGAATGCTGGCCGAGATTGCTCTTGAACGGAACCGGAAGGACGAGGCCGCCGAGCACGCGCAGGCGGCCCTGGGGATCTGTGCCGCGTTCCCCACCTCCGAAGAGGCGGCCGCGTGCCGTGCCCTCGCGACGCGGGTCGCTGCCCTTGTGAGCGACCCTCGCGCCGCGCATAGTCACGGCGGGGGCGTTCCGCACCCGATCGAGCGCAGGAAGGAGAGTCCATGAGGGTTGTCGTACTGGGAGCCGGCCGAGTGGGAAGCGCGATGGCTATCGACCTAGCGAAGGAGCCGGGCTTCGAGGTCCGGGTCGCCGACCGCGACGCGGAGCGACTCGAGCTCCTGCGCGCGCGGCACGGCATCGCCGGGGAGCGCGTCGATCTCTCGCTCCCGAGCGCGGTGACGCGAGCGGTCGCCGCGGCGGACGTGGTCGTCAGCGCCGTTCCGGGATTCCTCGGGTATCGCACGCTCGAGGCCGTGCTGAAGGCGCGAAAGAACGTGGTCGACATTGCCTTCTTCCCCGAGGACCCGTTCGGCCTGGACGAGCTCGCGCGGTCCCACGGAGTCACGGCGTTGGTGGACTGTGGCGTCGCCCCGGGGATGAGCAACCTCCTGGTCGGGCGGGAGAGCGCACGCCTCGACCGCACGACCAGGGTGCGAATCTACGTCGGAGGACTGCCGACCGTGCGCACCCTTCCGTACGAGTACAAGGCGGGGTTCTCGCCGATCGACGTCATCGAGGAGTACACGCGGCCGAGCCGCCTCATCGAGGCCGGGGAGCGGCGGGTGCGGCCCGCGCTGTCGGACGTGGAGCTCGTTGACGTCGAGGGGATCGGCACGCTGGAGGCCTTCGTCACCGACGGGTTGCGGACACTGCTCGACACTATTCCCTGCCCTGACATGGCGGAGAAGACAATGCGCTACCCGGGACACGCCGAGCGGATCCGCCTCTTGCGCGACAGCGGATTCTTCGGGTCCGAGAGGATCGAGGTCGGCGGCTCGTCCGTGCGGCCCGTCGACGTCGCCGCGGCGCTCCTCTTCCCGCTGTGGCAGATGCGGGAAGGGGACGAGGATCTGACGGTGATGCGCATCGTGGTCGAGGGAGGGAAGGGCGGCGTGCCCGTGCGCGTCACCTACTCCCTTGCCGATCGATTCGATCGGACGACCGGGACGTCCTCCATGGCGCGAACGACGGGCTACACGGCGACGATGGCGGTTCGCCTGCTGGCGAAGGGCCTCTTTCGGGAAACGGGAGTCATCCCTCCGGAGGTCGTCGGGCGCGACGAGGCCTGTGTAGGATTCCTGCTCGACGGACTCGCGGAGCGCGGCGTGACGTACCGACGAGCCGTGGAGTCGCCCCGGGCCGACGCGAACGCCTAGGCTGCGCGTCCCTCCCGCTGCCGGACGATCGTCGCGTCGTTTCCGACGCATGACCGCCGATCCCCGGCCGCCCTTGCCCCACCGTTGCCCCCGCCGGCGAATCGGATCACAATCCGTCCCTGGAGACTTGAAAGGAGCGAGACATGTCCACTCGACTCGTCGCTGCCGCGCTGTGCGCTGCCGTCCTCGTCGCGTGCCCGGCGGTCGCCGCGGACCTTGGCGGGGTGAGTTCCTACAACATCTCCGTGACCCTTGATCCGCAGAGCGACACCCTCGTGGGCGCCGAGTGGGTGGACTACCTGAACGACACCGGCGCCTCGGTCGGCGAGGTGGTGTTCCTTCTCGTCGCCAACTGGGGACGGGAGCGCAATCCGTATGTCGACTCCAGCCTCCTCGACGCAGGCTACGTCAACGGATTCGATCCGACGTGGACCGAGATCCTCGACGTCTCGGATGCCTCGAAGGCGGCTCTTCCGTATCGGCTCGAGCCGACGCCGGCCGGTCTCCAGACGTACTCCCTGGACGGCGGTCTCCTGATCGTCGAGCTTCCGAGGCCCCTTCCACCTGGCGAGCGTGTGACGCTCCGCATCGGCTTCGTGACCAAGTTCGCCCGCGCGCTCGCCGCCGACATGTGCGCCTATCGGGACACCTACATCTGGCGATTCGGGTGGAATCCGGTCGCCGTGGCTCGTCCGGCAAGCGAGGACACCTTCGCCCTCCCCGCCGCCATGTACCGCGTAGAACTCGTGGTCCCCAGCGGTTACCGGGCGTTCGGAGGGGCCGACCGGCAGACGTCGGTCGTCGCAAGCGATCGAACGACGATCGCGCTCACGAGCGAACGCGCAGTCCGCTCGGTGCCCCTTCTGATCGGCCGCGACGTGACGGTGCTCAGCACGACGTGGAACGACGTGCCCATTGAGGTTCTCTGCCTTCCGGGAGGCGAGGACTTCGCGCGGATGGCCGCCTCCTGCGCGGCGGCGATCCTCACCGCGTACAGCGAGCGGTTTGGCCCCTTCGAGGGCAAGCGGCTGGTGATCGCGGAGGATCCGACCCCGGGGCTGTATGGGCTCGCCGCAGACGGGATGGTGCTTCTCGGATCCCTCCTCACGCGCATGAAGGACATGCCGGTCCTCGGCATGTACGACCGCTTGATCGACTACGCGCTCGCGCACGAGATCGCCCACTTGTGGTGGGGGATCGGCGTCGGCGTCGACTTCAACGCGGAGAACTGGATCTCCGAGGGTTTCGCCGAGTACCTGTCGGTCCGCTACTTCGAGAACCGGTACGGAGCCTTCGAGCCGAACCTCTTCGTCGGCCTCGGTCAGGGGCTCGCGGAGGATCTGGTCGGCGAAGTCTTTGGGTACTACAACCTCCGGCAGCACACGTTCGAGAGTCCGTACCTGACGCTCCTCAAGTTGGGGTTCGACGAAGGGATTGTGAAGCCGCTGCGCAACGTCGAGTTCCTGAACGGCGAGACCGTGCGGACGTACAAGAAGGGATACCTCGTGCTGCGCGCACTGGAGAGCGTTCTCGGACGCGACCGGATGGACGATCTGCTCCGAGACACGGCTGCGGCGTGGAGCGGGCGGCATCTGACGGTCGCCACGTTGCAGGATGTTGTGGAGCGGGCCGCGGGAAACGCGCTGTACCCGCAGTTCTTCGCCGATTGGGTGACGGGCAACGCACAGCTCGACATCGCGGTGGATGGGTTCGAGTCGGTCCTCGGCGACGACGGGTACACCACGACGGCAAGCGTTCGGCGCTCAGGACCCCCGCTTCCGGTCACGATCGCGGCGACGCTGTCTGACGGCTCCACGGTGCGGACGACGTGGATCTCGAGCGACGGGGCGGCCGCCGCCGTGCCGTTCTTCGTCACAACGCTCCGCGTCACGCGCATCGACATCGATCCCGAGGAGATGCTCCCTGACCGCAACCGCTTCAACAACCACTGGCCGCGAAGAATCCTCGTCAAGAGCCCACTGCGGCCCGCGGACGCTCCACCCGTGGGGAGACCGCTCGACGCGTACGTGATCGCAGTGAGGCTTCTTTCCGTGTCAGGGTCCTTCCGCAACGACCACCAGTGGAGCGTCATGGCATTCCCGCACCTCGACGCCGGGAGCGGCGCTACCCCCGACTGGGACGAGCTCTTCCGCCGCTGGGACGTCGTGGGCGCGTTCGCCGCCGACGTCGACCGCCGCCTCTCGCTACGAGCGCGTGCCGCGCTCCTCGGGTTCGATCCGGTCGAGGGGGTGGGCGACCTCGACGCCTCCGCCACGGCGGTCGTCTCCTTCTACTCACATCCGGAAACCGGGAGCCCTGGGCGCTACTGGTATCCCTCGTATCAGCTGAACGTGACCTTCGGCGTCGTGGGAACCCTAGCGGACTCGATCCCGTACGCCTCGTTCGCCTTGTCGTGCTCGGCGCTTCCGAGACGCGTGCGCCAGGGGACCGTGTCGTTGGTTCTCGGAATCCCCGGGCTGGGGGAAGAGCCGTTCGCCTCCCTGACGTGGAGCGGAACGGTCCGCTATCGTTGGGCCGCCCTTCTGTACCTGGACCTCGCCGCATCGGTCTCCGAGGCGCTGATCCGGCCGCTCCCCGAGGCGTTCGAGTTCTCGCTCGACCGGCTCCACGCGTTCTCCAAGTTGCCGAGCGGCCAGCGGCAGGCCTACATCGGCGTCGACGTCGTCCTTCCCCCGCCCCTCCGGGATTGGGGCTACGCGCTCCTCAACCTCGCCCGCGTCGACTCCGTCACCCCGGTCCTGTTCCTCCGCGGTGGGCGAACGTGGGTCGAGACTCCGCCCGTCTTCGATCTCGGATTCCGACTCGAGACGGGCGGCGAGCTGCGCCTGGGGCTTGTCGGACCGCTAGGGATGGGGATCGACGTCGCCTTGGGCTACGCGTACCCGCTCATCGGGTGGAACGCCGCCCAGCGGCTCTACCTCGGCTTCGGCATCTCTCTCTAGCGGTGCCC
>CAZWQN010000034.1:0-11682 GCA_964635895.1 uncultured Thermotogae bacterium | reverse complement strand
GGGATCGGCGATCGCGAGGAGCTGCGCGCCGAACTTGAGCGGCGCCTCGACCGCGACCCGTGAGACGGCGGTCGCACCCCGGGCAGGGCGAAACCCGCGAGAACCCGAAACGGCGTTCTTGACCGGGCGAAGCGGGCTTCGTACAATCCGGCCGAATCGAGCAAGCCGCCAGCGTAGCTCAACCGGCAGAGCAACTGACTTGTAATCAGTAGGTTGCCAGTTCGACTCTGGCCGCTGGCTCTTGTCGATGGCTCGGAGGGGTACCGAAGCGGCCAAACGGGGCGGACTGTAAATCCGTTGGCGGACGCCTACGGGGGTTCGAATCCCTCCCCCTCCACTTGGGTTGGAAGCTTTGCGGGTTTGGGGTACACTCCGAACCCGGCGGAGTTGGACGTGCCCGTGTGGCTCAGGAGGTAGAGCACCCCCTTGGTAAGGGGGAGGTCGCCGGTTCGACTCCGGCCGCGGGCTCATGCTCGCGGCGGACGCTTTTTGTTTGATGGGACGGAAGATCGTCGAACCTACTGTCGCTGAGGAGGTCTAAGGAATGGCGAAGGAAGCTTTTGCGAGGAATAAGCCTCACCTGAACATCGGAACGATCGGCCATATCGACCATGGCAAGACGACGCTGACGGCGGCGATCACCAAGGTGCTGGCGTCCAAGGGATTGGCTCAGGAGCGATCGTACGATCAGGTGGCGAAGGCCGACGCCAAGCTGTTCCGACGCGACGCGACGAAGATTCTGACGGTCAACGTCGCGCACGTGGAGTACGAGACGGAGACGCGGCACTATGCCCACATCGACTGCCCGGGACACGCCGACTACATCAAGAACATGATCACGGGCGCCGCGCAGATGGACGGAGCGATTCTCGTCGTTTCGGCCACGGACGGGCCGATGCCTCAAACGCGAGAGCACGTCCTCCTTGCGCGCCAGGTGAACGTTCCGGCGATCGTCGTCTTCCTCAACAAGGTCGACCAGGTGGACGACCCCGAGCTCATTGACCTGATCGAGATGGAGATCCGCGATCTTCTGTCGAAGTACGAGTTCCCGGGTGACGAGACCCCGATCGTCCGCGGCTCGGCGCTTCTCGCGCTGCAGGCGTCGGACGTGAACTCGGCGGCCGTGAAGCCGATCTTCGACCTCATGGAGGCCGTGGACTCGTTCATCCCGCTGCCGGACCGGGACGAGGACAAGCCGTTCCTGATGTCGATCGAGGACGTGTTCTCGATCAAGGGGCGCGGCACCGTTGTCACCGGGCGGGTCGACCGCGGCAAGATCACCCCGGGTATGGAAGTGGAGATCGTCGGAATCCACGACCAGATCGAGAAGACCGTCGCGACGAGCCTCGAGATGTTCAACAAGACGCTCGAGTACGCGATCGCGGGCGACAACGTGGGCATCCTGCTGCGCGGCATCGACAAGGATCAGGTTGAGCGCGGGCAGGTCCTCGCCGCGCCGAAGACGATCACTCCGCACACCAAGTTCGAGGGCTCGATCTACGTTCTGACGCGCGACGAAGGCGGGCGGCAGAAGCCGTTCTTCACCGGCTATCGGCCGCAGTTCTTCTTCCGCACGACGGACATCACCGGCACGGTCATCCTGCCCGAGGGCGTGGAGATGGTCATGCCGGGCGACAACGTGGTCTTCACGGGCGAATTGATGCACCACGTCGCGATGGACGTAGGCCTCCGGTTCGCGATCCGCGAGGGCGGAAAGACGATCGGCGCCGGCGTCGTGTCGAAGATCATCGAGTAGCGTAAGAGAGGAACCGGCTCATGGCGAAGAAGGGCGAAGCGGTCGTCCACGTCACGCTCGCGTGCAGCGAGTGCGGGCGGAGGAACTACCACACGAAGAAGAACAAGGCCACCGCTCACGGCAAGCTGGAGCTGAACAAGTACTGCAAGTGGGACCGCAAGCACACGCTCCACAAGGAGGTCTAGAGCCTGGTGGGGCGGACGTGACAGGCCCGCGTCGGGCGGCCAAGAGTGCGATAGAGGCCCGTGTCGGGCCAGAGGTTCGATAGAGGCCCGTAGCTCAATTGGCAGAGCATCCGACTCCAAATCGGAAGGTCGGGGGTTCGAGCCCCTCCGGGCCTGCAAGGGCGATCCCTAGGCGAGGAGACGCAGATGATCGAGCGGATGGTGAACTACCTCAAGGGAGTGCGGCAGGAAGTCGGGCGCGTCAGCTGGCCGACGCGCAACGAGGTGATCTCGCTGACGGCGCTGATTCTGGTGCTGACCGTCGTCCTCACGATCTACATCTGGGGCGTCGACGGAGTCATCGGCCTCGTTCTCCGGTACGTCTTCCAGATCCGGGCGGCGTAGCCCGGTCCCAACCATCATGCGGCTGAAGAAGTGGTACGCAATCCAGACCTACGCGGGGTCCGAGTTGAAGGTCAAGGAAGACCTCAACGATCGGATCCGCAAGCGCGCTTGGGAGCGAGCGGCGGAGGCCTTCACCGTGGAAGGGGAGGAGACGTTCTTCCTCGTCCCGGTCGAGGAGGTCATCACGTCGCGAAGCCGGCGGGGGTCGGCGACCGAGTATCGGGTTCCGTACGACTACGATCTCGTCGCGAAGCCGAACGAGCGCATCCAGCGCGGCGAGCCGCTCGCCCGCAAGCCGGAGCGACACATCGAAGAGAGCGCGAAGATCATCGACGTCGAACCGCTGCAGCGCGTGATCATCGAACTCACGAACCGGAATGAGGAGACCTACCTGGTTCCGGCCGACAAGCACGTTCGCCGCGACATCCGCGTCGGGGAGAAGATCCGAAACGGCGTCCCGCTGACGACGGACAGCGACGAGCGGTTCGTCATCGCCAACCGCGGCGCCGTGGTGCTGAGAGACAAGGTTCGACGGGTGACGTTCGAACACCCGGACGGCAAAGAGAAGAAGCGGCTGATTCCTGAGAAATACGTGGCGCGGATCCGCAAGGGCCAGACGCTCGAGCAGGGAGACAAGATCGAGGAAGAGGACGTGATTCCGAGCCGCGCCTCGGGGCTCCTGAAGGTGAAGGAGTACAAGGACAAGCGCGTCGTGATGATCCAGAGGATCGAGAAGCGTCGGCTCTTCCCGGGGTACGTCTTCGGACGGCTGGGGCTCGAGGAGGAGCAGATGATGGAGCTGATCGACGGGATCAAAGGCGCGGTGCGCTACGTCGGCTCCAAGTTCAAGCCGATGCCGATCGAGGGCCCGGAGATGAAGCTGATCAAGCGGAAGGCCGGCTTGCTGGCGGTGCCGGTCGCCGCGGCGACGACGGCGGCCTCCACGGCGACGGGCGAGCCGAAGATCGAGATTGACTTCACCGTTGGCGAGGTCGTCGAGATCGTCGAAGGCCCCTTCGCCGACTTCACCGGCGAGATCAAGGAGATCGACAAGGACGCTGAGGAGATTACCGTCATGGTCAGGATCTTCGGGCGCGAGACGCCGGTGCGTCTCGGGTTCGAGGGGATCGAGAAGTTGTAGTCGAGAAACGAGGGAAGGGGAGGAGGTCGTATGGCACGAACTGCCATCGCGAAGATCACGTTGCAGATCCCGGCTGGCCAAGCCACGCCGGCACCTCCGGTCGGACCCGCGCTCGGCGAGCACAAGCTCAACATCATGGACTTCTGCAAGAAGTTCAATGAGGCCACGAAGGGCGAGACGCCCGGGATCATTATCCCGGTCATCATCTCCGTTTACATGGGGAACAAGTTCGACTTCGTGCTGAAGCAGCCGCCGGCCGCGGTGCTGATCAAGATGGCGGCGGGGATCCAGACAGGATCCGGCCAACCGAACCTGAATAAGGTGGCTCGCGTCACGCGGGAACAGGTTCGCCGGATCGCCGAGCGCAAGCTTCCGGATCTGAACACGTACAAGCTGGAGTCCGCGATGAGGATCATCGAGGGCACCGCCCGGAACATGGGAGTCGAGGTGGTGGACGGGTGAAACGGAGCAA
Source organism: uncultured Thermotogae bacterium (assembly GCA_964635895.1). Lineage (GTDB taxonomy): Bacteria > Bipolaricaulota > Bipolaricaulia > UBA7950 > UBA9294 > JAPLGD01. The sequence continues at coordinate 7,744 of CAZWQN010000034.1, read as the reverse complement.
ACGCTATACCGGGGTGTCCACGCTTGTTGAGCCTCGCGCCACGTACGGACTCGACGACGCCATGGCGAAACTCAAGGCGTCGGCGACGGCCAAGTTCGACGAGACCGCAGAGGTCGCCGTGGTGCTTGGCATCAAGTCGAGCCAGACGATCGTCCGGGGGACGTGCAACCTGCCCCACGGAACCGGCAAGAAGGTCCGCATCCTGGCCTTCGCCAAGGGAGACTCGATCGCGGAGGCCGAGAAGGCTGGCGCCGACTACGTCGGCGGCGACGACTTGGCGAAGAAGATCCAGGAGGGGTGGTTCGAGTTCGACAAGGTCGTCGCCACGCCCGACATGATGCCCGTCGTGGGAAAGCTGGGTAAGGTCCTCGGTCCGCGAGGGTTGATGCCGAGCCCGAAGACCGGAACCGTGACGAAAGACATCGGCCAGGTCATCGGGGAGCTGAAGAAGGGAATGGTCGAGTTCCGCTCGGACCGAACGGGTGTGGTTCACTCCGTGTTCGGGAAGGCCTCGTTCGAAGCGACGGCGCTGAAGGAGAACCTGATCGCTGTGATTCGCGGCGTGGCGGAGCGGAAGCCTGAAGAGGGCGTCAAGGGACGCTACATCCGGAAGGTGAGCGTCGCCTCGACCATGGGACCGGGAATCACGATCGACCTCGGCGAAGTGACTGCGGTCGCGGAGAACGTCGAGTAGGAGCGCGAGATGCCGACCCAAGTGAAGATCGAGGAAGTCGCTCGACTGAAGGAGAAGTTCGAGAAGGCAGTCTCGTTGGTGCTCGCCGACTACCGCGGCCTGACGGCCAATGAGATGGTGGAGCTTCGCGAGAAGTTCACGAAGCAGGGAGTGGACTACCGCGTCGTCAAGGACACGTTGGCGAGGATCGCGGCGAAGGAGGCGGGGATCGAGGGCCTCTCGGACCTCTTCTCCGGCCCGATCGGCGTCGCGATCGGCTACGGCGACCCGGCGGTTGCCTTCAAGATCTCCGACGAGTGCCGGCGGACGTACGCGCCGAAGTACCAGCTCAAGGGCGGTCTCTTCGAGGGGGCCGTCGTTGTGGAGAAGGACGTCGCGAAGTACGCGACGCTTCCGTCGAGGGAGCAGCTGCTGGCGAAGCTGGCGATGCTCCTCCAGAGCCCGATGCGCGCGCTCGCCGCGGTGCTGCAGGCCAAGATCCGCGAGTTGGCGATCGTCCTGAACGAAGTGAAGAAGCAGCGTGAAGAACAGAAAGAGGAGGCATAAGCGATGGCGAACCAGGACATCCTCCAGCAGATAGAGGAGATGTCGGTCAAGGATCTGGCCGAGCTCGTCGAGATGATCGAGGAGCGATTCGGGGTCTCGGCGGCGATGGCGGCCCCCGTGGCTGTGGCGATGGCTCCCTCCGCCGGCGGCGGAGACGCGGCGGTTCCCAAGGCGGAGACGTACAAAGTCATCATGAAGAGCGCCGGGCAGAAGAAGATCCAGGTCATCAAGGAGATCAAGGACATCACGGGCCTGGGGCTGAAGGAATGCAAGGAGTTGGCCGACAAGATCCCGGCGACGATCAAGGAGAACGTCGGCCCGGACGAGGCGACGAGCATCAAGGAGAAGCTGGAGGCGGCCGGGGCTGAGATCGCATTGGAGTAACCTCACACGCCAGAGAGATCTGGGATCTGCATACGCCTGCCTTAGGGCGCACAGCGCTCTAGGGCAGAGCGTTGTTTCCAAGGGGAGAAGATGAAGTACCGAGAACGAAGATCCTACGGACGGATTCAGGAAATCCTTCCCCCACCGTACCTGTTGGCCGATGTGCGTTCGTCGTTCGAGGAGTTCGTCGAGAAGGGCATCAAGCGCGCGTTTGCAGACGTCACGCCGATTGAGGGGCACGGCAAGGACGGACTGCGGATGGATTTCGTCGCCCCGTATCTCGGAGACCCGCGCAACACCGAGGCCGAGTGCAAGGACAAGGATCTGACGTTCTCCCGCCCGCTGCGCGTGGGCGCGAGGCTCTACCAGGAGGGGAAGCTCCTCCAGGAAACGGAGCTCTACATCGGCGACTTCCCGATGATGACGAACCGCGGGACGTTCATCATCAACGGGTCGGAGAACGCGCTCGTCAACGAACTGACCCGCGCCCCGGGCGTCTACTTCACACAGGAGGACACCAACCAATACAAGGGCCACATCCTTCCGGAACTCGGAGCTTGGCTGGAGATCCTCCTGGACACGAAGCGGGGCACGCTTCGCGCGAACCTCGATCGAAAGGGGCGCGTCGTGGCGACGGTGCTCCTGAAGGCGCTCGGCTTCGACGAGACGCGCATGTGTCGGTACTTCTCGTTTCTCGTGACCCCCGTGACCGCAGAGAAGCTAGCTCCCTACGTCGGGAGCCGCGTTGCGGAGCCCCTCGCCAAGGGGAAGAAGGAGCCGATCCTCGCCTTCGGTGAGATCCTGCAGAAGAGCCACCTGGCGAAGATCGAGGCGGCGGGACTCAAGTCGATCCGCCTCGTCAACCGCTATGTCCAGCGTGCCCTGGAGGAGGATCAGACGACGAGCCAGGAGGAGGCGCTGCGCGCCGTGTACCGCAAGCTGCGCCCGTCCGATCGCTCCTCCCCGGCGCAGATGGGGGAATACATCGAGACCCTGTACTTCCACCCCACGAGCTACCACCTGTCGGAGGTCGGACGCTTCAAGGTGAACCGGAAGCTTGGCATGGGGCTGAAGGAACCGGTGCTGTACCTCGCCGACATCGTACGGACGATCCGCGTGCTGATCGACGTCCCGAACCATCCGGAGCTTCTCGATGAGAAGGACCACCTGGCGAACAAGCGCGTCCGCCTGCCGGGGGAGTTGGCGGAGAGCGCTCTCCGGACCGGGCTGGTGCGCATGGCGCGAATCGCCCGCGACAAGCTGTCGAAGTACGCGCTCGAGGAGAAGGACACCATCCGGCGACTCATCTCGACCCGCACGGTCCAGGGATCGATCAACCAGCTGTTTTACACAGGCCGATTCTCGCAGTTCCTCGAGCAGACGAACCCGCTCACGGAGCTGACGCACAAGCGGCGGTTGAACGCGCTCGGTGGCGGGCTCACGAAGCGGAGGGCGAAGATCGAGGTCCGTGACGTTCACTCGTCGCACTACGCTCGCATCTGCCCGATCGAGACGCCGGAAGGGCAGAACATCGGGCTGATCACGTCCCTCGCCTGCTACGCAGGAGTCAACGAGTACGGGTTCCTCGTGGCGCCGTACCGAAAGGTCGTGAAGGGGAAGGTCACAGATCAGATCGACTACCTCATGGCCGACGACGAGGAGGGTCTGAAGATCGCACCTGCGACGGCGGCGGTCAGCGCTGCCGGCAAGCTCCTCGGCGAGCGGATCGAGGTTCGAACGGGGCGGGAAGACGTCATCCTCGTGAAACCGGACGAGGTGGACTACGTCGGGGTCTCCCCGCGAGCGCTCGTCGGGATATCGTCCGCGCTCATTCCGTTCCTCGAGCATGATGACTCGAACCGCGCACTGATGGGAGCCAACATGCAGCGGCAGGCGGTGCCGTTGCTCGGCCCCGAGGCGCCTCTGGTCGGGACGGGGCTCGAGCGTCAGGCGGCCATGGACTCGGGGATGCTGCTCGTCGCCGAGGAAGACGGCGTCGTCGCCGAAGTGGACGCAGACCACATCGTGGTGGGGAAGAAAGGGAAGACGGGGAAGGCAGCCAAGAAGCGGACGTACACGCTGGTCAGTTTCGAGCGATCCAACCAGGACACGATCCTGCACCAGCGACCGGTGGTGAAGGAAGGAGATGCGGTTAAGGTCGGGGATCTCCTCGCCGACGGACCGTCCAGCGATCTCGGAGAGCTGGCGCTCGGACGAAACCTGCTCGTCGCGATCATGCCGTTTGAGGGGTACAACTACGAGGACGCGATCGTCGTGAGCGATCGCCTGGTCCGAGAGAACTTGCTCGACTCGGTCCACATCGAGGAGTTCGAGGTGAAGGCCGAGGAGACGAAGCTCGGCCCGGAAGAGATCACCGCCGACATCCCGAACATCTCCAAGGAGGACCTGAAGAACCTCGACGAGGACGGGATCGTCCGCGAGGGCACGGTCGTCCGAACGGGAGACATCCTGGTTGGCAAGATCACGCCGCGCGGCGAGTCGGAGCCGACGCCGGAGGAGAAGATCTTCCGCTCGATCTTCGGCGAGCGCGCGCGCAACGTCAGGAACACGTCTTTGCGGATGCGGCCCGTGGCCGGCACGGCCAAGGTCATCAAGGTGAAGAAGTTCTCGCGCGACCAGGGCGACGAGCTTGACGCGGGGGTCAACGAGCTGGTCAAGGTGTTCGTCGCGCAGCGGAAGACGATCTCCATCGGCGACAAGCTCGCCGGCCGCCACGGCAACAAGGGCGTCATCTCCACCGTACGACCGATGGCGGAAATGCCTTTCCTGCCGGACGGAACGCCGGTCGACCTGGTGCTGAACCCGATGGGCGTGCCGTCGCGCATGAACCTCGGGCAGATCTTCGAGGCGAACCTGGGCTGGCTCGCGCACCTCAAGGGCGAGCTCGTCGCCAGCCCGATCTTCGACGGAGCCAAGGAGGACGAGATCCTCGAGGAGCTCCGCAAGGAGCGGAAGAAGGCGGGTCTCCTCGACGGGGACGATCACGACGGCAAGGTCACCCTTCGGGACGGCCGGACCGGCGAGCCGTTTGCGCGCCCCATCACCGTTGGGCACATGTACATCCTCAAGCTGGAGCACATCGCCGACGAGAAGATCCACGCCCGATCGACCGGGCCGTATGCGCTGATCACCCAGCAGCCGCTGGGCGGCAAGGCGCAGTTCGGTGGCCAGCGCCTCGGGGAGATGGAGGTCTGGGCGCTGGAGGCGTACGGGGCGTCGGCCCTTCTTCAGGAGATGCTCACCGTGAAGTCGGACGACACGCGCGGGCGAATCCAGTTGTACAAAGCGATCCTGAAGGGCGAGGAGTTCCCGAAACCGGGTCTTCCGGAGTCGTTCAAGGTCTTGCTGCGCGAGCTGCGGAGCCTCGGTCTCTATCCGCGCGTCTACGACCGAAGTGGATACGAAGTCGACATCACCTAGCGGAGATGGAGAGGAACGGGCGGCGGGCTTCGTCGTCTTCTGCGACGAGGAGGGTCGCCGCGTCTATTTGATCCTCCTCCACCGTAACGGAGGCCACTGGGGATTCCCGAAGGGGAGGATCGAAGCGGGAGAGAACCGCGTGGAGGCCGCGCAGCGCGAAATCCGCGAGGAGACCGGGATCTCCGACCTTGCGTCGATCCCGGGATTCTCGGCGCGAAGTCGGTACCGCGTGGTACGAGGCGGACGAACCCTCGAGAAGACCGTCGACTACTTCCTCGGGCGAACCGGCACGAGGTCGGTACGGCTGTCGCACGAGCACGACGAGGCCCGGTGGCTGGACCTCGAGCGGGCGCGGGCCACGTTGACGCATGCCGAGAGCCGCCGCGTGCTCGACGAGGCGGATGCATTCCTCGAGGCGAAGCGCCGATCGCGGCGCGAAACGGAGGGATGAGCGATGCAGGGGGAGTCGGTTCGGGAGTTCGCCGAAGCGCGGCGAGAGGGGCAGCGACGGCTGCTCGAGGCGGCGAACCTCCCAATGCGCCGCTTCCTTGCGCTGGACGGCGATGCTTACGCTGAGGGCGCTCTCTCGCGGAAGGAGAAGGAGCTCCTTGGGCTCGTCGCCTCGGTCGTCCTCCGCTGCGACGATTGCGTCCGCTATCACTTGCAGCAGACCCACAGCGTCGGGGTGTCCCGCGAGGAGACCGTCGAGGCGCTGACCGTGGCGCTTGTTGTAGGGGGATCCGTCGTCATCCCCAACCTGCGGCGCGCGTTCGCCTTCCTTGACGCCCTCGAGGGAGCGGAGGAGTGAGAGCGGTTCTCGCTCGGAGTCTGAGTTCGCACGCCGGAGTGTGGAGGTGTCTTCGATGGGGAAGTTGACGTTCGTCGACAAGGCGCTCGCGGAGCTGGGTGAGAAGGGGCTCGACAACACGATCCGCACGATCGAGAGCTCGGCGGGTGCGTGGGCCACGATCGGGCGACGGCGGGTCCTGAACCTGTGCTCAGACGACTACCTCGACCTCGCCGACGACCAACGCTTACGGGAAGCCGCGACGGCGATCGCGTTCCCGACGGTCCCACATGGGAAAGCGCGGACTCGCGTGACGATGCTCGCCGGCCACAGCGCAGATGACCTGGAGCTCGGGGTCGATGCGTTCGCTCACGTGGGGCGGGAACTGGGAGTGATCAGGAGATGAAGAGAGAACCCATTCGTACCGACAAGGCTCCCGCCGCCGTGGGGCCGTACTCCCAAGGGATCCGGGCGGGACAGCTCGTCTTCACGTCGGGCCAGATTCCACTCGTCCCGGGCGGAGAGCTGGTCCGGGGCGACATCCAGAGCGCAACGCGGCAGGCGCTCGAGAATGTGCGTGGCGTCCTGGCGGCGGGCGGAGCATCCATGGCCGACGTCGTCAAGGTGACGGTGTTCCTCGTCGACATGGGCGATTTCGCCGCGGTGAACCAGGTCTATGCGGAGTGGTTCGCGGAGCCGTTCCCCGCGCGGTCGTGTGTCCAGGTCGCCCGCCTCCCGCTTGACGCGCCGCTTGAGATCGAGGCGGTCGCCATCATTCCATGACGCGGACGGCCGAGACGTTCGCTCGCCCGCTCTTCGACGCCCACTGCGACGCCCCGATGAAGGTCGTCGACCTGGGCGGCGACTTCACGTGCGAGTCCGCGCCGATGCACGTCACGCTCCCTGCCCTCGAGGAGGCCGGCGTGCGCGTCCAGGTGTTCGCTTCCTGCGCCGTTTACCCCGATACGCCTCCGGACCGGATCGTCGAGCGCGGCGTGGCGATGGTCGATGCGGTAGGCGCGATGGCGGAGGCGTCGGCCGGGCGAATGCGGGTGGCGGCCACCGCTCGCGACGTGCAGGAGGCGATGGCGGGCGGTCCGATCGGCGCGCTCGTCGCGCTCGAGGGTGCCGACCCGCTCGAAGGGAGGGCCGAGAACCTCCGTTCGCTGGTCGGGCGCGGGGTGCGCAGCGTGATCTTCGCCTGGAAGGACAACGAGTTCTCCGGGACGGCGTTCGGGACGAATCGCGGCCTCAGCCGCGAGGGCGAGCGACTCCTTGGCCTGGCGGAGGAGATCCGAGTCATGGTCGACGTCTCGCACCTCTCGGACTCCGCGTTCGACGACGTTTGCGCCCGAAGCTCTCGCCCGTTCATTGCGAGCCACTCGAATTGCCGATCCCTCTGTCCTCACCTTCGCAACCTGACCGACGCGATGATTCGCGCGCTGGCCGATCGGGGAGGCGTGATGGGGATCAACCTTGCCCCGCACTTCCTCGATGCTGCGCACTCGGCGGCCATGGCCGCCCTGCGTCGCGGGACGAGTTCGGGTCCGCTATCGCCTGCCCAGAAAGCCGATCTCGCCGCGCGGCGGGCGGCGATTCCGCTCCCGAGCTTCGATCTCGTGGCGGCCCACGTTCTTCATGCAATTCGGATCGGCGGCGAAGACGTGGTCGGCCTAGGAGGCGACCTCGACGGAATCGAGCTACTGCCCGTGGGGATCGAGACGGTCGCCGACTACCCGAAGATCGCGTCCCTTCTTCGGGCTGCGGGGCTTTCGGATCGGCAGATCGACAAGGTCTGCTACGCGAACCTGCTTCGCGTTTTCACCGAGGTACTCGCCTAGCGCGTGGTTCCTTGGCGTCTCCATAACGCGTAGACCGCGTTCAGGGCGCGC
>CAZWQN010000033.1:0-11833 GCA_964635895.1 uncultured Thermotogae bacterium | reverse complement strand
GCCAGAGTGGCGGAATCGGCAGACGCGCGGGACTCAAAATCCCGTGTCCCGTGAGGGACGTGTGGGTTCGACCCCCACCTCTGGTACCAAACGACAGGGGGCCCTCGAGGCCCTTTGCCGTTTGGCACCCGAGAGCCACGTCGCCCCACGGAGTCCGCGACGTCTAGGCCGGCGGACTCACCAGCCGCGCCGCAGCACGGCCTGGGTTCACGACCCCCACCTCTGGTACTACAGGGATCAAGAGAGAAGCCCCAGACGGGGCTTCATCACTCCTCTCTCGGGTTTGCCCGCGGAGCGGGTGGACCCGTCGGCCGACGGATACCTCGCTATCGCCGCTCCCAGTCTCGTCCGCGCTTTGGCTCCGGCTTGGCCGGCTTCTCGCCCCACGGCAATCGCGGGGCTTCCTCTTCGCGCCCCTTCTGAGTGCGACGAAGGTACGTTGGGATATCGAAGTCGTCGCTTCCGACGCGCTTCTCCTGTTGGAGCTTGGTGAGCATCGACTCGCTCGACAGCGGAGTGCCCTCTTCGTCTTCCCCCTCGTACGAAGCGGCGAAGCCCGTCGCGATCACGGTGAGCCGTACTTTCTCCATTCCGTCTCGGATGGCGGTTCCGAAGATGATATCGGCTCGGTCAGAGACGGCCTCGCGGATCAGCGACGCCGCGGCGGTGACTTCCTCGAGCGTGAGGTCGGCGCCGCCGGTGATGTTCATGATCACCTTGCGGGCGCCGTGGATCGACCCGTCGAGGAGCGGGGACGAGATCGCGTTTCGTGCCGCTTCCTTCGTTTTCCCCTCTCCTTCGCCCTCGCCGATGCCCATCATGGCGGTGCCCGCGTCGCGCATCACGCTGTCGACGTCCGCAAAGTCGAGGTTGATCATGCCGGGAACCGTGATCAGGTCGGAGATGCCCTCCACGCCCTTTCGTAGGATTTCGTCGGCCATCTCGAACGCCTTCGTGATCGGCGTGTCGGCTGACGCCACCCTGAGGAGCTTGTCGTTCGAGATGCAGATGAGGGCGTCGACGGTCTGGGAGAGCCGAGCGATGCCGGCTTCGGCCTTCTCGGCCCGCGCGATCCCTTCGAACGAGAAGGGGCGCGTGACGATCGCCGTCGTTAGGATGCCGGCCTCCTTGGCCACCGAGGCGATCACCGGGGCCGCGCCGGTCCCGGTTCCCCCACCCATTCCGGCGGTGATGAATACCATGTCGACTCCGCGGAGAAGGTCGACGATCTCCTCGTGGCTTTCCTCGGCGGCGAGCTTCCCGATCTCGGGGTTTCCCCCTGCGCCGAGGCCGTGCGTCAGCTTCCGGCCGATCTGCAGGGTCTGATGGGCGCGAACGACCTCGAGGACCTGGACGTCGGTGTTCACGACGACGAGGTCGACACCCTGGACGCGCGTGTCGAACATGCGGTCGACGACGTTGCCGCCGCCGCCACCCACGCCGACGACCATAAGGCGCGCCAACGGGCTCACGTTGATCTGCTCGGCCATGGATCTACCCCCGGAAGAAGCGGTTGAACCACGCGACCAGCTTCCCCATGATCGATCCGCTGGAGGATCCCCTTCTTCGTTCGGCGTACTCAGGCTTCTTGAAGTCCTTGGTGTCGATGGCGTACCGCAGGAGGCCGATCGCCGTGGCGTAGATGGGCGACTCGACAATGTCGCGCAATCCGTGGATCCCCTGCGGAATCTTCCCGCGGCGCACGGGCAGATCGTAGCGTTGGCCGGCGAACTCGGTGATCCCGTTCAGAAGCGACGTTCCGCCCGTCAGCACCAGGCCGGCGGGAACGAGGTCGCGATAGCCGGCGTCCTCGACCTCCTGCATCGCGAGGTCGAGCAGCTCCTCGACGCGCGGCTCGATGATCTTGGCCAGCTTCTTCTTGGAGACGAGCTTCTTCTCGTCGCCGCCGATCGTAGCGACCTCGATCTTCTCCTCCTCGCCCACGCTGTCGACGAGTGCTGTCCCGTGCTGCTTCTTGATCAGTTCCGCTTCCTCGATCGGGGTCTGCAGTCCGACTGTGATGTCGTTCGTAATGTGCTCACCGGCAATCGGGATGACCTTGGAGAACCAGATGTCGCCGCCGCGGAAGACGCTGATGTCGGTGGTGCCCCCGCCGACGTCCATCAAGATGACGCCAAGCTCCTTCTCCGCGGACGAAAGCACCGCGAGCGAGGAGGCGATCGGCTCAAGCACAATCTGCCGGATCCCGATGCCCAGGTTCTCGACGCAACGGACGAGGTTGTGCACCGCAGTGATCGCGCCGGTGACGATGTGCACGTCGACTTCCAGCCGCGTGCCCGTCATTCCGATGGGATCCGTGATCCCGTCCTGCCCGTCGACGATGTATTGCCGCGGGATGATGTGGATCACTTCGCTCTCCGGAGGGATCTGGATCGCCTGCGCTGTCTCCACGACCCGGCGAACGTCGTCCTCCGTGATGATGCGGTCCGGACGGTTGATCGACACCGTCCCGCTGTTGTTGATCGACGTGATGTGCTTTCCGGCGATCCCCACGTACACCGAATCGATCTTGACGTCGGCCATGTTTTCGGCCTCTTCGACGGCCTTGCGAATGGACGTGACGGTTCGTCCGATGTCGACGACCACGCCCTTCTCCAGACCGTGGGACTCGGCCTTCCCCATGCCGATGACTTCGATGGATCCGTTGACGATGTTCCCCACCAACGCCACGACCTTGGTGGTTCCCACGTCAAGCCCAACGACAACCCTCTCTCGTCTCATCTCTTCACCGCCTTACCCGAGGCACCAGCGTCGCCTCCCCCCCGAATCGAAGGTCAATCAGTTCGTAGGTCCCGATGTTTACCGCGCGGCAGAGAGCCTCGAGGGGCCGGATTCGGCTGGCCGCCACATCCAAAGCTCCGAGCAGCACCCGCGTCCCGGCATCGTCGACCAGCACGGTCGACGACGCATCGGAGACATCCACCTTGCGCACCAAGAAACCGGTGAGCGTCGCCTTGAGGAGCCCATCAAGCAGCCTTACTAAGGCGGGTTCCAGGATATGGGCTCCGGGAGTCGCTCCGGATATCGACCCTCCGGATAGAAGGGCCGTTTCACTCCAGCCTTCGCAGGTCTCCGAGACGACGATCCCGTCCTCTCCGATCAGAAGGCACTTCCCGTCGGCGGACGACCGACGGGCGACGGGAACGCGCTCGGTCACATCAATCCGCACTCCGTGCGGGAACTCTCTCTCTAGCTCGACCGTCTTCACCCACGGCAGGGTCGCGATTCGCGCCGCGGCGGCGCACAGTCGAAGAGAAGGAAGGGCAAATCCACGCTTGAGACCCGACACGCGAACAATGTCAGATCCGGCGGTGTGCCGGTTTCCGACGATCGATACGTGACGCAGGTCAAAGATGGGCAACCATGGTGTGTATAGGGCGATGATGGCAACAGTGATAAGAACCCCCCCCATGCCGACAACCCCAAGAACTGCTCTGCGCTTGCTCTTCCCCTCCTTCACCCGTCGACGACCTCAACCTCCAGGTCGAGTGAGACCTGGTGTGTGTTATACACCTTTTGACGCACAATGTCAATTAGCTTGCAGATCTCCGCGCTCGTCGCCCCGCCCAGGTTTACGATAAAGTTGGCGTGTTTATCGGAGATCTGCGCCTGTCCTAGCGCGAACCCCTTCAACCCGCAGCGGTCGATCAACGCCCCGGCGCTCCGTCCGGGAGGGTTGCGAAACACGCATCCCGCGCTGGCTACATCGATCGGCTGTGTAATCCGCCTTCGCGCGAGGAGCGCCTCCGGATCGTAGACCTGGTCATCGAATGCAAGCTCGGCCGAAAGGACAACGAGTCGTCGCGTCCGGATAGCGCTCGTCCGGTAGGCGAAGCCGCAGTCATCGGGAAGGAGCTTGACGATTCGGTTGTGTTCGTCGAGAACCGTCACGCCGCGAACAACGTCGCCGAGACTCCGGCCGGCGATTCCTGCGTTCGTGGCGAGCCCGCCGCCGAGGCTGCCAGGGATCCCGGCGAGGAAGCCGAGGCTCTTCGAGCCCTGGTGCTCGGCGATCGCGATCAAGCGGGACAGGGACTCGCCGGCCGCGGCGGAGAGTCCGGTGGCCGTCGCGGTGATTCCGCCGATCCGTCGCGTCGCGACCACCACGCCACGCCAACCTGCGTCGCCGAAGAGGACGTTGGAGCCACCTCCAAGCACGAAAACGCCGACCCCCTCGTCGCGGCAGATCCGCACGGCCTCTGCCAGCGCGTTCGCGGAGGGAGGTTCGCAGTAGGCGTCAGCCGTCCCGCCGACCCTGAACGTCGTGTGGCGCGAGAGTGGCTCGTCGAAGCGAAGGTCGATGCCGGCCGCACGGAAGCGGCGAGCGACGACGGCGAGGGTCATGCCACGCAGAAGCTTCCTTCCTTTAGGAAGTGCGCCAGCTCGTCCGTCACGGTCCAGATGTCGCCGGCCCCGAAACTGATGATGAAGTCGCCGGGGCGAATCGTCTCCTTGAGGAAAGCGATGACCGCCGACTTGTCGGGGATGGAGTAGACGGCGGCGCGGGTCTCACGAGCCGCGACGTCGACGATCTCCTGAGACGACACGCCGGGCACCGGAGGTTCGCACGCGGCGTAGATGCTCGTGACGATCGCGACGTCGGCCTGCGCGAAGGCGCGTCCGAAGTCGCGGCCGAGGATCTGCGTACGCGAATACCGATGCGGCTGAAAGATGGCGACAATGCGACGGCCCGGCCAGCCTGCACGAATCGCGTCGAGGGTGGCTTCGACCTCCTCGGGCGTGTGGGCGAAGTCGTCGACCACGATCACGCCGTTCTCTTCGAGGAGTTCGAAGCGGCGGTGCGGCAACGCCATACACGGGATCGCGTCGGCGGCGAGCTTCGCGTCGGCGCCGGCGGCGACGGCCGCGCCCACCGCGCAGAGCGCGTTGCGCACGTTGTGGAGTCCCGGCGCGCGGAGCCGGAACTGGCCCAGCCTCGTCCCGCGGTAGTCGAGATCGAACGCCGTCTCGAAGCGGTCCGGGACTACGTGGGTCGCTCGGAGCGCCGCGTTGCCGTCGAGACCTACGGTGATCGAGCCCGGCACGAGGGTGGCGAACTCCTTGACCTGCGGGTCGTCGATGGAAAGGACGACCCGCTCGGCCTGCTCCACGTAACGGAGGAACGCGGCGCGGATGGCCTCGACCTGCCGATACGTCGGCAGATGGTCTCTCCCGATGTTCGTCAGGACTGCGATCACGGGTCGGATGTCGGTAAACAGGCCGTCGCTTTCGTCCACCTCGGCGACGAACCATCGCCCGTGGCCCAAGTGCGCGCTTTCCCCCAGGCTGGAGCAGTGTGCGCCGATCAGGTAGCCTGGATCCATCCCGATCTCGCGTAGAATCGTCGCCGCCATCGCTGTGGTGGTCGTCTTGCCGTGCGTCCCGACGACGCCGATGCTGGAGTACTGCTGCATGACGGAGGCCATCGCGTGGAGCCGCCGGACGATGGGGACCTGCCGCTCGCGAGCGGCGACCACCTCGACGTTGTCCATTGGAATTGCCGATGAGACGATGACACCGTCGAGGTCGCCGGAGATCCACTCCGCGGCGTGCCCCACGTGGACGTCCACTCCCGCGCTTCGCAAGAGCTGCATCTGCGAACTCGGCTGCAGATCCGATCCCGAGACCTTCGCCCCGTGGGCAACCAGGATCGACGCCAGCCCACTCATCCCGGAACCACCGATTCCCACTAGATGATATCGCTGTCCAAGAGCGGTCACGCTCGCGCCCCTCTCACTAGCGTCTGGATTTCTCCGAGGATCAATGCGCTTGCCCGTCGCTGCCCGAGTCGTCGAGCGTTCCCCGCCAGACGGACGAGAGCAGCGTCATCCTTCGCCAACTGCAGAATCCCGCCTACGAGTTCGCCCCTCCGCATCGTCTGCGCGTCGGCGAGCCGACAGGCCTCCGCCCGCTCAAGGACGCGCGCGTTTTCCCACTGATGGTCGTCTGTGGCGCCGCGCCACGGGACCAGCACGGCCGGCTTCCCGCACGTTGTGATCTCCGCCAGGGTCGTCGCGCCGGCACGAGCGACGATGAGGTCGGCGATGGCGAACGCGGTCGCCATCCGATCGACGTACTGACGAACCTCCACGTTCTCGACCTTCGCTGCCTTGAGCTCCCGTCGAACCTCGGCCTCGGGCCGCGCTCCGCCGGTGACGAGGAGAACTTGGAGATCCTCGCGCCGGCCGAGGGTCTCCTTGGCCTCGAGAATCTGATCGACGAGTTCGGGCGAGCCGTTCGATCCCCCGAAGACAAGGACCGTGCGCCGCCGCGGGTCGAGTCCGAACTCGCGGTATGCCGCGCTCGACCTGCGCTCGCGCAGGAACTCCTCGCGGATCGGGTTCCCTGTCACGACGACCCGGCGCGCGCGCGGGAACGCGTTCGCCGCGATCGGGTAGGAGACGAAGACCACGTCGACGACCCGTGACAGCGAGCGGTTGGCGAGGCCCGGAACGGCGTTTTGCTCGTGAATGGCGGTGCGGATCGGTAGGATGCGTCCGAGCAGGGCGGCAAGGAGAACCGGAGGGAACGAGCTGTATCCTCCGACCCCCACGACGACGCGAGGCCGAAGCCTGGCGAGGAGGATCAGGGTCTCCGCGAAGCTCACGAGCAGCCACGCGCCCGCCCGGAGCGAGGCCGCCCGGCCGTGGCGGTCGAGTCCACGAGCATGGATGGCGAAGAAGCGCACCCACGGGCACTCGCGAACCGCCCGCGCCTCGAGCCCCCGGCGGGTCCCGATGTAGGCGACGTTCGCCCCCGGCATCCGCTGGCGGAGTCCTTGGATGATGGCCATCGCCGGGTAGACGTGCCCGCCGGTGCCGCCGCCCGCGATCAGCAGGTTCATCGTCCGTGGGCCCCCTGTTTCGAGATGTTGAGTAGGACGCCCACCATGGCGAGCGTCACCAAGAGCGACGAGCCGCCGTTGCTCACGAACGGCAGGGTCAGCCCCGTGACCGGGAAGATCCCCACGGCGACCCCCGCGTTGATCAGGGTCTGGAAGCCGACACAGAACCCGACTCCGTATGCCATCAAGCGCCCCAATCGATCCGGAGCGCGCTCGGCGATCTGGAAGGCTCGCCACACCAGAAGCCCGAGCAACGCGAGGATCGAGACCGTCCCGAGGAGCCCGGTCTCTTCCCCGACGACCGCGAGGATGAAGTCGTTGTGTGCCTGGGGCAGGTAGAAGAGCTTGGCGCGCGACGCGCCGAGGCCGCGTCCGAACAGCCCGCCCGATCCGATGGCGGTCAGCGACTGCAGGATCTGATAGCCCGAGGAGGTGCTATAGGCCCTCGGGTTGAGGAACGACAGAAGCCGCGCAAAGCGGTACGGCGCGATCCACACCGCGAAGAAGATGGCGGGAACGCTGGCAGCGCCGATCAAGACCAGATGCTTCACCTGCGCACCGCCCACGAACAGCATCGCCGCGACGAGCACCCCGTACATGATGAGCATCCCGAGATCCGGCTGGCACAGCACGATAGCCGCCAGGACGCCCAGAAGGATGAGGAACGGAAGCACGCCTTGGGTGAACGTCCCGATCCGATCCTTCTTTCGGTCGATCGTCGTCGCCATGTACACAATGAGGGCGAGCTTGACGAACTCCGTCGGCTGCACCGGGAACGGGCCGATCGACAGCCAGAGCCCGTCGCTAATGCCCAGCGGAAGGATCGTGAGCAGCGACAGCCCCACGGATCCCACGAGAAGAAGCTCGCCAAGCTGCGCGAGGCGGTGGTAGTCGGTGCGCGCGAGAACCAAGAGAGCGACGATGCCCAAGCCCGCGGCCATCAGCTGGCGGAGCAGCATGTAGGCGTCGCTTCCGTAGTGACGTAGGGAGAACGGCGCGCTTGCGCTGTACAGGACGATCAGCCCGACCAAGAGAAGGAGCGACGTGGTGAGTACCGTCGCATAGTCGCTCCGTCCGTTCACGCCCTCGCTCCTTCGCCCGCCGACAGCCGAGGTTTGCCCGACACCATGCGTACGCCATGTGTCCTGGAACCGAAAGGAAGGGCGTTCGGAGGAAAGCGAAGATCGGTTCAACGAGAAGCGGACGAATGTCTCGGGGTCGAGGCTCAGAGGTCCTTGGAGCGTGAGGGCGCGAACTCAGGTCGGCGCTCGCAACAGCGTGTGAAGGCCTCGCCGCGCTCTTCGTAGCTTGCGAAGGCGTCGAAGCTGGAGCACGCGGGGGAGAGGAGGAGCGCGTCGCCCGGTCGGGCGGCCGCGAGCCCCGCGGCGACGGCCGCCTCCAGATCCGCGGCCGTCACGAACTCGACCCCCTCGGCGCGGAGGTGCAGGGCGACCTCGTCGCGTGCCTCTCCGAAGAGGATGACGGCGCGGACATCAGAGTCGCGCAACGCCCGCGCTAGGTCGTCGTAGCCGCCCTTCTTTGATCGCCCTCCGACGAGCAGAACGATCGGCCCCGACACCGAACGAAGGGCCGCCAGGGTGGCGGCGGGGCTCGTCGCCTTGGAGTCGTTGATCAGGCGAACGCCGGCGATGGCTCCGATTTGCTGCTGCCGGAACGGAAGGTGGAGTGCAGCGTCGTAGTCCTCGACTCGCTGTGTTGACGCGTCGAACCCGGGAAGAAGCGCCGCGCACGCCGTGACGGCGGCTGCGAGGTTGAGCCGATTGACGTGACTCAACCCTTCGCTTCCTCGCGGCAGCGGGGGAATCGGCCGGTCGTACAGCACAAGCCGCCCCGCGCCGTGGTCGATCTCACCGGCAAGGTTGGCGGGCAGGACGGCGACGTCGGCGGCGGTCTGCCGAGCGAAGAGCCTCTCCTTGGCCGCCCGGTAGGCGGTCATCGAGCCGTGACGCTCGAGGTGGTTCGGGGCGAGGTTGAGGAGCACGGCGACGCGGGGATGGAAGAGCCTACTCTGCTCCAGCTGGAAGCTCGACACTTCGAGGACGACGGCGTCCTCGTCGCGTGCGTGATCGACGATCGCGAGGAACGGAAGGCCGATGTTCCCCGCGACCGGGGCGCGAACCCCGGCGCGTCGGAGGAGCTCGCCGATCAGGGTGACCGTCGTGCTTTTGCCATTGGTTCCTGTCACTGCGACGATCGGAGGGGGCTTTCCCGCGGCGGTCGCAAGGTCCAGCTCCGAGAGGATGAGGAGTCCTCGCTCGGCCGCAGCGCGGAGCAGCGGGGCGTCAACTGATACCCCGGGGCTCGGGACGACCGCGTCGACTCCGTCAAGAAGGCGGAGGGTGTGCCCGCCAACTTCGTGAGCGGATGCGTGGTCGCGGAGCCATTCGACGTCGGCCGGCGCTAGGGACCGGGACTCCGTGACGGAGAACCGGATCCCGCGCGATTCGCAGAACTGGGCGATCGCCCGTCCGGTGGCGCCGAGGCCGGCGATGAGGAGCCGGTCGATTCGGGTTCCGAGGACGACGATGCTCACGCCGAGGCCACCCCCGCCAGGCGCCGTTCGAGGAGATGGGCGGCGAGGTCGTCGCCGAGGAGGAGGTTCTCCCGGCTCGCTCCCGCGAGGGCGGCGCGCGGCGCCAGCCCCACAATCTCGCTTGCGCGCACGCTCACGCCGAACGTCTCCGCAAGATCGGAGACGCGCCGAAACACGTCGACAACCCGCGGGAGATGAGGACCGACGAGGTTCATCGAAACCTGCGCGCATCCGCGCGTCGCGAGGAAGAACCCGAGAGCCTGAACGCCGCGTAGGCCGCCCTGGCTCTCGCGCAGCGCCGCGGCAATCCGTCGGGCGATCGTCACGTCCGCTGTCTCCACAAGGACGTTGTACGCGATGAGGACGGAACGCGCTCCTACGGCGGTCGCTCCGGCGGTCGGGTGCGGCGATGCCGGTCCGAAGTCCGGCGCGAACTCTCCGCTCTTCATCCTTTCCTCGAGGGCCGACAGGCCGCGGCCGCGGAGGGCCGACAGCGACTGCCCTTCGGGGCGCACGGCGGCCTCACCGTAGAGGTAGACGGGGACTTCGAGCTCCGCGGCGACTCGCGCCCCAACTCGACGAGCCAGTTCGACGCACTCGGCCATCGAGGCGCCGGTGAGGGGGACGAAGGGCACAACATCGAGGGCTCCCATTCTCGGGTGGACGCCGTCGTGCTGTCGGAGATCGATTCTTGCGACGCACTCTGCCGCAAGGACGAACGCCGCGTCCTCGACGGCGGTCAACGGGCCGGCCAGCGTGAAGACGGAGCGGTGATGGTCGGCGTCGGTGTGCAGGTCGAGGAGCCGTGCGCCGGTCGACCGAAGCGCGGCGGCGATCGCCTCGATCACCGCCGCGTTCCGCCCTTCACTCACGTTGGCGACGCACTCGATCACGCGGGCCCGCCCTCACGGCTTCGCCGGCAGGAGGGAGATCTGCGCCGAGGCCACCTCGGATTCCCCGACGGTCGCGACGACGTCGGCCACGAGGACGCCTTGCCGCCGTCGGGATGCACAGGCCTCGATGCGGACCTGATCTCCGGGGACGACGTGCTTTCGGAACCGCGCCTTGTCCACTCCCACCAAGTACCCCAGGGCGCGCGGCGTCTCGTCGGAGAGAACGAGGAACGCGGCGACCTGGGCCATGGCCTCGAGGAGCAGGGTCCCGGGCATGATGGCCGGCATCGGCTCCGGGAAGTGCCCCTGGAAGAACGGCTCGCCGATCGAAACGTTCTTGATTCCGACGATCCGGCCCGGCGCCTCCTCGACGATGCGATCAACCATCAAGTAGGGAAACCGGAGAGGAATGAGCCTCCGAATCTCCTCAATGTCGCGCATGGTCCGCCCGAGACGCCTACAGGTAGTTGGCGATCTCGACCTTCACCAGCTCCGTGATGTCGGTAAGCACGGACGGGTCTGCATAGACGACCGTGTTCTTCGTCGGGAGGACGAGGTGGTACCCCTTTTGCACGGCGATCTTCTTTGCCGCCTGCTGGATCTTCAGGGTCGCGGCCTGCGTCAGGAGGGTATCCAGCTGCTGGAACGCGCTCTGCACTTGGCCGAGTCGGCTCTGGAACTCCGTTGCGTCGACCACGCCGAGCTTCGCCGTGGCGACCAGGTTCTTCACTTCCTCCACCACCGGCTGCGCGGCGTCTCGAAGCTTCTGTAGGTCGGCGCGGATGTCAGAAAACCCGTCCGATGCGATCATGCGGTCGATCGTGCCCACGTCGATGTCGAGCTGCGCGTCGATGAGTTCGACGTTCAGTTCGTTCAGCTTGCGCTGGTATTGATCCTTCGACACGGTGCCTTCCATGAACTCGCTCTGGAGCTCGACGATCTCGTTGCGCTTGTCCAGCGCTTTCTGCCGCAGACTCGCCACGGCGTTCGTGAAGACGCCAAAAGCGTCCTCGGCGTTGAGGTACGCGATCCTGAGGCCCCCGCCCGTCGAGGCGGTGCGCCGCAACGCGTCGACGTCGTCGCGGAGCTCGGCGATGTCGGACGGACTACCGCCGGCTCCCCCCGACGGAAGCACGAACTGAAGAATGAGCGCCCCAGCGGCGAGGACAAGGGCCACGGCTGCAACGACCAGAGTGCTACGAGACATACCATTCCCTCCTTGTGCTCCAGACCATGCGCGACACAGTGTACCGGATCGAGCGTCGCTGCGTCATCCTAGAACATCGACCCGAAAGCGAAGTCGAATCGCGGCGTCCACGCCGCACCCTCGCCGAACACCCAAACCACGTCAAGGCGTACGTAGACCCCTGCCACAAGCAATCCCAACTCAAACCCCGTAGAGGAGAGGATCTTGTCGACCTGCAGCCGATCCAGGTCGGCTCCCCAATCGAAGAAGGCTGCAGCGATCAAGCTGTCGGCGAGGCCCAGTCGGTACTCGAAGTTCGCGACGAAGATGCGGTC
>CAZWQN010000032.1:0-11908 GCA_964635895.1 uncultured Thermotogae bacterium | reverse complement strand
GCGGCCTGAGCCGCAGCAAGGCGCGCGATGGGCACGCGGTACGGGCTGCAGCTCACGTAGTTCAGCCCCACGCGGTGGCAGAAGTGGATCGACGTGGGATCTCCGCCGTGCTCGCCGCAGATGCCGAGCTTGATCGACGGCCGCGTCTTCCGCCCCAGCTCGCACGCCATCGCGACCAGCTTCCCAACCCCGTCTTGGTCGAGAACCTGGAACGGGTCCTTCTCGTAGATGCCGAGGGCGACGTACTCCTTGAGGAACGAGCCCGAGTCGTCACGGGAGAATCCGCACCCCATCTGGGTGAGGTCGTTGGTCCCGAAGCTGAAGAACTCGGCCTCCCGGGCGACTTCGTCGGCGGTCACCGCGGCGCGCGGGACCTCGATCATCGTCCCGATCAGGTAGGGGATCTCCTTCTTCGTCAGCCCGTTCTCCTTCAGAACCTCCTCGGCGGTGCGCTCGACGAGGTCGCGCTGGAGCTTCAGCTCCTTCACGTGCCCAACGAGCGGGATCATGATCTCGGGCCGCACCTTCGTGCCCTTCTTGTGGACGTTGCACGCCGCCTCCATGATCGCGCGAGCCTGGATCTCCGAGATCTCGGGGAACGTAATGCCGAGACGGCAGCCGCGGTGGCCGAGCATCGGGTTGAACTCGTGCAGCGCGCTCACCTTCTCCCGGATGACGCCCACGGGAACACGCATGACCTCGGCCACCTCTTCCTGTCCGGCGACGTCGTGGGGCAGGAACTCGTGCAGCGGAGGATCGAGAAGCCGGATCGTGGCGGGGCGCCCCTCGAGGGCCTTGTAGATCCCCTCGAAGTCGCCGCGCTGCATGGGAAGGAGCTTCGCGAGGGCCGCCCGGCGGCCGGCCTCGTCCTCGGCGAGGATCATCTCGCGGACGGCGACGATGCGATCGCCCTCGAAGAACATGTGCTCGGTCCGGCAGAGGCCGATGCCCTCCGCGCCGAACTTCACGGCGACGGCGGTGTCGTTTGGCGTGTCCGCGTTGGTTCGGATGCCGAGCCTGCGAACCTCGTCCGCCCAGCCGAGGAGCGTGCCGAAGTCGCCCGCCAGCTCGGGGTCCTGGGTCTTGATCGCGCCTTGGTAGACGGCGCCCGTCGTTCCGTTCAAGCTGATCGCGTCTCCGGCGCGAACCGTCTTGCCACGGACTGTGAAGTACCCCTTCGCGTAGTGGATCGACAGGTCTCCCGCGCCGACGACGCAGCACTTGCCCATGCCGCGGGCGACGACAGCGGCGTGGCTCGTCATCCCGCCTCGTGCCGTCAGGATTCCCTGCGCCGCGTTCATGCCCCCGACGTCCTCGGCCGACGTCTCGATCCGCACCAGGACGACGCGCTTCCCCGCCGCAGCCGCGGCCTCGGCGGCTTCGGCCGAGAACACGACGCTCCCCGTAGCGGCGCCGGGGCTCGCGGGCAGGCCCTTCGTCAGCACGGGCGCCTTCGCCTCCTCCTTCGGGGCGAACGTCGGGTGGAGGAGCTGGTCGATCTGCTCGGGCGTGACCCGCCCCAGCGCCTCCTTCTTGTCGATCATCCCGCTCTCGGCCATCTCTACCGCAACGCGCACGGCCGCGGCGGCCGTTCGCTTGCCGTTCCGCGTCTGGAGCATGTACAGGCGTCCGCTCTCGATCGTGAACTCGATATCCTGCATGTCGCGGTAGTGTTCTTCGAGCTTCGTTCGGATCGCCAGCAACTCCTTGTAGTTCTTCGGCATCTCCTTCTCGAGCGTGGAGATCGGTTGGGGAGTCCGGATGCCCGCTACGACGTCCTCGCCCTGCGCGTTCATGAGGTACTCGCCGTAGAAGACGTTCTCGCCGGTCGCCGGGTTGCGAGTGAAGGCGACGCCCGTGCCGCACCCCTCGCCCATGTTCCCGAACACCATCGCCTGCACGTTGACGGCGGTGCCGAGGAGGCCGCGGATGTCATACAGCTCCCGATACTTGATCGCGCGCGGGTTGTTCCAAGATCGGAAGACGGCCTCGATGGCGCCCCACAGCTGCTCCTTCGGATCCTGAGGGAACGGTCGCCCCATCCGCTTCTGGATCGCCGCCTTGAACCGCTCGACGAGATCCACGAGCGCGTCGGCGTCGAGGTCGGTGTCGAGCTTCGCCTTCCTCTCCTTCTTCACCTCGTCGAGGAGGACCTCGAACGGGTCGAGGTCGGCCTCGCTCTCCGGCTTGAGCCCCATCACAACGTCGCCGTACATCTGAAGCAGTCTTCGGTACGAGTCGTAGGCGAAGCGGCGGTTGCCCGACTTCGCGGCGAGGCCTTCCACCGTCTTGTCGGAGAGACCGAGGTTGAGAATCGTGTCCATCATCCCCGGCATCGACGCCGCGGCGCCGGAGCGCACCGACACGAGGAGCGGGTCCGCCGGGTCGCCGAACCGCTTGCCCGTCTCCTGTTCGAGTCGCTTCAGGTTCAGGGCGACCTCATCCTCCAGCCCCTTCGGGTACGCGCCGCTGTGCTCCTGGTAGTGGGCACAGACTTGCGTCGTGATGGTGAACCCTGGCGGAACGGGGATTCCGAGCCCGGCCATCTCGGCCAGGTTGGCTCCCTTGCCGCCGAGCAGATCCTTCATCGTCGCGTTGCCGTCCGACCGGCCCTTGCTGAAGAAGTAGACGTTCCTCATCCCAGGCGCACCTCCGTATGCGCAGCCGACCTCGTCCTATTCTGAGAAGAGCGCCTCGACGAACTCCGCAGCCGAGAACGCGTGCAGGTCCTCCGCCGACTCGCCGACGCCGACGAACAGGATCGGGAGCCCGAGCGACTCGCGGATCGAGAGAATCACGCCGCCCTTGGCCGTGCCGTCGAGCTTCGTCAGCACGAGGCCGGAGAGGTCGATCGCGGCGTGGAAGCGCTCCGCTTGCGCGATGCCATTCTGCCCTGTGGTTGCGTCGAGCACAAGGAGTCGCTCGTCCGACGGGCGGCCAAGCTTTCGGACCACCGTTCGCTCGATCTTGCGCAGCTCCTCCATCAGGTTGTGCTTAGTCTGCAGCCTCCCGGCCGTGTCGATCAACAGGACGCCCCCCGTGCGCTCGATGTGGTCGAGGGCGTCGAAGACGACGGCGGAGGGGTCGGCGCCCTCCTGATGCCGCACGAGGTCGGCGCCGATCCGCGCGGACCACACCGCGAGCTGCTCCACCGCGGCGGCGCGAAAGGTATCGGCGGCAGCGAACGTGATCGGGAGCGCCGGCTGGTCTTCACGTAGGTGGGCGGCGATCTTCGCGATCGTCGTCGTCTTCCCGGCGCCGTTCACTCCGGCGACGAGAAGCACCGTGGGCTCCCCGTCAGCCCGGATGCCCAGCGGGCGGTCGGTCGCCGCGAGCCGAGCGATGAGAATCGACTTCAGCACGTCGAGCGGGTCGCGGGAGTCCTTCCGCGCGGCTTCCCGCAGCTCGGAGACGAGGTTCGCCGACAGGCTTGCGCCGACGTCGCCCGCGATCAGGATCTCCTCCAGCTGCTCGAGGTCGGCGTCCGTCAGCCCCTTGCGACCTCGGAGCACCGAACTCAAGGAGTCGGCCAGTCCGGCGCGCGTCTTCTTCAGCCCCGACTTGAGGCGATCAAACCATGCAGTCACATCTCCTCCGGGGCCGCCATCCCGAGCATGCGGAGGGATCGCCGCAGCACGAGGCCGATCCCGCGCAGGAGAGCGAGCCGCGCGAGCGTCGTCGCCTCCTCGTCTGACAGAACGCGGTAGCGGTCGTAGTACCCGTGGAACGCACGCGCGAGTCCGAGCGCGTACTCCGGCAGGAGGTGCGGAGCGAACCCATCGGCGGCCAAGTAGATCGTCGCGGGGAACAGATCGAGCCGCTTGATCAGGTCGAGCTCTTCCCGCTCGACGAGCGGCGAGAGGTCGACTCGAGCCCAGTCCGCGTCAGCGGGAAGGCGCTGTGATCCTCCCGCTGCGGCAGCCTTCCGGAAGAGGGCCGCGGTCTCCGCCTTCCTGAAAACAGCGGAGATCCTCGTGTGGGCATACTGGATGTACGTCGCCGGATTGTCGAGCGACTGGCTCTTCGCGAGGTCGAGGTCGAAGTCGAGGTGCGCCTCCGGCTTCCGCGAGATCATGAAGTAGCGAACGATGTCCGGACCGACCTCGTCCAGGAGGTCGCGCAGGGTTACGAACCGCCCGGCGCGGGTGGACATCCGCTGCACCTCCCCGCCCTCCTTCAGGCTCACGAACTGATGGACGCCGTAGCGGAGGAACTCGGGGTCGAAGCCGAGCGCCGCGAGCGCCGCCTTGACACACGCCTGCTCGACGACGTGGTCGGTGCCTTGGACGTTGACCACTTGGTCGAAGCCGCGCGCGCGCTTGTCGATGTGGTAGGCAATGTCGACCATGAGGTAGGTTGGGCGGCCATCACTCCGGATGAGAACCGAGTTCTTGCCGCCCGGCACGTGGTCGGCGCGCAGCCACACGGCGCCATCTTCTTCGTAGACCGCCTGGTGTGCGCGGAGCTGCGAAAGCGCGTCCTCCACCTTCCCTTCGCGGTGCAGGGTCGCCTCGCTGAAGAACACGTCAAACCGAATCCCGAGGGAGGCGAGGTCGTCGCGAATCGACGCCGAGATGCGATCCACGGCCTCACGGCGGAAGACGGTCTGCGCCTCCTCGTCGAATGCCGGGTACTCCACGGTGAGCGAGGCACGAACCTCACGAGCGAGGTCCTTCAGGTACTCCCCTTGGTACCCGCCGTCGGGGATGTCGCGCGACTCGCCGAACAGCTCGCGGTAGCGGATCCACAGCGACTCCGCGAGGAGGTCGATCTGGTTGCCCTCGTCGTTGAAGTAGTACTCCCGCTTCACGTCGTACCCGACTTCGCTGTGCAGCGACGCCAGGACGTCACCAAGGACGGCCTGCCGGCCGTGGCCGACCGTGAGTGGTCCGGTCGGATTCGAGCTCACGAATTCGACCTGCAGCTTGCGGTGATGCCCGAAGCCCCACTTCCCGTACTCTGCGCCGTCCGCCAGCATCTTCCGCAGCCCCTCTTGGACAGCGTCGGCGGCGAGAAACAGGTTGATGAACCCCGGGCCGGCCACTTCGACCCTGTCGATTCCCGTGGACGGAAGGCCCTCGAGTTCTTGTACCAGCCGCGCAGCGACCTCCCGCGGCGGGACGCCCTTCTCTTTCGCGACAACCATCGCCAGGTTTACCGCGTAGTCGCCGAACTCGGGCCGATCGCTGGCTCGGACGTCGAACATACTGGCCCCTCTAGCCCACGGCGTCTTGTCCTTCGCAGCAAGAAGGGCGTCGTAGATCGGGTCGGTGAGATAGGAGTGCGTGTAGCCTGGCATATCCCGATGTTACGACAACCGCGTCGGTCTCTCGACGATGAACCGCATGCCGGTGCGAACCTCGCCATCGATCTCGAGCTCCATGAATCCGGGCACGACGCGCACAGGAGGGTCTCCCTCCTTCTCGAGGAGCCGGCGAGCGATGGCGATCGCCTTGACCGTCTGGTTGACGGCCCCTGCTCCAATCGCGTGGATCTCGACCACCGAATCCTTCTCCAGAGCGCCCGCGATGGCTCCCGAGACGGAGTTAGGGTTGGAGCGGGATGCGACCTTCAGGATGTCCATGGGCGATCCCTCCGCGACGTATGCTGCGTCCGAATAGCGTTCCCTAGCGCGATCCAGTATAGCGACCGGTCCCGGAGCGGTCAATTGCGAGGGCGACGGCCTCCACAGTGTGCCAGTCCTCCATAGAGTGCGCGACGCCGAGCCCCTAAGGACTGAGGATCGTCAGGCTTCTCTCGCCCTCCACAGCGCTTCGTTCGGTGGCACCTCGAGGCGGGAGTTGACGTCCCGAGCGCTCCACTCTCCTGGCACAGGGCCGTCGAGCGCACCTACGTGGAGAAGATGAACAAGGATCACTTGACACGTGGTGATGAACACACCTATAGTCCTACCATGCCAAAGCACCTTCGGATCCCGGGCTTCGTGGCTCTCGTGGGATTGTGCGGTTCCATTGTGGGCTCAGTGATTGCGCAGCTCCCTTGGTACTTCGCCTTGGCAGTCGTGCTCGGGATCACGCTCGGTCTCTTCCTCCTGGGATTGGCTTGGCGGTTCCTTTGGGGGCTTATGTCGCGACTCGCCAACGTGGAAGAGCAAGCGAATGAGAGCCATGCTTTGGCTGAGAAGGTGGCGGATTCGTGCCGTGACTCGTCGACGAAACTAGACGGAGTTGTGGCCCATCTCGATGAGCTCGAGATCAGCCTGAAGATACTCGGCATGATCTCACACGTACTCGCCTGGAAGAGCGAGATCAGGTTCATCAGCCGCCACCGAGAGACGATTCTCGACGCAGACGGAGCAGGGAATGACAAGACCCTGATTACACAAGTCATGACGCGCCGTCGTCCCGGGCCACCGATCGAGATGTTCCCTGTAATGGTTTCGACGGATAGGCGGCATGTCTCCTTCGAGGACTTGAAGTACAGGATCGAGTCCCGAGGAGTTGCGGAGCTGGTGGACTACGAGCGTCTCCTGATCAATGATCGACTTGTCCGCTACATCATATACAATCGCCTTCTGACTCCGATGGTCTACGAGGGGCAGCCGGTGCAGTTCGTACACAGCACCTGTGCCAATCTCGACGACCCCACAAGTGATTGGGTTGGCATCGAGGCAGGTGGCGACACACAGCTGCTGGGAATCGTCGTCTGGTTCCCGTCCATCAATTGGGTTGTCGACTCCGTTGAGGTTCTGCGAGGGCCGGCCCCGATCTCACGAACGAGAGACACCACCCAGGCCGCCGTGGGAGCCGGAGAACATACAGGAAGGCTGCGAACGAGGATCACTTGGAGCAAGCTCATGCCGATTGCTAATGAAACCTATTTTATCAGATGGAGAGCCCACGAGCTCACACCCGCGTCGACCCAGCCCGACGCCCACCAGCAACAGGAGTGATTGTCCAGTGATCCTATCGCGGCATGTC
Organism: uncultured Thermotogae bacterium; assembly: GCA_964635895.1. Lineage (GTDB taxonomy): Bacteria > Bipolaricaulota > Bipolaricaulia > UBA7950 > UBA9294 > JAPLGD01. The sequence continues at coordinate 4,967 of CAZWQN010000032.1, read as the reverse complement.
CGAGAAGAGCCGAAGAAGGGGACGATTCGACAGCTCCTCGGGGACTCTCTCGGGGCGACGTACCGGGTAGCCTTGCGCAAAGGTGCACGAATCGGGTAACGTAGCAGGCGCGAGCGCTCAGAACAGAGTGTCGAAGAGGTGACTGGAGATGGTAGGTATGCTAGGCGGACTGACTGGCAAGTATCCGGGTGCTATGCCCGCTAATCCCTATCGGAACCGTCTTTCCGGAGACTCCCAAGGGTAGCCTTTCTCCGTTCAGGCCCTTGTTCCTTGTCGCTTCCCATCGGTCGCGAGTCTTTTCTTTCCTGGAAGGTCACCTTCCTGTCTTTATATGAGCTTCAAGGAAGACTGCCGGTCTCTCTTCCGTCTCACGACCGACGTCGCGGTGTCTTCGGCACTCACCTAGTTCGCGGGACCAAAGCAACGCGCCGCGCCACCCAGGGAAGCCTCGCGCTGATACTGCACCGGGTACGACGAGACTCCGCGGAGTGCTCACTGAGCATGGCCGCGAGTTGCCGACAGGACCACGAGTACCGCTCCAAGACTCTTCGCTAGCGCTTTCTCGCCTTCGCCGTGACACTGGCGACGCAGGCTGCGAGGTCGGCCGGGTCGACCTCCTGTCCGTCGACAACGGAGGTTGGGTCGGAGGAGCATTCTCTAAACGCCACCTCGCCACTCCACTCCTTGACGATCTCGACCTCGTCGAATCCTGCGGCGCGGATGGCCGCGAGGTATTCCGCCTTGAGGCTCGCGCCGGCGATACAGCCGACGTAGGCGTCGATCGACTCGCGAACCGAGCGCGGCAGCTCCTTCAGGAGGACGATGTCGGACAGGAACATGCGCCCGCCCGGTTTGAGGACTCGGTACGCCTCGCGAAACACCTGCGGCTTGTCAGGCGACAGGTTGACGACGCAGTTCGAGATGATCACGTCGACCGACGCGTCGGCAACCGGCAGGTGCTCGATCTCACCGAGCCGGAACTCGACGTTCGCGATCTTCTCCCGGCACGCGTTCTCGCGCGCTCGTTCGACCATCTCCGAGGTCATGTCAACGCCGATGGCGCGGCCGCTCGACCCCACCTTCTCCGCGGCGAGGAAGCAGTCGATGCCCGCGCCGGAGCCGAGATCGAGGACCACTTCGCCGCGACGTAGGGACGCGATCGCCGTCGGGTTCCCGCAGCCGAGGCCGAGGTCCGTGCCGCCCGGGATCGCCTGAAGCTCGGCCGCGCTGTACCCCATCGCCTCGCTCGGCGAGCCGGCTCCACCGCAGCAGGATCGCGAGGAGGAGCAGCCGCAGTCTCCCTTCTTCGCCCGCTCGCCGTAGCGCGTCCGAACCACCTTCCGTACTTCCTCTTGACTCACGTGTCCTCCTTCTCGCCGGTCGCCTCGAAGAGCATCCCCCGCACCGTGATCCCGAGCTCGTCGACGGGGGACAGCACGAGACAGCAGACACGTCCGTCCTTCTCGACCGTCGTCAGCGCGAGTCGATCGCCGCCGCGCAGCCCGGCGCGCTCGCGAACGTCCTTCGGAAGCACCATCTGCCCACGATCGTCAATGCGGACGAGCGCCTGCACGGCGCAGCACCCACCGCGAGCGTCCTTGTCCCCCACAGCTCGTCGCTTGGTCATTGCCACTCCTAACGCCACTGATTTATCAGATAAATCAGATGTGGATGATACACCCCGCGAGCGCGCACATCCACCGGAGCGAAGCACCGGCCCCGAGAGCCCACGGCTCCTTAGGACGTTCCCCGTCCGCGCTGCGGTTGAACGGATCCTGCGACGCGCTGTACGCTCTCCGGACTGTGGAGGTGGAGCATGAAGCGGGTCCTCGGAGTGGCCCTTCTCGTCTTCGCTCTCGGGCTCGCTGTCGCCGCCGGCCCGTTCGATCGCGGCCCGTACTCCGGTGCGCCCGCCGCCGACTCGGTTGTCGTCTGCTGGACCGCGTCGCCTCCCATGGCCGGGAGGGTTGAGGTCGCCGCCGCCGCCGCGTACGCCGAGAGCGCCACGTTCGAGCGCGCGATCGATGTCCCGGTCCCGTCAAGCGACCGCGCCGGGACGGAGGTTCGAGTTACGGCCCTGGAGCCGGGAACAGCGTACGTTTACCGCGTCTCGGTGCAGAGCGGCTCAGAGACGTACGTGAGTCCGGTTGGCCGATTCTGCACGGCCCCCTCAGCCGGAGATCCAGTGCGTTTCGCCGTCCTCGCCGACACACAGCAGCAATGGGAGGGGGAGAACCGCCTCGCGGCGGTGGGCGACGCGATCGCCGCGGACGCTGACACGATGCCCTTCGACTTCGTGCTCCACGCCGGCGACCTGGTCGAGTCCCCCGTCGGGACGTACTGGGACTACTGGTTCGACTCGTTTGACTCGATGCTGCTCGCCGCGCCATTCATCCCCGTGCTCGGGAACCACGAGAAGAACTCCCGCTCGTACTACGACGCGTTCCCCCACCCACCCGGCGCAGGGCAGAACGACGAACGCTGGTGGGCGCTACATTGGGGCGACGTTGTCGTCGTCGGCCTCGACACGAACGCCAGCCGCGCCGATCGGATCATCGAGCAGCAGGCGTATGCCGAGAAGGAGCTCTCCGGCCCGGAACGACACAAGTTCGTGATCTTCCACCATCCGGTGTACTCCTCCGACGCGTATCACGGAAGCGGGTACGGGTACGAGAAGATCTACCACCCGATCTTCGTGCGGACCGGAGTCGACGTCGTGTTGAACGGGCACGCCCACAACTACGAGAGGATCGAGAGGGACGGCATCACGTACCTCGTCCTGGGAGGGGGAGGCGCCGTGCCACGCGGTCTTGCACCGACGCACGTCGACGGCTCGATCGTCGCGGTCGAAGGCCGCAACTTCTACGCCCGCGTCACGGCCACGCGCAAAGGCATCTCCGTCGACATCGTCTCGGTCGCCGAGGCAAGCGAGACGTCGTTCGTCGTGACCTCGGACGCGCTCCTCGACTCGTTCTTCCTGCCGTGCAGGCCGGAGACTCCGCGGATCCCGTGGACGGCCCTCGCGGTGCTCGCCGTCGTCGTCGGAATCCTTCTGTGGGTCGTGGTTCGCGGCGATCGCTAGCTACGGAGTGATGGGCGCGGCGCTGCCCGCCGCCGTCCCCGAGAGGAGGCAGGGTGCCTCGAAACGTGGAGATCAAGGCGCGGCTTCGGGATCCTAAGGCGGTCGAGGAGCGTGCGGCCCGCCTGTCGGACGGCCCCAAAGAGCTTCTGGACCAGGAAGACACGTTCTTCCACGCTCCCGCTGGCCGGCTGAAGCTCCGCGTCGTCCCGAACAGGCCGGGCGAGCTGATCTTCTACCGCCGAGACGACGCAGCGGGGCCGAAGATGTCCGAGTACGACATCCACCGCACCCAGGATCCGGCGTCCCTCCGCGACCTCCTTGCCCGCGCGTGCGGAGTGCGCGCCGTGGTCCGCAAGCGTCGAATCCTGTACCAGATCGGTCGTACGCGCGTCCACCTCGACGAGGTCGAGGGGTTGGGCGCATTCCTCGAGCTGGAGGTCCTCTTGGAGGACGGCGAGACAGGCGAGGAAGGTGAGGCGGTCGCGAACGATCTCCTCAAGCGGCTTGGTGTTCCGCCCGAGGATCGCGTCGCCGGAGCCTACATCGACCTTCTCGAGGGGACCCAGTCGTGACCCTCTGGCTGTTCAAGGATGCGGCGGCGTTCCTCGACGTCGCCGGGCCGCGGCTTCTTGCGCGGGAGGCGGAGAACGCACTCCTCCTCGGCGTGGCTGCCGCCGTGCGCGACGGCCGGCGGTACGGGCCCGAACCTCCGTTTCTTGCCTGCGTTGTCGCGGGAGGCGCGGTGACGGCCGCCGCAGTGCGCACGCCGCCGTACAACCTCCTTCTCAGTCGGGCGACCCGACCTGATTGGGAGCCGATCGCCGCGCACCTCGCCGCTGTCGGCGCGGCTCTGCCGGGGGTGAACGCGGAGCAAGACGTCGCCCTCGACTTCGCCGAGTGGTGGTCGGCGGCTCGGGGTGTTGGGCACGAGGTGGCCATGCGTCAGCGGCTCTATCGCCTCACCGCCGTGGCTCAGCCCGTAGCTGTCCCCGGGAGAGCAAGGCCGGCGGAGGCGGCCGACGCGCGCTTGCTCTCGGCGTGGGTTGACGCGTTCAGCGTGGAAGCGATTCCCGGCTCGCCGGCGGGCGACGCCGCCGCACTGGTCGCCCGTTGCGTCGCGGCCGGCGCGCTCCTCGTCTGGGACGACGGCAAGCCCGTGTCGATGGCCGCGGCGACCCGTTCCACGCCGCACGGCGGCTCCATCAGCCTCGTCTACACTCCCCCCGACAAGCGACGGCGCGGCTACGCCTCGGCGTGCGTCGCCTCCCTCAGCCAGCGGCTCCTCGACTCGGGGAAGTCGTTCTGCACCCTGTTCACCGACGTCGCGAATCCGACGTCGAATCGGATCTACCACCGTATGGGCTACGAGCCGCTCGCCGACTGCCTCGAGATCCGATTCACGGATTCGTCGGCAGGCCGGCAGTCAACATAGCTGCCCGCAGGACGAAAGCCCTCGTGCGTCGATTCGCGCTCAGAACTGGATCTCGAGCCCCGTCGGCGCCGAGCCGGGGAATCCGTAGATCGGCGTCCCCACGAGCTCGCCGGTCGCGGGGTCGATCTCGACGATCCGGTGCCGGTCCACGTCGATCGCGAACAGGCGCTCGCCGTACAAGGCGATGTCGGCCACAGGGAAGATCTCCGACGTGATCTCGACCGGCTCCTCTTCGATCGACAGCTGCGTGGTCGACATGATGTCGTAGGCAAGCGTGATCTCGATCCGGTAGAGCAGATGCGTCTCCCCCTCGAGGTACAACAGGCGACCGGCCTCTGACGAGGTCTCGGTCCACTCGAGCCCCTGCGGAACCCACAGGAACGCGACGTTCTGCACGATCGGCGAGGTTCCCTTGAAGTAGCTCTGCCCGAACGAGTCGAGGATCCGCGCGTC
>CAZWQN010000031.1:0-13356 GCA_964635895.1 uncultured Thermotogae bacterium | reverse complement strand
CGCCGCCGCGGCGGCGATCGACGTCGCGAGCGAACGCGGGATCAAGACGGTCTGCCTGTCGGGGGGCGTGGCCGTGAACGACGCGGTCGCGAGCGCGGTCCGCCGCGCGGTGGAAGCCGCGGGGTTCACGCTCGTAACGAACGAGTGGGTTCCGTGCGGCGACGGCGGCGTCGCGTTCGGCCAGGCCGCCGCGGCCGGACGTCGGTGGCGTCTGCTAGGTGCGGACGGGGCCGATGCACTAGCCCGCGAGGGCCACGGCAAGCGCGACCCGTAGGATGGCAAAGGACGCCGATCTACGCATGGTCTTCTGAGGGTCCATCCATGTCTCGCTCGCCGTGAGGCGGCGGCCGATTCGCGGCGAGGACCTGTCTCCGCGGCTGCCGGCCGCCTTGTCCGGCGGCGTCGGCAGCCCCGCTACGGCGCGAGCGACGGCTGCTGCAACCACCCGAGCACTTTGCGGTCCCACTCCACCTGCGCGGCGGCGTTGTTGCCGTGGTCCGTCTCCCGATCGTACTGGCTCTGAGCGTCGACCATGCGGTCGAGAATCGGGTCCGCCACGCGGCCCAAGAACTGGCGCAGGGCGCTTCGGGTCATCGCTGGGACGGGCTGCAGCCGGGACAAGGCGATCTCCACCTTGCGGCGGTACACCTCGTTGAGGTTGAAGTGCGTCTGCTCGTGCCGCAGCGTTTCGGGTTTCATCCTGGGTCCGTAGGCCCACGACCTGGATGGATCCATGAAGTTGATGACGCAGACGGACTCGAACGTCACAAGCTCGTCGGCGGCGCCGGTTTGATAGGTATAGGTGTACGGCCAACAGATGCTCATATGGATCGCCGCGGCGTCGGTCAGGTCGGACACATTCGAAGGCGGCGCGCCGCGGAAGTCCGTCCACGAGAGCGGGCGGTCCGGGCTCCAAGAGACGACGCCCGGCGGTAGGTCGTACGCGACGGCGACCTCGAGACAGAGCGAGACGATGAGCAGCGCGGCGATCAGGATTGAGCGTGGCTTCATGCGGTAGGTCCGTCCCCTTTCAATGGGCGCATCGTACAGGGTGGGTGTGAATGTTGTGTGAACGTCCGGCGACTACCAGCCGCGTCCGCCGCCTCCGCCGAACCCCCCGCCGGAGAAGCCGCCTCCGAACGTCGATCGTCCGCTCCACGCCGATCGGCCGGAGCTTGCCGCCGTCCGTGGCATCGACACGAACGTGCTCTGCATCCCGGTTGTCAGCCGGCCGAGCGAGAGGCCGAAGAGGTGGGCGTTGAACGTCGCGCCTCCGGAGTACCACTGCGGCGGCACGCGGAGGAGACCCTCGAACTGGCGAACCCAGATCGTGGTGAGCCCGAGGGCCACGGCGTACGGCAGGAGTTTCTCGAACCGCTCCGGGCTCTTGGCTGGCGCGTCGGTGAACTCGATCCGATCGACCTCAGCGCGTTGGATGTACTCCGCCAGGCCGAGGACTTCGGCGAGGGCGGCCGCCCCTTGCGTCGTCTTGCGGGGCATGATGGGGGCGAAGCACAGCACGACGAGCCCCGACAGGGCGACGGCCACGCCGACGTAGAGAGACTGGAGCCAGACTCCGAGGCCGGCGCCAGCGGCGACGAGGGCTCCTGCCCAACCGGCATAGGACGCGCGCGTTCGCTCGGGGTTCCGGGTGTACAGCTTCTTCGCGATGAGTTCGTCGAACAGCCGGAGGCGGATGGTCGGCAAGTGCTTGTAGAACCGGTTCTCGAGCGCATCGAGTGACGTTTCCTTCGCCTCCGCGTCCGGGAAGATCGCGTCGAACAGCGCGCGCTCCGCCGGACGGAGATCGTCGGGCGAACGGCGTCCGCGCACGAACGCGTAGTGGGACGTCGATCCCCCGATCCATGCGCGGGCCTTGTCGACGATCGAGTCGCCTTCCGGCGTGTCTTCGCGGATCGTAAGGTACCCGCCGACCGCGAGTCCGATCACCATCGCGGAAACGTCGCGCAGGTCCATTCGATCGTCGACGAGAACCCCGGCGGCTCCCGGACCGAGACCGGAGGAAGGCTCGAAGGCCGGTGCGATCACGCCCTTCCGGGGGTCCTTCCCGACGCGGTACCAGAGGACGATCATGAACACCAAGGTCGCCATCGGAAGCGCGGCGAGCTTGTTGTCCCACAGGAAGCGGCCGAGCTTCTCGGCGAACGTCGGGGGAGTGATGGGAAGGAGAGCGCGCGGAATGGAGACGTCGATCGTCAACCCGGATCCAGGGTTGAGGGTTCCGGCCGCGAAGACAAGCCGCCCCGCGGCGTCGACCGTGACCGGCTGCCCGAGTCCCGCGCTTCCCTCCGGCCCTGCGTAGCTCGTCGTGCTGACGTTCTCGAGGGGCGTGCCGGCGGGCAGCGAGAGGATCGCCTTGGCTCCGCGGATCGGGATCTCCCAGTCGACTCCCGTGACGTTCCAGTAGAGCTGCAGGTAGTCGTCGTGAAAGACGAGAGCCCGGCCGGCGGTGTACGCGATGCGGTAGATGTGGGTTCCGGTGATCGTGCGATCGGGATCGCCGATCCGAAGGTACTGGTGGTCGCCCGAGCGGCGGGACTTTACGGGGACGCTCGTTCCGTCCATGGTGACCTCGCCGACTCGGAGGTCGATGGTCACGCGCCTTCCAAGTGGCGTCCTGCCCGAGACGGTGATGTACCGCTCGATTCCGTGGTGCGGGGTAACGAAGACCACGGTGAGGGTCTCAACCACCCTGAGGTCGCCGGCTGACGTGAGGTCGAGCACGGCATCGAAGCTCTGGATGTAGAGCGTCGCGCCGACGGAAACGCCGAGCGTGACGGCGAGAGCCAGGGCCGCGAGGGCGGAACGCATCAGAACTTGACCTTTGGGGCCTCGCGCTGCGCTTCGTCCTCGAGCATGTAGAACTCGCGCGGCTTGAACCCGAACAGGCTCGCCACGAGGCTTCCGGGGAAGACCTGAAGGGCGGTGTTGTAGTCGCGCACGACGGCGTTGTAGTAGCGCCGCGACTTCTGGACGGCGTCCTCCACCTCTTCGAGCGACCCCTGGAGTTGCAGGAAGTTCTCGTTGGCCTTGAGCTGCGGGTACGCCTCGGCGACCGCGAACAAGTTTACCATCGCGTTCCGTAGCGCGGTCTCTGCAACGGCTTGCTCCTTCGGCCCCGTCGCCGCCTGCGCGTGGGCACGGGCCTCGGTGACTCGCTGGAACACCTCTTTCTCGTGGGTCGCGTATCCCTTGACCGTCTCCACCAGGTTCGGGATGAGGTCCCAGCGGCGCTTCAACTGGGTATCGATGTCGCGCCACGACTCCTCGCCTTGAACCCGCAGGCGAACGAGTCGGTTGTAGATGCTGACGGCCCACAACACGACCAAGACGGCCGCAGCCAGGATGCCGATCAAGACCGGACTCATGTTGCCTCCTTCGCGCTTCGCGTCGATTCTAGTCGGGGCGAGGAGAAACGCCAAGGCAGGTCGGCGGGAGGCGGAGGGAGATGGCGCCTGTTGCGGGCTCTCGTGGACAAGGGTATCCTCGGCTCGCCGTCCAAACACCGAGCGCAGGAGGCGAAGATGTTCAAGCGTCTGTTCACGCCAGGACCCACCCAGGTGCGTCCGGAGATCCTGAAGGAGTTGGCGACACCGCAGATCCACCATCGATCGCCGGAGTTTTCCGAGCTGTACGCGGCGATCCAGCCGATGCTCCAGCAGGTGCTGTACACGAAGAACCCGGTGCTCCTGTTCACGTCATCCTCCACGGGGGCGATGGAGGCCGGGGTCACGAACCTGGTCGCGAAACGGTGCCTGAACCTGGTGAACGGGGCGTTCTCGCACCGCTGGCACGAAATTACCAAGGGGAACGGGGTTCCGTGCGATGAGTTCGCGATCCCCTGGGACACGGCCATCAAGCCGGCGATGGTCGACGAGCAGCTCGCCACCGGGAAGTACGACGCCGTGACGCTGGTGTTCAACGAGACCTCGACAGGGATGATGAACCCGCTCGAGGCGATCGCCGAGGTTGTGCGACAGCATCGCGACGTCTTCCTCCTGGTGGACGCTGTGAGCGGCATGGCGGGAGCGAAGATCGAGACCGACGCGTGGGGTGTGGACTACGTGCTGGCCGGCACCCAGAAGGCGTTCGCTCTTCCGGCCGGACTCGCTGTGGCCGCAGTCAGCGAGCGGGCCTTGGAGCGCGCCAAGACCGTCCCTGCGCGCAGCTACTACTTCAACCTGACGGACATGTACAAGTTCCATCAGAAGAACCAGACCCCGGCCACGCCGGCCATCCCGCAGCTCTTCGCGTTGAACGCCCAACTCACCGCCATGCTTGCCGAGGGGATGGAGAAGCGGTTTGCTCGTCACGCCAAGATGGCGCGCGTCGTTCAGGCCTGGGCGAAGAAGCACTTCGACATCTTCCCGGAGGAAGGGTACTGGTCGCAGACGCTCACGTGTGTGAAGAACACGCGCGAGATCGACGCCTCCGCGATGATCAAGACGCTGGCCGGCGAGTACAACGCGCGGATCGAGAACGGGTACGGAGATCTCAAGGGCAAGACGTTCCGCATCGCCCACATGGGCGACGTGCAGGTGGACGAGATCTTGGGGCTCCTCGGGGCGATCGACGAGATTCTCGGGTTCTGAGAGCGGGAGGTGCACATGGCATTCAGGGTGTTGGTCTCGGATCCATTGGACGCATCGGCCGTCGCGGCGATGCGGGCGGCGGGCCTCGTCGTCGACGAGAAGACGGATCTCTCCCCGGACCAGTTGAAGGTCGAGATCGCGGCCTACGATGCGATCGCGGTGCGGAGCGCGACCAAGGTTCGGGCTCCGGTCATCGATGCCGCCAAGAACCTGAAGCTGATCGTCCGAGCCGGCGTCGGGCTGGACAACGTCGACGCAGAGTACGCGGCGAAGAAGGGGATCGCCGTCCGAAACACGCCGGCGGCGAGCTCGAACTCCGTCGCCGAGCTGGCGCTGGGTCACATCCTCTCCCTGGCGCGCCACATCGGTCGGGCGACCGCTTCCATGAAGGCAGGGAAGTGGGAGAAGAAGCAGCTGTCGGGGATCGAGATCGAGGGGAAGAGCCTTGGGATCATTGGGATCGGTCGGATCGGGCAGCTCCTGGCGGCGAAGGCGAACGCGTTGGGGATGACGGTGGTGTGCTACGACGCGTACCTCAAGGTGAGCCCGGTCCCGAAGATCGCTCGGATGGCGACGTTGGACGAGCTTCTCGCGACCTCGGACTTCATCTCGCTCCACATTCCATTCGATCCGAGCGTGGGCGCGGTGATCGGAGCGAAGGAGATCGAACGGATGAAGGACGGGGTCCGGATCGTGAACTGCGCCCGTGGAGGCGTGGTCGACGAGGCGGCGCTCGTCGAGGCGATGCGGGCTGGGAAGGTCGCCGGAGTGGCGCTCGACGTGTTCGGCGAGGAGCCGCCGCCGGTGGACCACCCACTGTTCGCATTGGATACGGTTTCGCTCACGCCGCACATCGGCGCCGCCACGGATGAGGCGCAGGCGCGCGTCGGGGACGAAGCGGCGCGGATCGTGATTGAGTTCGCGCGCACCCGCTAAGGAGAGGCGATGGCGGAGATCCACGCATTCCGCGGCATCCGATACGATGTGACGAAGGTCGGTTCCTTGACCGACGTCGTCACGCCCCCGTACGACCGCGTGCCGGAGGACGTCCAGGCGACGCTCTACGCGCGGAGTCCGTTGAACATGGTCCGGATCATCAAGGGACGTGCAGAGCCAGGGGACGACGAGCGGAACAACGTCTACACGCGCGCGGCGCGCACGTTCCAGGAGTGGCTCGCCTCGGGCGTGTTCGTCCGCGACCCCGACCCGTCGCTCTACATGTACCACCAGGAGTACACGTTCGGCGGCGAGCGTCTCGTGCGGAAAGGCGTGATGGCTCTCGCCAAGCTCGAGCCGCAGAAGGTTCACGCCCACGAACGCACGCTGAAAGGGCCTAAGGAAGACCGGCTTCGGCTGATGCGCGCCTCGGAGGCGAACTTCGAGCACGTGTTCATGCTCTACAACGACCCCCGACGCGTCGCGGACCGAGCCCTCGCCGAAGCCGTCGACGGCCGAAAGCCGGACATGGTGGCACAGGATGCAGATCGGAACCCGCACCGCGTCTGGAGGGTTTCCGACCCGCGAACCCTCGCCGCGGTCCAGGCCGCCCTGCGCGACAAGGACCTCTACATCGCTGACGGGCACCATCGGTATGAGACGTCGGTGAACTTCATGCGGGAGTGCCGCGAGCGAGGATGGACGCCTGCTGCCACGGAGTCGTTCGACACCCGACTGATGACGCTGTTCAACGTCGCGGAGCCGGGGATGTCGATCCGCCCGATCCATCGGATGGTGCACGGCGTCGCGGGATTCGATCCGGGAGCATTCCTGGAGCGGGCGGGGGAGCGGTTCGAGGTCACTCGCCGGCAGAGCTTCGAGGACATGGTCCAGGCCGCGGCCGCGGGGGCGGCGCGACACACCTTCGGCTTCTACGCCCGTGGCGCGGCGGCCACCCTGCGGCTGCGCGACGAAGGGACCGTGGACGAGCTGATCGGAGGCTCGTGGTCGAAGGACTACCGCAGACTCGACGTCTCAATCCTTCACGCGGCCGTCCTCGAGGCGCTGCTCGGCATCGACGCGCAGGCCCTCGAGGAGCAGACCAACATCACGTACTCCGTCACCCTGGAGAAGGGGCGAAACGGGGTGGAGTCCGGCGCGGAGCAAGTGTTCTTCGTGCTGAACGGGACGTCGGCCGACGAGGTGGTTCGAGTTGCAGACCACGGCGAGAAGATGCCTCAGAAGTCGACGGACTTCTACCCCAAGCTCCTGACCGGTCTCGTGCTCTCGAAGATGGAGATTCGCAAGTAGCGAATCCGCTTCCTGGCGCCGACCTACGGTACAGGTGTCCCTGCGCGCGGTGACGAATCCACGCCGGGCCTCTGTCGCATTTCCGCCCGAGCCTCCTCTCGGCTTCCTACGCTTGGGGAGCGAGCCAGGACCGTGCGTCTTGGGAGGAGGACACTCATGCATCGGATGCACGCGCAGTGGGCGGCACTGATCGCCCTGCTCTTCGCCGTCAGTGGGGTGGCGGCGGCGGGGGACCTCGGCTTCTCTGCCGACATCGGGTTGGAGGTCACGTACGCTCCGGTGCCCCCGGCGTCCTACGACATCACCTCGGATCTCACGCTCGGGTTCGCCATCACCGGGATCACCCTGGTGTCGGAGACCCAGCTCAACCTGGCGGGGTTCGCCTCGGAATGGCTGGCGTTGGGCGTCGACCTCGGGGCGGTTCGGATGGCCGAGGAGATCCGCTTCGAGCCGTATTTCGCGTGGAACGACCTGTCGTTCGACCTTTCCATCGTCGGCCTGGACATCGGCATGCACTGGATTCTCGCCGACATCGGCGGGCCCCAAACGCCGTCGTACAGCATGGGGACGGTGTTCAAGCTGGCGAGCAGCATCGCCTGTGGGTTCTCCATCACGAGTCTGACGGGGTTCGGGGCCGTAGACCTCGTGAACCTCCTCGGGGGCATCGAAGCTCCGTTCACGTACCAGCTGTTGTGCTTGTTCGAGCATCTCGACACGCTGTGCGCGGAGGAAGCGGACCTCGACGTGACGATCATCGACGGCTTCTACTTCGAGGAGGAACTGGTACGACTCGAGGTCGACTTCCAGGGGATGATGGCGAGCGCCACGACGTGGTTCGACGCCTACGGGCTCGCCACGATGCTGTTCGAGCTCGGGTATCGGCTCGACGGTCCCTCGCTGGGCTTCCTGACGACGATGACCCTCGACGGCACGTTTGGCGTGGTTGGGGCAGGGCTGATTCTGGATCTCAGGATTGAGTCGGTGCGCTTCACGTCGTCGACGACCTTCGCGGCCCCCGTCGTGCCCACGTTGATTCCGATTGCTTTTGCCGGACAGCGTTTCGGCGTGTCGTTCACGGTGTGCGGCGTGCTCGTCACGAGCGCGACGACGTTCGACGACTCGTTCCTGTTCAGCGAGGAACGGATCGCCATCGAGGCCGTCATCGGACCTGTCGCGTTCGCCAGCCTGACGACCTTCAACGCGGGAGGGTTCGCGGGGCAGTCGGTCTGCGCGCAGGTCACTTTCTCGGGCGTTGTCCTATCCACGCACACGGAGTTCGACTTCACCGGGATCCAACTTGTGACATTCGGCTTCCGCTTCGCGTTCTGATCATGGCGACGAACGAGCGGCGAGGTCGAGCGCAGCAAGACGCGAACGACGATCTGACGGAGCTCCTGCGGCGTGGGGACACAGAGGCGGGCGCCCGGGAGGAGGTTCTCCGTCGGGCGACGCCGTGGATCCACGAGATCATCGAGGAGTCCTTCGCCCACAGCGGCTACGCGGCCGACGAGCTGTTCCGCCCTGGGTATCTGGGCCTTCTCAACGCAGTCTGCAACTTCGAGCTGGCGCGGGGCCGACCGTTCCGGGAGTACGCCGGAAACCTGATCCGAGGGGAGATCCGACAGCACATCCGGGACCGGGAACAGCCTCTCCAGGTGCCCCCATGGATGAACGACCTGAACCGGCAGATCGAGAGCGCCGAGGCCCGACTGCTGCGGGAGACGGGAAGGCTCCCCACGCTCTCCGAGCTGGCCGACGCCGTCAACATCTCCGAGGACGGGATCATCGAGATCTTCAAGGCGCGGGAGGCCCTTAGCTACGTGTCCCTCGACATCGACCAGCGGGCCAACGATCCATCGCCGACGATTCGAACGGAACTCATCCGCAGCAAACGGGCTTCGGCATTCCCGATCGAGCACCGCATTCGGATCGCGTCCGCACTTGAGCGGCTGGCGGAGCTCCAGCAGTACTTGTTCCGCCACCTGTTCGACGCTCCCGCCGACGTTCCCGGCCGAACGAACTGACACAGCGCTCCTCGGGTCTCTCTTCTTCGCGCTCTGCTGCCCGACGGCTACTCGTACCGCAATGCCTCCACCGGGTCGAGCCGCGCCGCCCGCACAGCCGGGTAGAGGCCGAACGTGACCCCAATCAAGAGGGAGAAGCCACACGCCAGAAGCGCCGGGTAGACCGACATCACGAACGGCCAGTCGCCGAACAGGGAGCCGAGCCAGGCGCACAGCCAACCCGCGCCGAGACCGATCACTCCGCCGATCAGGCTCGTCAGGACGGCCTCGACCAGGAACTGCGTCCGGATGTCGCGGGGGCGCGCCCCGATCGCGAGCCGGATGCCGATCTCGCGGGTCCGCTCGGTCACGGAGACGAGCATGATGTTCATGATTCCGATCCCGCCGACCAGGAGGGAGATCGCGCCAACCCCCCCCATGATGAGCGTCATGGTCCCCACGGTCTCCTCGTACGTCTCGATGGCTTCCTGCTGGACGGTCACGCGGTAGGGGGTTCGCGCACCGAATCGGGCATTCCCCTGCGCCGTGGCCGACGTCGCGACGACCTCGTCGAGGATCGCCTCGATCCCGGCCGCCGCCGTGTCGACGGCGGTTTCGTCTGCGGCCTGGGCGATGTACGACGTGAATTGCCGCGATCCCGACAAGAGCTGGAGCGTCGACAGCGGAACGTAGATCGTGTCGTCAAGGTTCTGATACCCGACGGTTCCGCGAGCGCACATGACGCCGACGATGGTGAAAGCCACCCTCTGGTTCTGGATCTCGAGCGTCAGCCGCCCGCCGACCGGGTCGGTCCCCGCGAAGTAGTCCTCGGCGAATCCCGCGCCGAGGACCACGACCTTCCGCTGCTCGTCGATCGAATGGATGAATCGGCCGCTCGTTGGGTAGAAGCCGTCGAACAGCTCTGCGTACTCCGGCACGACGCCCATGATCGAGGCGTCGTACGTCTCGCCGTCGATGACGGCCGGGGCTCTCGAGCTGGACGTCGGAACCACCTGGGAGACAGACGGCGCGGCGGAGAGCTTCGTCGTCAGCTCCTCGGTCAGCGCCCGCGCGGACGAGGCGCCGGACACGGCATTCGGGAGGATCGTGACGGTGATCGTTCGCATCCCGAGCCCCGAGATCCGTTCCTTCATCTGAGCCGTCGCGCCGTTGACGATGGCGATGATCGCGACAATGGCGGCGACCCCGATGACGATGCCCAGGACGGAGAGCGTCGTCCGCATCTTGTGAGCGCGGAGCGCCGTGACGGCCGTTCGCAGCATCTCATGAAGTGCCATTGGTGGTGTCCTCCGCGATCAGCCCGTCCCTCAGGACGATCTCGCGCTTCGTGACCTGCGCGATCTCCTGCTCGTGCGTGACCAAGACGACCGTTCTTCCTTCGGCGTGGAGCGAGTGGAAAAGGGCCATGATCTCTTGCGTCGTGTGGCTGTCGAGGTTCCCCGTCGGCTCGTCTCCCAGGATCAGTCGAGGCGAGTTCGCGAGGCCGCGGGCGATCGCCACCCGTTGCGACTGCCCGCCCGAGAGTTGGGTCGGCCGGTGGTGAGCGTGGTCCGCCAGCCCCACGCGATCGAGGCACGCCTTCGCGATCTCCGTCCGCTTCTTCCGCGGCACGCCGGCGTAGGCCAGAGGAAGCTCGACATTCGCCAGCGCGGTCGCCCGGGGAAGCAGAAAGAACTGCTGGAAGATGAACCCGATCTTCTCGTTCCGGATCTTCGCGAGCGCCTCGCGCGACATCGTGGCAAGGTTGTCGCCGTCGAACACCGCCTCGCCCGAGGTGGGCCGATGGAGGGCGCCGAGGATGTGGAGCAGCGTCGACTTGCCCGAGCCCGACGGGCCGGTGATCGCTGCGAACTCGTGCTCCCGGACGGAGACGCTGATCCCGCGGAGCGCGTGGTACACGAGCTCCCCCATCGGGTAGTCCTTGGTGACATTCCTGAGTTCGATCATAGTGGCTACGGCATCCCGGGACCGCCGAAGATCATGACTCCGCCTGCAGGAAACTGGTCGCCCTGCGGTCGCGCACCCGATCGGGTTACGCCCTCGGCGGAGCCCGTCGGATTCAGGACGAGGTCCCCTTCGGTCAATCCTGTCTGGATCTCGGCGTGCGTATCCGACTTCGTCCCGATCGTGACGGCCTGGGGTGACGGCTTGCCGTCCACAACCTTCATCACGGTCCACCCCTTCGGGGTCTCCACGAGACACGAGATGGGGACGAGAAGGACGTCCGTTGCGGAGGCCGTCGTGATCTCCATCTCGACGGTGTACCCCACGAGAATGGAGGAGTCGGCGTTCGGGAGGTTCGCCTTGGCGATGACGATGGTGCTGTTCCCCGAGGTCTCGGCCATGCCGCCCACCTCGACGATCTGGACATTCCACGTCCTGTCCGGGAGCGCCTCGATCACGGCGGTCGCGCTCTGTCCCACGGCGACGGCGGGAGCGTCCAACTGGTCGATCTCGGCCTCAATGTACAGCTCGCTTGTGTCGATCAAGACGAGGCTCCAGTTCTCGGACGACCCGGCGGCCTGGTCGATCTCCGTCACCACGCCGGCGAACGGCGCCTTGAGGGTCGCGTCGTCGTAGTTGGCGCGGGCGATTCCGTAGACCAGCTCCGCTTCTCTCACGTTCGCGGGCACGCCGCCGGCCTTCGCCTCGGCCAGCGCGCGCTCGGCTCTGAGGAGCGCCAGTTGCTGTTCGGCGGCGTCGAGCACGACGAGCGTCTGGCCCTTCGTGACGCGCTCCCCGACGCGGACCTGCGTCGACTCGACTCGATCCCCGTCGAAGGCGAACGTGTACTCCTGTTTCGGCTCCACGGTTCCGTACGCGACGAGGGTGTTCGTGATGTCGCCCCGTTCCACCACGACCGTGGTCCGCGACGTTCCCGCGTCCGCGGTTCTCCGCGAGCGTCCGAGCGTGAGGCCGAGGGCAAGTCCCACCGCAACAACCACGACGGCCACGGCGAGGATCCGCCACGTCTTTCGCTTGATCTTCACAGCCATTCCTCCCAGTTGAGTTCCATTCCCAAGGCGTTTCGGTAGGTGAGGTACGCGACGAGGAGCGACGTCGAACGGCCCGCGGCGTCGATCTCGAAGGCGTCCTTCTCTTCGAGGAACTCCGCCCAATCGCTGTCGGAGAGGCTTCCGGCGTCGCGTTTCGCGGTGAGGACCTGCTCCTCGAGCCGCCACTTGTCCGTCTCCAGGGTGAGGCTCTCCGCGGTCCGCACGGCCGAAAGGAGGGCCGACTTGAGGTTGAGGATCTCATTGCGCGCCGCCCGGCGCGCCGAGTCGAGCTTCTCCTTCGCCAACTCAAGTTCCGTCTCGGCGATGTCCACGTTCGTCTTCCGGTCCGGAGCGAGGAGGTCGAGGGACACCGCGATGCCCAGACTCCACTCCTCGGGGTCGATCTTCGCTTCGATCGAGAGCGAGGGGAGGACGTCGGCGCGCGCCTCCCGGAGGGCGTCCTCGGCGTCGGCCGCGCCGTGCTCTGCCGCGATGACGGCCGATGTCCCGGAGATGGCGCCGGCCGGGATCTCCGCTTCCAGGAGTCCTCGTGCGGCCGCGACGAGGTCGGTCGTCGTCAGGTCAAGCGATGACAGCCGGCACGGTTCGTCGATGCCGAGGGTCTCTCGGCAGAACGCCTCGAGATCGGAGGCGTAGGCGTCGGCGTTCTCTTCGGCTCGGACTTGGGCCTCGAGCAGGAGAAGACGCGCCTCATTCACGTCCTGATCACCCTTGTACCCCTGGGCCGCGAGCTCTTCGATCTTCTTGAGACCCGCCGTCAAGCGGTCGACGCCCTGGCGATCCCGGTCGGCCTGCCGGACCTCGGCGAGGAGGTTCCCGTAGGCCCGGAGCGTCGAGACGACGAGGGCATTCGCCGCCGCTTGATAGGAACGCTCGGCGCTGTCCACGGCGCGTCGGCGGACTTCGAGGGCCTGCGCCGTCCCGTCGGGTCGGGCGAAGTTGAACACGTCGGCGAGCGAGACCTGCCACGTCGGCGCCGCGAGCGCGGAGGTCTCGGTATCGTAGCGGAATCCGACTCCACCCATGAGGGTTCCGTCTCCCAAGGGAAGAGGGAGAGAGGCGAAGAGCGAACCGCCGATGTCCGAACCCAAGCCGGCCGCCGTGAGCTGGGGAAGCTCGACGGCAAGCCCGACGGTCGGAAAGCACGTGGAGTACTCGGCCGCTCGCAGCGCCAGAACGGCGAGACTGAGGCCGAGCCTCGCCTGGCGAAGCCCGGAGTCGTTCTCGATCGCGAGAGCAACCGCACCCGCGGGAGCGATTTCCCGCGCTTCCCCGGCGGACGCGACGCCAAGCGCCGCAAAGGCAAGAACAACCAGCATCACGATGGGCGTCACCCTATGGCCAACCCGCAGTGCCAGCACGTGGGCCACCTCCTGCAGCGCTTGGACGTTTCCGCCCGTGGCCTGGAGAAGATACCCCCAGGTTGTGGGTCGGGGGAAGCAGGCTTGTGGCAGA
>CAZWQN010000030.1:0-14352 GCA_964635895.1 uncultured Thermotogae bacterium | reverse complement strand
TCAGGGTGCGAATGGCCTGCTCCGGGCGCTGTCGGGTGTCCGTTTCGCTCCGCGGCGGAAGCATTGACGGCGGCTGTCGGTCGGTCCTACAATGACGGCCTCTTCCGGGTGAGGCGGCGAACGAGCGGCCGGGCCGCAGAACGCCGACGGGGGATGTGACCCACGACGCACGAAGACGGAAGTTCGCACGGAGATCGATTCCCCTTCCATCGTATTGAGGCGGGGCTTCCCGCCTTTTCCAACGTACGACCGTGGACGGCATCGCGCGCGGCGCTCCTGCGTCGTCGCGGACGTCCGCGTTCGGAGGTGATCTAGCGCTTCATGTACACGCGCGCCAAGTACCCTGTCGTGATCGTCGATCCGACGTGGGACGAGGACTCGTTCGCCAGCCAACGCATCCGCGCGATCGCGGACGAGCTTCAGCAGCTCGGGTACCCGACCCACGCCACGCACGACGTCGAAGACGGGAAGGCGCTGATCGAAGCGAACCCGAACCTCGGATGCCTGTTGGTTGCCTGGGATCCGAACGGGCCGGAAGAGGTCCGCCAGCTGATCCGCGCCGCGCGGAGCCACGGCGAGTACTTGCCGGTGTTCCTCCTCGCTGACCGCACCGAAGTTCGCGACATCGACCTGCTCGTCGTCGAACAGATCGACGAGTACATCTGGAAGCTGGAGGACCCCGCGGCGTTCGTCGCCGGCCGCGTCACGAGCGCGATCGAGAAGTACGCCAACATCCTCCTACCCCCGTTCTTCGGGGCGATGGTCCGCTTCGCGGAGGAGTACGAGTACTCGTGGCACACGCCCGGCCACTGCGGCGGAACCGCCTACCTGAAGTCGGCCGTCGGCCAGGAGTTCGTGCGTTTCTTCGGCGAGCAGCTGTTCCGATCCGACCTCTCCGTCTCGGTAAGCGACATGGGATCGCTTCTCAAGCACTCGGGCCCGGTCGGCAAGGCCGAGCGAAACGCGGCGGTGGTGTTCGGGTCGGACATGACATACTTCGTCACGAGCGGCTCGTCGGCATCGAACCGGATCGTGTTCCAGGCGTCGGTGATCGGCGGCGACAGCGTCGTGGTCGACCGCAACTGCCACAAGTCGGTGGAGCAGGCCATCCTGCTGACGGGATGCCTGCCGACGTACCTCCTCGCGGACTCCAACAACTACGGGATCATCGGCCCGATCCCGCCGCACCGCCTCGGGTGGCCGGAGGTCATCGAGCGGATCCAGACCAACCCGCACCTCGGGGCGAACCACAAGCCGAATGAGGCCGAGCTCCTTGTGATCACGAACTCGACGTACGACGGGCTCTGCTACGACGTGCGCCAGATCCTTGCCCAGATCGACGGCGGCGCTCGCCGCATCCACTTCGACGAGGCGTGGTACGCGTACGCGCGGTTCAACCCGATGTACGAGGACCGGTACGCCATGGCGATCCGCGTCGATGACGAGTCCTCGCCGACGATCTTCTCGACGCAGTCGACCCACAAGCTCCTGGCGGCCCTGTCGCAGGCGTCGATGATCCACGTGAAGTCGAGCCGCCGGGCGCCGGTGGAGCACGACCGGTTCAACGAGGCGTACATGATGCACAGCTCGACCTCGCCGCAGTACGCGATCATCGCCTCGAACGACATCGCTGCCGCGATGATGTCGGGGGGGATGGGCAAGGTCCTGACCCAGGAGTCGATCGACGAGGCGGTGGCGTTCCGTCAGGTCATGGCGCGTCTCGAGCGTGACCGTCGGGAGAAGCGGGACTGGTGGTTCCGCGTCTGGCAGCCGGACAAGGTGCGAACCCCACGCGGCGTGGTTCGCTTCGAGGACGCCGACTCGGAGACGCTGGCGACTCACCCGGAGTGCTGGACCCTCGAGCCGGGCGCGACGTGGCACGGATTCAAGGGTCTGACGCCCGGCTACTGCCTGCTCGACCCGATCAAGGTCACCCTCATCACCCCGGGGATCGCCCCGAACGGCTCGCTCCTCGACCCGTCCATTCCGCCGATTGCCCCCGACCTGCCGGCGCAGGCGTTCATCCCCGGCCCGGTCGTCAGCGCGTTCCTCGACTCCGAGGGGATCGTGGCGGAGAAGACCGGGCACTACACCGTGCTCTTCCTGTTCTCGCTCGGAATCACGAAAGGGAAGTGGGGCACGTTGGTTAGCGCGCTGTTCGAGTTCAAGCACCTCTACGACACGAACGCACCGCTCGGAGAGGCGATCCCTTCCCTGGTCGAGTACTACCCCGACCGATACAGCGCAACCATGACCCTGCGCGGCCTGTGTCAGGAGATGCACGCGTGCCTGCGGGAGCTCGAGCTGTGCCAGAAAGAGCGCGCGCTACGCGCGGTAGACCATCAGCCGATCCAGCGAACGACGCCGCGCGACGCGTACCGAGCGCTCGTGAAGAACCAGGTCCAGCGCGTCCCGATCGACCGCCTGGAGGGACGCGTCGTCGCCGTGGGACTCGTCCCCTATCCGCCGGGAATCCCCGTTCTGATGCCCGGCGAGGAAGCCAACGCGGCCGTCTGCGACTACCTGCAGGGGCTGGAGGAGTTCGACGACCGATTCCCGGGGTTCGAGCACGAGATCCACGGGATCGGCGCGCCGAGCGAGGCGGGAGGCGAAGGACGTCCGGGCGGGAACCGGTACTGGGTCTACTGCCTGCCCGAGAAGCGCGCGAAGCGCAGGCGTCCTCGGCGGCCGCGAACTCAGCCTCCATCCCGCCGCTAGGTCAGTCCCAGCGCGTCTCGACGACGTCCGGTAGCGCCAACAGGGCGCGGCAGGCGGCCACGGCGGCCGGCGACGTGCGGGTTCGGACGCGGAACGTGAGCTGGACGGTCGCGGGCTCCTTCGAGATGCGACTCGCCGTAGCGAGGACGCGTAGATCGTTCTCCGCCAAGACCTCGCGACAGCGGGCCTCCACGATGCCGGCGTCGACCGTTCCACCGCGGACTCGAATCGTGTGGTAGTTGACGGTCGGGATCCTGTGGGCGAACCGCGCAAGCAACGTGAGGATGACGAGGGCGACGGCCGTGCTTCCAACGCCGAGGACGTAAAGCCCTTGTCCGACGACCACGCCCAACGCAGCGACGAACCACACGCAGGCGGCCGTGGTGAGGCCGCGCACGATCTCCTTCGACTTCACGATCGCGCCGGCGCCGAGGAAACCGATTCCGGTCATGATTCCAGCCAGCGCGCGTCCCGGATCGACGGAGGGGCCGAACGACTGGGTGACGATCATGGCCAGGGTCGCCCCCAGGCAGACGAGCATGTGCGTACGCAGCCCGGCCGGCCTGCCGTGCGTCTCCCGTTCCAACCCGACGAGGCCCCCGAGCACCACGGCGATTAGCATTTTGGCCAAGGACATCCACTCGAAGCTCATCATTGCGACTCACCCCGCAGGCGCTCGTAGTGGCGTCTATCCTACATCGAGCGACGGGGCATCGATGGGTCCCGTGTCCCGCACAGGGAGGGCAAGCGACACACGGGTGCCGGGGCCGTTCCGTCCGCGGTAGAATCGGCGCTCCGATGCCGACGGCAAGATGGAGCAGGGACCTGGGTTCCATGGGCGCGCTGTCGATCGCGGCGGCGATCTGGGGATTCGCGTTCGTCGCTCAGCGCGCCGCGATGGCCCACGTCGGCCCGTTCCTGTTCAACGGGATGCGGTTCCTTCTCGGGGCGGTGACGCTCCTCCCCGTGCTGTGGGGTCTTCGCTCGCGCCGCTCCCCCACGATCGCGGGAACGAGGGGCGGCCGCGGCGCCCTCTTCGTCGGAGCCGCGGCGACCGGTGCGGTTCTCTTCGTCGCGGCGACGCTGCAGCAGGTCGGCCTCGTGACTACGGGGGCCGGCAAGGCGGGATTCATCACCGGGCTCTACGTCGTCCTCGTGCCGCTCCTCGGGATCGTTCGCCGGCACCGCGTCCGCCCGGCTGTCTGGATCTCCACGATCCTCGCCGCCGGAGGCCTGTACCTCTTGAGCAGCGCCGGCGAGGGTCCCATGGCGTGGGGCGACGTTCTGCTCCTTCTCGGGGCGCTCTCTTGGGCGGTCCACGTTCACCTGATCGGGTGGATGGCCGAGCGGGCCGACCCGATTGCGATCGCTGTGGCTCAATCAACGGCGTGCGGCGTGCTCAGCCTCGCCGTGTCGTTCAGCGTTGAGACGACGTCGCTCGCCGCGGTTCGCGCCGCGGCGCCGTCGACCGCCTTTGCCGGTTTTCTGTCCGTGGGCGTCGCCTACACCCTCCAGATCGTGGGCCAGCGACGCCTCGACCCATCGCGGGCCGGGGTTCTGTTGAGCCTCGAGGCTGCGTTCGCCGTCCTCGGTGGGTGGGCCGTTCTGGGAGAAGCCGTGACGTCGCGGCTGCTCGTCGGATGTGCGCTCATGCTCTCCGCGATGATCCTGTCGAGCCTCCGGCGCGCCGCCAGCGGCTCGGTCCTAGAGGTCCAGAGGGGTGGGCCGACGTGATCCCACCAAGGCCGCTGTGCGACGTCTAGGTCCGGCGAACTAGGGCTGCGCCGGCGGCGTGGGCAGCTGCACGAACTCCTCTTCTTCCTTCGGCGCGCGCCTGCGCGGGCGAGGGATAAGGAGTCCGATCACGACGCCTGCGGCGCACAGAATCGCGAGCAAGACAGCGTTGGAGATCCAAAAGCGCCACCCGAGGAACTGGCCGCCCACGGGCGCGGTGTTCTGCGCGACGAACGCGACCACCAGGGCGACAAGGACGGCCAAGACCACCCACCGCACTGTCTTCATTCTTGTCCTCCTTCCCGTCGGGGCGTACGGGGCATCAACCCCACGCCGACGGCTGTCCCGTGGACTCGAGAACCGCCAACCACAGGTCGCCCTGCGGGTCGATCGTGTTGCGGCGGCCGACCACCTCGCGCATCGGGACATGGGTGAATTGGTTGTTCCACAGCCCGACGAGCATCCCCGTTCGTCCGCTCATGCCGGCGTGCACGGCGTTGCGCGCCAGCACCGAACAGAAGATCGAGTCGTTCGGGTTCGGCGGCGCGCTGCGGATCATGTAGCTCGGGTCGATGTACTTCAGCGAGTGCGCGATGTCTTTCCCCGCCAGGTGCTCCGAGATGCGGCGCCGCAGGAACTGCCCGATGTCGCGCAGCCGGACGTTGCCCGAAGCGTCCGTCTCGATCGCCTCCGTGTCCTCGTGGAGCATGTCCTGGCCCGCCCCCTCGGCGACGACGATGACGGCGTGGCGCCGCGCCGCAAGCCGGCCTTCGACCCAGGCGAGGAGTCCGCCCGCTCCGTCCAGGGTGAACGGGACCTCCGGCACGAGGACGAGGTTGACGTCCGGCTCGGCCACCGCCGCGCTCGCCGCGATGTACCCCGACTGGCGGCCCATCAGCCGGACGAGCCCCACGCCGTTCGGGTATCCCTTGGCCTCGGTGTGAGCGGAGCGGATCGCCTCGATGGCGATGGAGAACGCGGTCTCAAACCCGAAGGTCTTCTCGACCAGGTAGATGTCGTTGTCGATCGTCTTCGGCACGCCGATGACGGAGATCGGCAGGCCACGGCGCGTGATCTTCTCGTAGATCTCCTGTGCGCCGCGCATGGTCCCGTCGCCGCCAAGTACCAGGAAGAGGCCAATCTCCATCCGTTCCAGCGTGTCGACCATCGCGTCCACGTCCTGGGGGCCGCGGGACGAGCCGAGGATCGACCCACCGCGGTGGTGAATATCGTCCACCATCGCCGGCGACAGCTCCATCGGCTCGTGCTCGGATCCGGGAACGAGTCCCGCGAACCCGTAGCGGAACCCGACGATCGTCGGCACATGGTAGTGGTAGACGAGTTCCATGACCGCCGCGCGGATGACGTTGTTCGTCCCGGGGCAGAGACCGCCGCAGGTCACCATGCCGACCCGCAGGTCGTTGGGGTCGAAGTAGATGCGCTCGCGAGGTCCGGCCAGCTCGAACGTCGCGTCGATCGGTGCGCCCCCGGTGACGACCCGGTAGAGGACTCGTTCGTCGTCCGAGGTGAAGTGGTAGAGGCGATCGGCGTGCGCCATCGACCGCGAGAGCGGCGAGGGACGCCCCGGGCTGCCGAGACGAGCGATCTCCAGATCCATGCGGACTCACCTCTGGGGTCCAGAGTACGGAAAGCCGCGACGCGATCCAACCGACCGAGCCCGGCGTCAAGCGACGTTGTCCCGCGCTCCGAGGTCGGCGAACTGCACCTCGTATAACGCCGCGTACAGGCCGCCCGCGGCAAGAAGGCGCTCGTGCGTTCCCTCCTCGACTACGCTGCCTCGGTGCAGGACGAGGATCTTGTCCGCCTCGCGGATCGTCGACAGCCGATGGGCGATGACGATGGAGGTGCGCCCCTCCATGATCTTGTGCAGCGACGACTGGATCAGGTGCTCGGTGTGAGAGTCGATCGATGCCGTCGCCTCGTCGAGGACGAGAATCCGCGGGTCGAACGCCACGGCCCGCGCGAACGACAGGAGTTGGCGCTCGCCGACCGAAAGGGTCGCGCCGCGCTCCTTGACCTCGGTCGAGTAGCCGTCGGGGAGATCCTCGACGAAATCGGCGCTTACGAAGCGGGCCGCCTCGATCGCCCTCTCCTCCGGGATGTCGGAGCGGAGACGGATGTTGTCCATCACGTCGCCGGCGAATAGGAACACATCCTGTAGGACGACGGCCATCTGCGACCGCAGCAAAGCGAGGTCGTAGCTGTCGATCGGACGACCGTCGATGAGAACCTCGCCTCGCTGGATCGGGTACATGCGGAGCAGGATCCGGATGATCGTCGTCTTGCCGGCCCCCGTCGGCCCGACGATCGCCACCCGCTCGCCCGGTGCGGCCGTGAACGAGACATCCTTCAAGATCCAGTCGCCCTCGGAGTAGGCGAACCAGACGTTTCGGAACTCGATCCGTCCCCGGAACTCCTCGACGCGCCCGCCACCGCCGCGGTCCTCCTCCGGCTCGTCGAGCAGGCGGAAGATACGCTCCGACGACGCCATCGCCGCCTGGAGCACGTTGTACCCCTCGGACAGGTTGAGGACCGGCTCAAACAACATCCGTACGTACTGGATGAACGCCGTCAGGGCGCCGAGCGACATCGCGCCGCGGACCACGCCGGGTCCGCCGTACCACAGAACGAGCGCGATGGCGAACGAGCTGAGGAAGCTCATCAGCGGCCGGAACACGGCAAACGTCAGGATCTGGCGCATGTCCGCGTTGAACTTGGCCGTGTTGATGCCGAGGAAGCTCCGGTTCGCCTGGGCCTCCTGCACGAACACCTGGATGATGCGCATCCCGGAGATCGACTCCTGGAGGTACGCGTTCAGCCGCGCGAGCTGCTTGCGGACCTCGCGGTACGCGGAGCGGGCGCGGTTTCGGAACTGCCATGCGGCGAGGACGATGAACGGGAAGAGGGCCGTCACCACGAGGGCTAGCCGCCACTCGAGCCGAAAGACGACGACGAGAATGCCGACGACGAGGAAGGCGTCGCGGAATAGGTTCACGAGCATCGAGGTGAACAGCTCGTTGATCGCTGCGACGTCATTCGTCGCGCGGGTCACGAGCCGGCCCACCGGGGTACGGTCGAAGAACGAGACGGGGAGGCGGAGGACGTGGCGGAAGATCTCGCGCCGCATGTCGTACATCACCCGCTGCCCGGTGTACTCGAGGAGGTAGACCTGGAGGACGGCGAAGGCGAACCGAACAAAGAGAGCGAACGCGTAGAGGACGGCGAGGCGAGCCACGGCGGCCAGGGCCCCGCCGCGCAGGGTCTCGAGGTCGCGGGCCGGGAGCGAAGCCAGGTCGTCTTGCGTCGCGATGGCCCCGCCGGGCACTGCGGTGAAGGCGTCAGGGTTGCGCGCGACGACGTCGGCCGCGCGGACGTCGCTCTCGGGCTCGAAGGCATAGCGCTCGCTGGCGAGAGCCCCCGCCGCCTCCCACTCCGCCCGCACCTCGGCCGCGACAGCGTCCGGTCGGATGAGGTAGCGTCCCTCGCCGAGCGCGATCGGGTCGCCGACCGCGGGCGAGGTCTCGAGGGTCACGATCGCGTACGGGAGGGTCATGTCGCGGTCGATGGCCGTCTTGGTCAGGTAGGGGATCGAGAGCTCGATCCCGGCGAGAACCACGGTGAGCGCGACGCAGACGGCGAACAGCGCGCGGTACGGCGTGAGGAAGCGCAGCATCCGACGCATCAGGTGCGCGTCGAACGCCTTCCCTGCGATCTCGTCGTCGAAGAGCGGCGTGCTCATTCTGTCACCGCCCTCCGCTCCGCCTGCTGCAGCGTCCAGATTCGACGGTAGACCCCTTCGCGCGCCGCCAGCTCCTCGTGCTGGCCGGAGTCGACGATGCGTCCCTCGTCAAGAACAATGATCCGGTCTGCGTTGCGTACCGCCGAGATGCGGTGCGCAATCAGGATGCTCGTGCGTCCGCGGAAGAACTCGCGCAGATTGGCGAGGATGAACTCCTCCCGTTCGGCGTCCACGGCGGAGAGAGGATCGTCGAAGATCACGATGCGCGGCTCGAGGAGAAGGGCGCGTGCGATGGCGACGCGCTGCTTCTGCCCTCCGGAGAGGGAGAGGCCGCGCTCGCCGACGCGCGTCTCGTAGCCGTCCGGGAACGCCGCGATCTCATCGTGGATCCCGGCGAGCTGAGCCGCACGCTCGATCTCGCCCCGCGACGCCTCGGGGAGGCCGAACGCGATGTTCTCGCCGACCGTGGCCGAGAAGAGGAACGCGTCCTGCGGCACGAACCCGATGCTCCTCCGCAAGCTGGCGAGCGACAGGTTGCGAACGTCGACCCCGCCGATCCGCACGGCCCCGGGCGGCGGGTCGAAGACGCGCGGAATCAGATGGGCCAGGGTGCTTTTCCCGGATCCCGTCATCCCGACGATCCCGAGGGTCGTCCCCTCTTCGAGGTCGAGGTTGATGTTGCGGAGGGCGGGCGCCGCCCCGTCGGTCGACGAGTAGGTAAAGGTTAGGTCGCGGATCTCAATCCTCGTTCCGCGCATCGCACAGGGCGCCTCCGGCTCCACGATGTCGGGCCGCTCTGCGAGGAGGACGCCGATCCGCCCGAGCGACGCCCGTCCGCGCTGGAAGATGTTGACGGCGTCGCCGAGGGCGATCATCGGCCACATCAGCATGGAGAGGTACTGCGCGAAGGCCACGAAGTTGCCGAGGGACACCGCACCGCGGATCACGCGGCCGCCTCCGATCCACAGAGCCAGGGCAAGCGTCGCGCCGGAGAGAAGCTCGATCAGCGGATGGAACAGGCCGTGAACGCGCACGAGGGCCATGTTCTCGTTCGCGAGCGTCTGGTTGGTGCGGGCGAAGTCCCGTTCCGTTCCCTCTTCCTGAACAAACGCCTTGAGCACGCGGATCCCCGACACGTTCTCCCGCACCTTCTCCATGGCGGCGGAAAACGCGGCCTGGACCGATTCGAACCGCTCGTGGATCACGCGCCCGAATCCCAGCATGACGAAGGTCAAGATGGGGAGAGGAAGCACGGCGTAGGCGGTCATCCGCACGTCGATCGACAGCATGACGCCAATCGAGATCGGGATCATGACGAGCGGGTCCAGGACGGTGATCAGACCGAACCCGCACGCGCGCGTCACCGCGTCGATGTCGTTTGTGGCGTGTGCCATCAGATCTCCCGTCTTGGTCTCGTTGTAGAACGACGCAGGGAGCGTGAGGAGGTGGTCGTACAGCCTGGCGCGCAGGTCGCGCTCGATCCGGCGGGACGTGCCGATGAGGAAGAATCGCCACAGGAAGCGGAACACGAGCGCGATCACCGCGATGGCGAGGATGAGAAGGCCGCTTCGGAGCAGGTTCCCCTCTCCGGCGCCGAGGCGGTCGATGGCGTCGGAGAGCACGAGGGGGACAAACAAGGTGGCGACGTCGACGATCGTCAGGCAGAGGAATCCCGCCGCGACGCGCCCCCTGTAGCGCCAAAGCCAGTGTGTGATCCGGTTCATGAGAGCGGTGATGGTATCCGATCGTCCGCGGCGCAGGAACGCGGGCGGGGCCGGCGAGCACAGGCGATTGGTGAGACCGGAACCGGCCGCTATAATCGCCGGGAGATTGCGACGGAAACGAGGGGGGACCCGATGGTTCGGATGCGACGAGTTGTCCTGTGCGCAGTTCTCTGTGCCCTCGCGGGCGCGGGAACCGCGATGTCCGCTACCCTCCGCCTGAGCTTGCCCCCGGTGTTCGAGGCGCTTCCCGTCGCGTTCGCGGAGGCATGGGGGTTGTTCGATGCGGAAGGGATCTCCGTCGAGCTCGTCGGCATCACCGACAACCAGGAGCGGAGCACGGCGCTTCTGACGGGGAACCTGGACGCCGTCATGGGGGACGTCTCTCGATCGCTCCTCGACTGCTCGGCCGGCCGCGACCTCGTGATTACCGGCACCGCGATCTCCACTCCGCAGACCGACAGCGTTCCGCTCGGGCTTCTGTCGCACATCGGGTTCGGCGCCGAGACCCTCGCCGCGCTGCTCACGACGAACCAGAAGATCGGCGTCTCTTACCGGACCGACGACGAGTACATGCTCGACCAGCTCCTCATCGCGAACGGGGTCACCCAGGGCTGGTCGATGCGGTACATGTACTTCAACGACGCGCTCCAGCTTGCAGTTTGGTTCGCGGCAGAGACCGTGCCGGTGGCCGTGCTCCGCGAGCCGTACATCAGCTACATCGCGACGTACCACCCCCCGAACGCGGCGCCGCCCGACCTCGCCTGGCTGTCGACCTTCACGGGGGTCCGTTCGCTTCCGAGTGCGGTGGTGTTCCGCAAGGCGTTCGTGCGAGACCACGCGAGCGTCGTCGAAGCGTTCTACCGCGCCTGCGCGGCGGCCGTCGAGCGGATCAACGCGACGCCCCGCGAGGAACTGGTCGAGGTCGGCCTCGACGTCGTCCTCGGGCTCTTCTTCCAAGGCGCCAACGTCGCGGGGGTGCCGCAGGATGCCCTTGACGCCATCTCCATCCCGCACTTCGAGGCCCCCGCTCCGCTGTCGGAGGAAACGTTCGCCGAGGTCGTGTCCTGGATGCAGAAGAAGGGGTATCTCTACGACCGGCTGGAGTACGCAGCCGTCGTCGACAATCGATTCCTTCCATGATCGCGCTGCGTGACGTTGTGGTGGACTACGGGCGGGGGACCCGAGCGGTGCGGGCCGTGGATCGAGTCACGCTCGACGTCTCGCAGGGGCAGAGCCTCGCGTTGATCGGACCGTCGGGGTGCGGCAAGTCGACGCTCCTGTTCGCCGTCGCCGGGTTGATCCGGCCGACGGAGGGGGAGATCCGGGTCGGCGATGAGGCCGTCGAGGGGCCGCGGCGGGACACCGCCCTCATCCTGCAGAATGCTGGACTGCTCCCGTGGAAGACGGTCTGGCAGAACGCGAACCTGAGCCTCGTTCTTGGCAAGGAGTACCCCAAGGCGACGGCGGAGTCGGTCCTGAAGGAGCTCGGCTTGGCGGACGTGAAGAACCGCTACCCGTCGGAGCTGTCGGAGGGCATGAAGCGGCGGGTCGGAATCGCTCGCGCGTTGTCGACGTCCCCGTCGGTGATGCTGATGGACGAGCCGCTCGCCTCGCTCGACACCCTGACCAAGGAGCGGATCCAGGACCTGTTCCTGAACCTGTGGGCCCGGCACGCCTTCTCGTACATCCTCGTGACGCACGACATCGAGGAGGCGGCGTTCCTCGGACAGCGAATCGTGGTCCTCTCGGCACGCCCGGCGTCGGTGAAGGCCGTCGTCGACAACCCGGAGATGGGGGGGCTCGACTATCGGGAGTGCGCTGGGTTCCGCGACGTCGTGCTCCGCTTGCGGGCGGAACTGGAGCGTGAGACGTGAACCGCGCCAAACGCGCCGGACGGTGGCTCGTCGAGCGGGCCGAGGACCGAGGCGTGTGGCAGCATGTGGCGGTCTACGCAGCGAGCATCCTCCTCCTCCTCCTGTTCTGGGAGATCGCGAGCGTCGTCATCCGCGCGCTCAAGGAGGGGCGGGAGTACCTACCGAACCCCGTGGTCGCGATCCGCGAGATGGTCCGGCTGGGCCCCTTCCTGTTCCGCAACTTCTGGATCAGCGCATGGCGCCTCGTCCTCGCGATCCTGATCGCCTTCTTCACCGGGTACCCGCTCGGGCTTCTCGTCGGGCACGAGCGGCGGCTCGACCTGTTCATCTCGCCAGTGATCTACATCGTCTACCCGATCCCCCAGGTAGCCTTCATCCTGCTTCTCTTCCTCATCTTCGGGATCGGGCACCCGGTGAAAGTGGCCATCGTGGCGATCGCCATCTTCTTCCAACTCCTCGTCAGCGCGCGCGGGGCGGCGAAGCAGATCTCGCTCGAGCACATCACGAGCGTGCTCTCCGCCGGCGCCACGCGCTGGCAGGTGTACCGCCACGTCATCGTCCCTGCGACGCTTCCGTCGATCCTGACGAGCCTCCGGGTCAGCGTCGGCCTGGGGATGGCCTTCCTGTACATCGCCGAGACGACCGGGTCGTTCGACCCGGTGCGGGGCGGGCTGGGGTCGTTCATCAAGAACAACATGTACAGCACGGGCCAAGCGTTCGCCGGAATCATCGCCATGGCCGTGCTTGGGCTCTGCCTGTACATCGTCATCGACATCGTCGAGCGGATCGTGTGCCGGTGGACGTACGCCGCACGACGACCTTCCTAGAACCTTGTGCGGCGCCGATGCTGCTGCGGCCGCCGCCCTTCTTGATGCGACCCGTGGCCAGTCTCCCAGTTGCCGCGGAGGTCGGCTTCCTAGCTGGCGCCGCGGCGCCAGCCGTTGTCTTGATGCCGTCGGGGTTCGCCGATAGGATCGATCCATGAGGCTCGAGCGGATCTACTTTGTCGTCAACGCCGCGAAGCCGGTGGCGAGCGCCGCGTTGGGGCGCCTCGAGGCGTGGTGCCGCGGGCACAGCGTCGAGGCGATCGAAGCGCCGGGGCGGGTTCCGCGGGGCGAGGGAACGATCGTCGTTGCGCTCGGAGGGGACGGCACAATCCTCCGCGCTGCCGCGCGGACCGCCGGCGCCGGGGTGCCGATTCTCGGCGTGAACGTGGGGAGTCTCGGGTTCCTCTCGCAGGCTTCGCTCGATCGGCTCGTGGAGGCCGTCGAGCAGGTCGCCGCGGGGGACTTCACGATCGAGGAGCGAATGCGCCTTCGCTACGAAGCCGGGGCGGCCTCTGGCACGGCGCTGAACGAGATCGTGGTCACGGGCGCCGGCGCGAACCGCTTCTGTGAGCTCGAGCTTGCGTGGGGAGAGAGTGTCGTCGCAAGCTTGCCCGGCGACGGGCTCATCGTCTCTACGGCGACGGGCTCGACGGCGTACAGCCTGTCGGCGGGGGGGCCGATCGTCGTTCCGTCCGTCGCGTGCCTCCTTGTCACGCCACTCGCCACCCATCGGCTGGGGCTGCGTCCGGTGCTTTTCCCGGCCGACGGCGGGTTGCGGATCCGCGCTCTGGAGCGCGTCCAACTGGCTGCCGACGGGGATCCCGTCGGGTCTTGCGAGGCGGGTTCGGAGGTCCTCATCCGCCGGGCGAACGAGACGACGCTCCTCATCCGGCTCGCCGGCGCGCCGTCGTTCTTCCATGCCCTTGCCGGGAAGTTGAACTGGCCCGCCTCCCCCGGCCGGCGCCGGGACGGGTAGCGCCGCGTTCGGATGGGCTTTGGGCGTCGCTTGGACCAACGTATAATCGTGCCGCACGTTGCTTTCTAGGGGTGAGAGCGATGGTCGAAAAGGGTACGTACCGAGTGAAGAGCGGTCTCGCTGAGATGTTGAAGGGCGGCGTGATCATGGACGTGACGACGGCCGAGCAGGCGTGCATCGCCGAGGCGGCCGGCGCCGTGGCGGTCATGGCTCTCGAACGTGTTCCGGCCGACATCCGCGCGCAGGGCGGCGTGGCGCGGATGGCCGATCCGAGAAGGGTTCGCGAGATCATGGACGCGGTGTCGATTCCGGTCATGGCGAAGGCTCGCATCGGTCACTTCGTCGAGGCGCAGGTCCTTGAGGCGCTCGAGGTGGACTACATCGATGAGTCGGAGGTCCTGACCCCCGCCGACCCTCACTTCCACATCAACAAGTGGGCGTTCACCGTGCCGTTCGTCTGCGGCGCCCGCGACCTCGGCGAGGCGTGCCGGCGGATCGCCGAGGGGGCCGCGATGATCCGCACCAAGGGGGAGCCCGGAACGGGCAACGTGATCGAGGCGGTCCGCCACATGCGACTGATGAACGAGCAGATGCGCGCCGTGCTCGACGCCCCCGAGGAAGAGCTGATGACCATCGGCAAGAACCTCGGCGCGCCGTATCAGATTCTGCTTGCGATCCGCGACGCAGGCCGCCTGCCCGTGGTGAACTTCGCCGCGGGGGGAATCGCCACGCCGGCCGA
>CAZWQN010000029.1:10340-14977 GCA_964635895.1 uncultured Thermotogae bacterium | reverse complement strand
TCCGGCTGATGAGAGATCCCGGAGAGGCCGGGCGAGCGAACCGAGGGTCGCCTGGGAAGCACACGGTGAAACTCGGGGTTCAGGTCGGCGGAGTGGGCATCCACTGGCAAACCGAGGATCGGCCCACCCACACGCGCGCAGGGGGGCCGGCCACGCGGGGAGGGGGGCTCGCATGACGCAAGGGACTCTCGGACTCATCGTCTACATGGCTCTCGCGTTCGGTCTCGCCTGGGTCTCTTGGTACGGCGTCTACCGGCGCCGGGTCCCGGTCGACGACTACCGGTTCCAGCTTGCCATCCTTCCCGGTTCTTTCGCCCCGGCGGTCGCCGCAACGATCGTGCGTATCTTCATCACCCACGAAGGATTCGGCGTCACGCAGTTCATTCCGACGGTCGTCCGCACATGGCCGATCTACCTGACAGGATGGCTTCTTCCGGCCGCGATCGCCGTCGCCTCCTACAGCGTCATCCGCGCCAGTCGACTGCGGACCCATGCCAGTGAAGTGAAGCCCATCGGGCAGCACTTGTCGTTCCTCGCGGTCCTCCCGCTCGTCGCCGTGGCGGCGGTGCCGCTTGCTCTCGGAGAGGAGTTCGGGTGGCGTGTCTACCTCCAGTCGCACCTCTTTCCCGGCGCTCCGCTTCTCGCGGCGCTCGTCACGGGAGTCATCTAGGCGCTGTGGCACCTGCCGCTCGTTCGCATGGGCTATGGCTATCCCACGGAGCGAGGCAAGGGGTTTGTCGCCTTCACCGTCTGGGCCGTTCTCTTCTCGATCTTCCTCGGATGGGTCTACGCCCGAACGGGAGACGTGTGGGGCGTCTCGCTGGCGCACGTGGCGAGCAACGCCATCGGCACGTCGATCATCGGCTCTCTCGTCCCTGGCGACAAGAAGCGCCACCTGATCAGCTACGAAGGATGGATCGCGGCCATCCCGCTGGCGGTCGTCTGCCTGGTTCTCGCCTTGACGGGGGGTCTCGCCGCGTAGGATGATGACCGGCCGACAGGCTGGCCTTGAGATGGAGGTTCCGATGTCCGACACCGAGAAGATCACCATCAACCTCGGTCCCGTCGACCTCGGGCGCATCGACGTCCTGGTCGAGCAGGGGCTGTATTCCAACCGGACGGACTTGATCCGCACAGCGATCCGCAACCAGCTGGATCGACACAACGTCGTGATCCAGGACCTCATGGTTCGCCGCTCGTTCACGCTCGGTGTGACGATCCTCGACCGGAAGATGCTCGAACGCTCGGCCGCGAAGGGCGAGCAGCTGTCGCTTCGCGTCGTAGGCCTTCTCCACATCAACGACGACGTCGAGCCCGACCTCGCCGCAAAGGTCATCCGCGCGGTCAACGTCTACGGGGTGCTCCATGCATCCGCCGGGGTGAAAGATGCGCTCGCTGACCGGGTTGGCAAGGTCTGGTCTTGGGAGGAGTAGAGAGGTTGCCGGGACCATCGGGGGATGAGCTCGGCCCGCGGGGTAACCTGCGATCCCATCCCGAAGAGGAGCGCCGGATGTCGAAGTCCCATGTAGACAGGGTCGCCACAGAGCTTGCTCTCAACCCACGTCACGTCACGGCCGTCGCGGCGTTGCTCGAGGACGGGGCCACCGTTCCGTTCATCTCACGCTACCGCAAAGAGAGGACGGGATCGCTCGACGAGGTCGCGATCACGGCGATCCGTGACCGGATGAAGCAGCTCGCGGCGCTCGAC
Source organism: uncultured Thermotogae bacterium (assembly GCA_964635895.1). GTDB lineage: Bacteria > Bipolaricaulota > Bipolaricaulia > UBA7950 > UBA9294 > JAPLGD01. Next base: position 13,269 of record CAZWQN010000029.1, on the reverse strand, counting down.
GATCGGCGGGAGGCGATCCTCGCGTCGCTCACGGAGCGCAACCTCCTGACGGACGAACTGGCCTCCGCGGTGGAGTCGGCCGAGACGCTGGCGGCGCTCGAGGACGTCTACCTTCCGTATCGCCCGAAACGCCGCACGCGGGCCATGATCGCGCGGGAGAAGGGGCTCGAGCCGCTCGCCCTTCTCCTCCTTGCTCAAGACCCGTCCACCGACCCGGTTCGCGAGGCCGCGGCGTTCGTGGATCCGAAGAAGGAAGTGGGGAGCGTCGACGATGCCCTCGCCAGCGCACGCGACATCGTCGCCGAGCAGGTCAGCGAGTCGGCCGACGCCCGCGGGGAGATCCGGGAGCTGTTCGCCAAGCGCGGCGTCCTCCGCTCGTCGGTCATCGCCGGAAAGGAAGCCGAGGGCGCGACCTACCGAGACTACTTCGATTGGCAGGAGCCGCTGGCCGAGGCGCCGAGCCACCGGGTCCTCGCCCTCTTGCGCGCCGAGCGAGACGGGATCGTGCACCTGTCCGCCCGTCCCGACGCCGGCGCAGCGCTTGCGTTCCTCAAGGCGCACTTTGTGAGGGGCGGCGGCCCGTGTGCGGAGCAGGTGTCCCTGGCCGTCGAGGACGGCTACGAGCGGCTGATGGCGCCGTCGATCGAGACGGAGATCCGTGCGCAGCTGAAGGACAGAGCGGACCGGGAGGCGGTCCGTGTGTTCGCCGACAACGTGCGCCAGCTCTTGCTCGCCCCTCCGCTCGGGGAGAAGAGGGTCCTCGCCATCGACCCCGGCTATCGAACCGGCGGTAAGCTCGTCTGCCTCGACGCGCAGGGCAAGCTCCTGGCTCACGACGTGATCCACGCGACGGGCTCCGACGCCCAGCGGGCCCAGGCTCGTACGACGCTGTCCGAGCTCGTGAGGCGCCACGCGATCGAGGCGATCGCGATCGGGAACGGGACCGCCGGTCGGGAGACCGAGGCGTTCGTGCGCACGATCGACTTCGGGCGCGCAATCCCCGTCGTTCTCGTGAACGAGAGCGGAGCGTCGGTCTACTCTGCGTCCGAGGTCGCCCGCGCCGAGCTTCCGGACCAGGACGTCACCGTGCGCGGGGCCGTGTCGATCGGTCGACGCCTCGTCGACCCGCTCGCCGAGCTCGTGAAGATCGATCCGAAGGCGATCGGCGTCGGCCAGTACCAGCACGACGTCGATCAAGCTCTGCTCCGGGAGAGTCTCGACGACGTAGTCGAGCACTGCGTCAACGCCGTCGGCGTCGAGGTGAACACAGCGAGCGTCCCCCTTCTCGCCCGAGTGTCCGGGCTCGGACCAAAGCTGGCGGAGAACGTGGTCGCGCATCGCGATGAGCACGGCCCGTTCCGCCGCCGCGCCGACCTCCGCAAGGTTCCGCGCCTCGGACCGAAGGCGTTCGAGCAGGCGGCCGGGTTCCTTAGGATCCGGGGCGGCGAGGACCCACTCGACGGAAGCGCCGTTCACCCCGAGCGCTACGCCGTCGTCCGGCGGATGGCCGCCGACCTTGGGTGCACGGTCGACGACTTGATGCGCGATGCGTCGCTGCGCGCGAGGATCGACCTTGAGCGCTACGTCACCGACGACGTCGGCCTTCCGACCCTGACAGACATCGTTGCCGAGCTGGCCAAGCCGGGACGCGACCCGCGGGAGACGTTCGAGGCGTTCGCCTTCGCGAACGACGTGCGCGAGATCGCCGATCTCAAGCCCGGGATGAGGCTGCCGGGGATCGTGACGAACGTGGTCGACTTCGGCGCCTTCGTCGACGTCGGCGTGCACCAGGATGGCCTCGTTCACGTCAGCCAGCTCGCCGATCGGTACGTCGAGCATCCGTCGAAGGTCGTGAAGGTCGGTCAGCGCGTCTCGGTGTTCGTCCTCGAGATCGACGTCAAACGAAAGAGGATCGCGCTCTCAATGCGGCGGCCGCGGGACGGCGCCGCGGCCAAGCGAGACACCCAGGGGGCGTCGAAGGCGCCATGACGCGACGGCGCCTTCCGCTGGAGATCGCACTGGCACGCCAGCCGCTTCCACCCTCCTTCGTCTCTCGCCCCGTCACACCGAAGGATCGGGAGGCCCTGGCGGTTCTCCTCTACGCCGCATACCGCGGGACGATCGACGACGAGGGCGACTCGTTCGCCGACGCGCTCGGCGAGATCGAGAAGACGTTCCGCGGCGGCTACGGCCGCTTCCTTCCCGGCTGTTCGTTCGTCGTCGACGACGGCGAGTTCCTCGCGTCGGCGTGTCTCGTCAGCTTCTTCGCGCCGCACGACGCGCCGCTTGTGGTCTTTCTGATGACCCGCTCCGAGGCGAAGCGCCGCGGCCTGGCGCGCGGGCTCCTCGCCCGGTCGATGAACGCGCTCCACGACGTAGGCTACGACCGGCTCACGCTCATCGTGACCGACGGCAACGCCCCGGCGCAGCGTCTCTACGCGTCGCTCGGCTTTCGCCCGATCGCCGACCGCGCTGCGCAGGGCGGCCCTCCTGCGTAACATCCCGGGTCAGGGGAGGCCCATGCCCTACGCGACGAACGGCGGCGTCCGCATCTACTACGAAGTGGAAGGAGCGGGGCCCGCCCTCGTACTCCACCACTGGACGTTCTCCTCGCTCGACGAGTGGAGGGAGCTCGGCTACGTTGATGCCCTGGCGCCCGGGCGCCGGCTCGTTCTCATCGACTCCCGCGGGCATGGAAAGAGCGACGCGCCGCATGATGAGGCCGCCTATCGCCCCGAGCCGCGAGTCGCCGACGTCGTCGCCGTTCTGGACGCAGCGTCCATCGACCGCGCGGCGTTCTTTGGCTTCTCGATGGGCGGATGGATCGGCTTCGCGTGCGCCAAACACGCGCCCGAGCGGTTCAGCGCGTTCATCCTCGGCGGGCAGCACCCCTACGCGCAGAAGATGGACGGCGCGCGGGAGTGGCTCC
>CAZWQN010000029.1:6342-10240 GCA_964635895.1 uncultured Thermotogae bacterium | reverse complement strand
TGCGCCGCTTCCTCCGGGAAGTGAACGCCTAGTCGTCGGTTCACGCGATAAGCGCGGTATAATCCCTCCTCGCGCCTCGTTCGAGCCTGGCGCTCGTGGATCTCGTGCGGTCGGAGGACGTCATGGAGAAGAACGCGAAAACGATGGAGAAGATCGTCGCGCTGTGCAAGCGGCGCGGCTTTGTCTTTCAGTCAAGCGAGATCTACGGCGGCATCGGAGGCTTCTGGGACTACGGCCCCCTCGGCGTCGAATTCAAGCGCAACGTGAAAGAGGCGTGGTGGCGCGACATGGTCGCGGGCCACGACGACACGCAGGCCCCCGCGGGCGCGCCGTCGGCGTACGAGATGGTCGGGATCGACTCCACCATCGTCATGCACCCGCAGGTGTGGAAGGCGAGCGGCCACTTCGACCTCTTCTACGACTTGTTCGTCGACTGCAGGACGTGCAAGGCGCGGTTCCGCGCCGACCAGGTGAAGGACAGCGAGTGCCCGAAGAAGCCGAGCAAACATCCCGGGGAGCACGCCGACTGCGCGCTCACCGAGCCGCGCGAGTTCAACCTGATGTTCAAGACCTACGTCGGAGCGCTCATGGACCCGACGGCCGAGGCGTATCTCCGCCCGGAGACCGCGCAGGGCATGTTCGCCAACTTCAAGAACGTGCTCTCCACCTCGCGGGTGAAGGTTCCGTTCGGGATCGCACAGATCGGGAAAGCGTTTCGCAACGAGATCACGCCGCGCAACTTCACGTTCCGCTCGCGCGAGTTCGAGCAGATGGAGATCGAGTTCTTCTGCGCTCCGGACGCGTCGCAGACCTGGTACCGCTACTGGCGCGACCGTCGCATGGCGTGGTACGTGTCGCTTGGACTCGCGAGCGACCGGTTGCGGCTGCGCGAGCACACGGCCGCGGAGCGGGCCCACTACTCGTGCGGGACCGCCGATATTGAGTACGCCTTCCCGTTCTGCGCCGAGGGTGACTACGGAGAACTCGAGGGCATCTCCCACCGCAGCGACTTCGACCTGCGCAGCCATATGGAGGGGAAACTTGTGCGGGAGGGCGACGGGCTGGTGGTCGAGAAGGGCCCCGACGGCCAGCCGCTGTACCCCGGAAGCGGCAAGGACCTCTCGTACTTCGACGAGGCGACGCAGCAGAAGTTCATTCCCCACGTCATCGAGCCGTCGGGCGGAGCCGATCGCGCCGCCCTCGCCTTCCTCTGTGAGGCGTACGACGAGGACTCGATCCCCGACGAGAACGGCTTCCCCCAGGAGCGTGTGGTCTTGCGGCTCCATCCCCGCCTCGCGCCAATCAAGGTTGCCGTCTTCCCGCTCGTCAAGAAGGACGGACAGCCCGAGATGGCGGCCGACATCTACCGCGCCCTCAAGAAGCGGTGGAACGTCTTCTACGACGAGAAGGGATCGATCGGCAAGCGCTACCGCCGACAGGATGAGTCGGGGACCCCGTTCTGCGTGACGGTCGACCACCAGACCTCCGAGAACGGAACGGTCACCGTGCGAGAACGGGACACCACGATGCAGACGCGCGTCGCGATTCGGGAGCTCGAGGCCTTCTTCGCCGAGCGCCTCCGCGCCGGGTAGTGGCGCCCTGGCTTTTGCCCGGGCGGCCTCGCGGAGGCGAGAGCATGTCACACCGCCGCATCGCCGTAGCAGCAACCGCAATCTGCTTCGCTTCCTACCTGCTCATCGGCGCACTCGGTGGAGCCGTGGGGCCGACCCTGGGTCCGTTCGCTGCGCAGGTGGGTGTCGGCCTGTCGACGATCGGGGTGATGCTGGCCACCCGGTCGCTCGGCTACCTCGCCGGCGCCCTGGGAAGCACACGCTGGATCGACCGTGTCCGACTCCCTCGCGGCCTCGCCGTGGCGGCGCTGCTTGTCGGAGGCTCCCTCGCGTCGCTGCCGTGGACCCGGTCGCTCGGACTGCTCGTCGCCCTTGTCGCTCCCCTCGGATTCGCCACCGCAGGACTCGATGTCGGAGTCAGCACAATCCTCGTGCGGGCACACCGCGACCGCGCCGCCCCGTTCATCAGCGCACTTCACTTCTGCTACGGAGCGGGCGGTCTCGCCGCACCGTTTCTCGTCGCCGCCTTCGCCGCGGGGCGGGAGACGCTCGTCTACCCTCTGCTCGCCGCCGGGTTCGGCCTCCTCGCCGTTGTGCTTCTCCTGCTCCGCGATGTACCGCCACAGCCCGTCTCCCCTCGAGAATCCTTCGTGTCGAGTCGACCCGCCACGCCATCCGCAGCGAGAGCTGCGGGCGGCGAACCGGCCGCCCTGGGCCGCCGGTTCCTTGCTGCGACGACCGTCATCCTCATCTACGTCGGCGCGGAGATGGTGTTCGCCAGTTGGCTCTTTGTCTTCGTCGACCTGCGCTTCGGTGCGGCGCTCGCAACGTCGGTGACCGGCGTCTTCTGGGCCGCGTTCACGCTGTCGCGCCTCGCCGCGGTGTTTGCCGCCCGCCGCGTCCCTCCCGAACGAGCGCTCGCCGTGGCGTTCGTCGGCGGCCTGTTGTTTGCAACGCTCCTATCCCTGCTCCCCCACGCTCGCAGCGTTGTGTGGATCGGGGCGATCGGCGTCGGCGCGGCCGTGGGCCCCATCTATCCGAACGTTGTCACTGCGTACTCGCACCGGTATGAGCTCAACGGCAGGCGGTTCGGCGCGATCGCTGTTGCGTCCTGCACAGGGAGCATGGTCTTCCCGTGGCTCGCCGGCCGGCTCCTCGACGTCGGCGGGCCGGTCGTCGTCCCAGCGATCACCACGGGTCTCCTCGCTGCCGCGGCCGGCGCCGCGCTCTGGTTCTTCCGCCGGCGGGCCGAAACGACGCACGCGCCAATGCCGTAACTTCGTCGACGGCAAACGCACCGTCCCGCCTCCGCGCCGGGCGGAGGAGCAAGAGGGCAACACTCGATCAGGGATCGATCATCGTGATCCACGAGTGATACCATCTTCCCCTTGCGGTCTTCCTCTCCGTGGTCGATAACCTCCACGTCAGGGTGTTGGCGTGAATCCGAGACTGAGCCCACGTGTTCTTCGCAAGCGAGCCAAGGCGCTCTCTGCGCTGGCCTCGCCGTGCCGCCTCTGCCCAAACGAGTGCGGTGCAGATCGAGCGAACGGTGAGGTTGGCCGCTGCGGCGTCGGGATGGAGCCGCGTGTCCACAGCTCCGGGCCGCACTTCGGCGAGGAGCCCCCGCTCGTCGGTACGCGTGGGTCGGGCACCGTCTTCTTCTCCGGCTGCAACCTCGCCTGCGTTTTCTGCCAGAACTGGGAGATCAGCCAGGAGCGCGAGGGCCACGACCTTTCCGTCACCGATCTCGCGAAGGCCTTCCTCGACCTTCAAGCCCGCGGCTGCCACAACCTGAACCTCGTGACCCCCACGCATCAGGCGCACGCCATCGTCGGCGCCCTCACCGTCGCTTTGGAGGCGGGGTTCCACCTGCCTGTCGTATGGAACTGCGGCGGGTATGAGTCCGTTCCGGCGCTCCGTCTCCTCGATGGAATCGTCGACATCTACATGCCTGACCTCAAGTACGGCGACGACGCCACGGCACTGCGCTTGTCCGGCGTGCCGGACTACGTCGGCGTTTCACAGGCCGCCGTGCGCGAGATGCACCGCCAGGTCGGCGACCTTGCCCTCGATGAGCATGGGGTCGCAACCCGCGGCCTGATTGTCCGGCACCTCGTCCTGCCCAATGGCCTCGCCGGCACCGAGATCGTGGCCCGCTTCCTCGCCCGGGAGATCTCCGTCGACACGTACACCAACGTTATGGACCAGTACCGGCCAACATACCGCGCTTCGTCACTCCCCGAGGTCGCGCGGCCTGTCACGGACGAGGAGGTTGCCCGCGCGGACGCGCTGGCCGTTCGGGCCGGCCTACGGCGGCTCGCCCATAG
>CAZWQN010000029.1:2049-6242 GCA_964635895.1 uncultured Thermotogae bacterium | reverse complement strand
AGCGCGAGGATGACGAGCGTCTCTACCCGCAGGAAGAGGCCGGCCGACAGCCTCGACCCCACGCCAAGGCCGAGGAACAGGGTCACGATGTTGACCAGCTCGTTCTGCGCCCCCCGCGACAAACGGTCCACGACGCCGGACTCCTTCAAGAGGTTGCCCAGCATGAGCATCCCCACGAGCGGAATCGCGGCGGGAAGAAGCAGCGCGCACAGCCCGGTCACGAGGAACGGAAAGAGGATCCGCTCGCGCTTCGACACCTCGCGGAGCTGACGCATGGGAATCGCCCGCTCGCGCTGCGTCGTGAGCAGGCGCATGATCGGCGGCTGGATCAGGGGAACCATCGCCATGTAGGAGTACGCGGCGACCGCGATCGGTCCGAGGAGGCGCGGGGAGAGCTTGGCGGCGAGGAAGATCGCGGTGGGTCCGTCGGCTCCGCCGATGATGCCGATCGCCGCCGCGTCCTTGAGCGCGAAGTCGAGGCCGAGGAAGCGCGCGAGGAGGAGCGCCCCCATGAGGGCGGCGAAGATGCCGACCTGCGCGGCGGCCCCCAGGAGCGCTGTCTTCGGGTGCGCCAGCAGCGGGCCGAAGTCGGTCATCGCCCCGATGCTGAGGAAGATGATCAGCGGGAAGACGCCGGTCTCGATGCCGAACGCGTAGATGAGACCGAGGATGCCGGTGGGGCCTCCGATCCCCGCAAGAGGGATGTTGACGAGGATGCCGGCGAACCCGATGGGAAGAAGCAGTGCGGGCTCGTACTTCTTCTTGATCGCGAGCCAAATGAGGAGCCCGCTGACGAGGATCATGAGGAGCTGTCCCCACGTGAGGTGGACGATCCCCGTCGAGTGGAGCAGCTTCTCGAGGCCGGAGAGGATATTCATCGTAGCTACCGGATCCGCGCGACGATCTGGCCTGCGGCGATTTGATCTCCTACGGCTACGGAGATCTCCTGGACAACGCCCGAGACGGCCGCCTTGATCTCCGTCTCCATCTTCATCGCCTCGATGACGACGAGCGTGTCCCCGACTTGGATCGTCTTCCCCACCGCGGATACGACGCGGATGACGCTGCCGGGAAGCGGAGACGGCACGGCCTGGCCTCCCTTCGCCGCGGATGGGGTCGGCTCGGAGTCGCCTCCCTCCGCGACGTCGAACACGTACTCCACGCCGTCGACGACGGCCCGATCCCCTTCCAGTACGACCCGGAACTCCTTTCCCTCCAGCCGAACGGTGAGCGCCTCGGACTCGGAGCGGCGTTCTGCCGGCGCCTTGTCCACCTTACGGACCATGACCTTGCCCCGCCCCTTCAGGAACTCCACGCCCTTCTCCTGACAGGTTGCGACGATGAAGACGTTCTCCTCGCTGGTCGGGAGCCCTTCGCGCTCGAGGATCGCTCGCGCCGCCGCGACCCCCTTCTTAGGATCGGCGTCGTTCAGCTCCAGCGGGCTTCGAGTGGTGGGCGGCAACCCGAGCTGCTGCGCCGCCGCGCGGATGACCTCGGGATCGGGCGGCACGGGGGTCCGTCCGAAGTACCCGAGCACCATCTTGCCGTAGCCGTCGGCGATCTTCTCCCACGGGCCGAGGAAGACGTTGTTGTACGCTTGCTGGAAGTAGAACTGCGAGACGGGCGTGACCGACGTGCCGAAGCCGCCGCGTCGTACGACCTCCCCCATCGCGGCGATGACCTCGGGAAGACGCTGGAGCGTCCCGTGGTCGCGCATCATCTGGGTGTTCGTCGTCAGTGCGCCGCCGGGCATCGGCGAGAAGGGGATGAGCGGCTCCACCGCCCGCGCCTCCGGTGGGACGAAGTAGTCCCTCATGCACTCCTTCAGCACCTCCTCGGCCTCAAGCACCTTGGCGATGTCAAGACCGAGGTCGAAGTCCCGTCCGCGCAGCGCGTGCCACAGCGTGACGACGTCGGGCTGACAAGTCCCACCCGACACGGGAGCCATCGACACGTCGAGGGCGTCAGCGCCGGCTTCGAGGGCGCCAAGACACGCCGCAAGCCCCGTGCCGGCGGTCTCGTGCGTGTGAAACCGGAGAGGGATCTTCGAGCCGAGCAGCGCTCGGGCGCGAAGGATCGTCTCCCCGACGACGGCAGGAGGCGCCGTGCCGGACGCGTCCTTGAAGCACACCGCCTGGAACGGGATCTCCGCACCGAGGATCTGTCGCAGGACGTCAACGTAGAAGTCCGGCGTGTGCGCCCCTTCGCAGCCCGGAGGGAGGCCCATCATGGTGACCACGACCTCGTGCTTGAGCCCGGCCTCGACGATGCACCGCCCGCTGAACACCAGGTTCTGGACGTCGTTCAACGCATCGAAGTTGCGGATCGTCGTCACACCGTGCTTGGCGAACAGGCGGGCGTGCAGGCGGATGACGCCGCTCGGCTGAGATTCGAGGCCTACGACGTTGATCCCGCGGGCCAGTGTTTGCAGGTTGGCGTCGGGGCCGGCCGCGGCGCGGAACGCGTCCATCACGTCGAATGCGTTCTCGTTGGCGTAGAAGAAGGCGGACTGAAACGCAGCTCCGCCCCCCGCTTCGAAGTGCTCAATCCCCGCCCGCCGCGCCGCTTCCACCGCCGGGAGGAAGTCATTCGACAAGACGCGTGAGCCGTACACCGACTGGAACCCGTCGCGGAACGCAGTGACCATCAGGTCGACTCTCTTCGTCACGGTCTCTCCCTTCCGCCACGTCGCGAAGCGAGGGCGATCGCAACGACTGCCGCGACTTCACTCAGCGACTCCTCGCGCCTCTCGCTCGGTCGGTGCAGCGCCCGCGAGACGCGGCCCAGAAGCCACAACACGCCTACAAGAAGCCCGAGAAACAGGAACACGAAGATGAGGCCCACGACGGACACGGTCAAACCATCGAGCAGCATGAGTCACCTGCCGAGATCAAGCGGGTACAACCCGTTTCGTCGAGAATGCGGAGCTGGAAGTCCTCGGCCAGGCCCATCGCCCGCCCTCGGATCGTGCCCCTCGGGGTCGACATCATCACCGGGCCTTCGAGCCCGACCATTCGCTCGAGGACATCGCGCCGGAGCCCTTCGCAGTCCGCTGAGTCGAGGCGCTGGAAGAACCTCTCGGCCACCGTATACGTCAGGTCGCGGGCATCCTGCGGCTGCCCAAGACAGACGGCGATCGATGTCGCCGGGCGTCCAACGGACGAGAGCTCCTCGCGGCTGGTGTTCACGTTGATCCCCACGCCGACGACGGCGCTAGACAGGCATTCGCCCTCGTACGTCGCCTGGGCGAGGACGCCGGCGATTTTCTCTCCCTCGACGAAGACGTCGTTCGGCCATTTGAGAACGGGCTTCAACCCAAGCCGATCGAGGCCGTCGCACACCGCGAGCGCCATCGCGAGCGTCAGGAAGCCGGATGCCGCAGAGGCCGGAACGGCGGGAAAGGACTTCACGACGGCGCTCATGTAGATGCCACCCGGCGGCGAGTACCAGAACCGCCCGTCCCTGCCGCACCCCGCCGACTGCCGGTCGGCAACGACAAACGTGCCGTGGGAGAGAGAACTCAGCTGCCGCGCCGCGTAGGCGTTCGTCGAGTCGACCTCGTCGAGCCAGACGAATCGCGCGATGGGTGAGAGGTGGCAGGTGGAACGCGAGCCCGGAGATTCCTCGGGTGCGGAGGCGACAAGCCTCTTGCGCTGAACAAGCCCCGGACTCACTCGATGCTCCGCCGTCACGCTCCTCCCACCTCCAGTCGCTAGGGAGTGTACACGGCGAGGTGTGTCCCGCAATCCTCCAACGAGGGAAGGGCACCGGACACACCATCATGCCGGCACGAGTGGCCGACGAGCGCCTCAGAAGCCGCACGCATCAGGTACTCTGTGACCACAGACTAGTCCGGACAGCAGGGGAGGCAAGCATGGGGTCCGTCCTCGTTCTCTACCATTCGCAGGAGCACGGCAACACCCGGGCGATGGCCGATGCCGTCGCAGAGGGCGCCCGCGGGGCGGGCGCCGAAGTCACGTTGGTCAACACAAACGAACAGCGCTTCGATCCCGATGAGTACCGCCGCTTCGACGCTGTTGCGTTCGGAACCCCCGACTACTTCGGATACATCGCCGGCGGACTCAAGGTGTTCGCCGACGACTGGTACATCGCTGACCAGCGCGACCGCGGAGGGCTGGAAGGAAAGCCGTACGGCCTCTTCTACTCCCACGGAGGTGGCGGCGGCGTCCGCG
>CAZWQN010000029.1:0-1949 GCA_964635895.1 uncultured Thermotogae bacterium | reverse complement strand
GAAGGTCGGAACGTGCTTTCGGATCTGGGCCGCCAGCTGTCCGGCGGAGAAGCTCATCGCCGCGACGTTGAAGTCACAGTGATGACGAAGCTTCGCCGCGTCGGCCTCCATGAGGTCGATCGTCGCTTTGATGCAGTCGGGCATGTACATCATCGGCAGGATCGTGTCCTCACGCAGGAAGCAGGTGTAGGGCTTGCCCTCAACAGCTGCATAGAAGATTTCCACCGCGTAGTCGGTGGTTCCGCCCGAGGGAGGGGTCACGCTGGAGATGATCCCGGGGTAGCGCAGCCCGCGGACGTCGACGCCGAGCTTCCGCGCGTAGTAGTCTCCAAGGAGTTCCCCGGCGACCTTGGTCACCCCGTAGATCGTCCTTGGGCGAAGAACCGTCTCCTGGGGAGTGCTCTGCCGCGGGGTCTCGGGGCCGAACGCCGCGATCGAGCTCGGCACGAACACCTGACGCAGCCTATGCTCCCGTGCGGCCTCGAGGACGTTCCGCAGGCCGTCCATGTTCACACTCCAGGCGAGCGCCGGGTTCTTCTCTCCCGCCGCGGACAGAATCGCCGCCATGTGGTAGATCGTGTCGATCCGGTAGCGATCGATCACGCGCTCAAGGTCGGCGCGGACACAGACGTCCACGATCTCGAACGGCCCCGCTTCCTCGAGGATCGCGGTTGGCTCTGTGCGATGACCCGCTGCCACGACGTTATCGCTGCCGTAGCGCTCGCGGAGCGCGGGAGTCAGCTCGGACCCGATCTGGCCGACCGCTCCCGTTACGAGAACCCTTCGTGCCGTCTTCATCCGCGTCCCCCTTTTCGTCGACAGGGCGGCATTGTACGCAAGCCCCATCCGGCAAGAAAGGGTTCGCCCGCGGGGTACGTCACGATCCCGAGCCGGGGAAGGAGAGGGTACAATCCCGGCCGATCTCCGCGAAGTGGATTCGAGGACGGGACGTCGTTGAAGAGGGAGGACGGGATGGGGAAGTACGACTTCATCGATCAGGCTCTCCAGGGGCTGAAGGAGCAGGGCCTGTACAACACGATTCGCACCATCGGAAGCTCGGTTGGCGCGTGGGTCGTCGTCGACGGGAAGCGCGTTCTCAACATGTGCTCCAACAACTACCTCGGCTTCGCCAACGACGCGCGCTTGTGTACGGCAGCCAAGGACGCGATCGACCGGTACGGGGTCGGGCCGGCGGCGGTGCGCTCGATCGCGGGGACCATGACCCTGCACTTGGAGCTCGAGGAGAGAATCGCCCGCTTCAAGGGAGCCGAGGCCGCTCTGTCGGTGCAGTCGGGGCTGAACACGAACCTGGCGACGATCCCGTTGCTCATGGGCCCCGAGGACGTGATCTTCACCGACGAACTGAACCACGCCTCGATCATCGACGGGTGCCGGCTGACCAAGGCCAAGCGCGTGATCTTCCCTCACCGCGACGTCGACGGCCTTCGCGCCCTCCTCCAGGAGCACAAGTCCGTGGCGAAGAAGCTCGTCGTCACGGACGGGGTCTTCTCCATGGACGGAGACCTCGCGCCACTGCCGGAGATCGTCAAGGCAGCGGAAGACTTCGACGCGCTGGTTATGGTTGACGACGCCCACGGCGAAGGCGTCATGGGGAGCCACGGGCGCGGGATTGTTGACCACTTCGGATTGCACGGGCGAGTGGACGTCGAGGCCGGCACGATGTCCAAAGCATTCGGCGTCGTCGGCGGCTACGTCGCGGGGAGCGCGAAGATCGTCGAGTACCTGCGCCAACAAGCGCGGCCGTTCCTCTTCTCCTCCGCCGCCACGCCCCCGGACGTCGCGGCGTGCATCGCGGCGATCGGCATCCTGGAAGAGACGGACGAGCCCGTCCGCCGACTGTGGGAGAACGCCACCTTCTTCAAGACGGAGATGCGGCGCCTCGGCTTCGACACGGGGAGGAGCGAGACCCCCATCACCCCGGTGATGCT
>CAZWQN010000028.1:10770-15477 GCA_964635895.1 uncultured Thermotogae bacterium | reverse complement strand
CTGCGGGCTGTGGCGGCCGCCGACCCGTAGGTGCTGGAGCAAAGCAAAGCGCCCGACCCGTTAGGGTCAGGCGCCATCGATTCCTGCTCGCCAGCGGCTGCGTTCGTCGGCCGAGGCAGCTTGCTCCGCTCTACATTCCCAGGAGAACGAGGAGAAGGAGGGTGGGCAGCACCGCGCCGCCTCCGATGTACAGGAGCCTCATGTTCTGGCGACCCTGGGAGTATCCCTCGAGGTAGCCTTCCTTGAAGTCGGCCGACTTGCCGTCCAGCTGCTGCATCCGCACTGCGGAGGGGTCCGGAGGTGCACTGAATGCCGCAACACCGAAGGCGATGACTCCGCCGAGGAGTCCCCACACGATGTTGATTACCGGCGCATCCTTCTTCCCTTGCTCCAAACCAAGCTCGTATCCCTCTCGAAACCGTCGGCGGCTGCCACAGCCGACGAGAAGAGCATCACCGCCGAGAGCACAACCACGGCCACCGCCACGGTACCTGTTCGAAGCCGCATACCTCCTCCTTGCCCCTTCCGATCGTCGCCTCCCGAGGAGGCACCCCATCCTATCGGGCGAGAACCTGTCGTTCAAGAGCCCAATAGCGCACGGGACACATCGCCATCGGGATAGCCGCCCCCGTCGCTGAGCGCGTCAGAAAGAGCGGCAACTGCGCAGAGTGCACATTTCGCGGTGGAATGTGACGCACGACACTTCGTGCTGAACCTCTTGGCGGAGTGCCCTCAAGAGCAGGTACTCGGAAGCAGTTCGGTAGCGAGCGAGCGGAGGCCTCGCGGGCGAGGTCTCGGCAAGCGTCGCTTTGGGACGGTCGACAAGAGAGGGCGTTGCAGGCATGCGGCGTGTCACGAGACGTCAGTACGAGTGCGTTCTTCGGGCGAGCGGGTTCACCATAGGCACGACGACGGACTTGTCAGCGCACCCTCGAAGCGACTCAGGAAGAGAGCCGTTCCTGCCATGTTTCCGGCTATGACTTGCCCGGCCATTCGAGAGCAAGGCTGTCTGTGATCCCCTGCCCGGCGTCATGCGACGACCTGTCCACCGTGATAATTCGATGTGCATGTGCCCGCTGCGTGTGTGCTTCACCGTTAGCCTACCCGGGTGGCGCACCTGCGTCGTGTGCACGGCCCGCCGCGTGGGCGAAGAACCTGGACGGCGTGGCTATCCCCGCCTGCGAACTCTGCACTGGGCTCAAGTGGAGAAATGGACCGCCCCGCAGGATTGACTGCATCACCTCAGTGCAGTTGTAGAGGAGGCATCAAGGCAGGCCTACTGCGCTCGAGCAGCTGCTGCAAGCGCATAGTATCTCTGCAGTGCTTCCTCCTCACGTGATGGAAACAGGAAGCGGTACGCTGCCATTCCTCCATAGAAGGCTGTCGCGTACAGATAATCGTAGGACGACGCAAAGTAGAAGGGTGACAAGAGCGATGCGACGGCAATAGCTGCGTTCGCGATGCCAGAGACGTATCTCTCGCTGCGCCCCTTGCTGGCCAATCGCTGAAGTGCCACGACCGAGCGATCCTCGGCCCCTCCGGAGACTGCGTACTCCCTCTCAGCTCTTGAGGGAATGGTCAGCGACAGGATGCCTGGTACGACGAATACCGCGCCGATCCCGACACCAATGAGCGCTACAAGAGGATCATCGGACCCTATCGCAGACGCGAGAATGAGAGATGCAGCTGCGCCGACAATGACGCCGGCGCCAACCAGAACGTAGCCACTGAACATCCTCTCGCTCCTCTCAGTTTCGGCGAGGTCCTGGAGAACTGTCTGTGCGGGGCCAGCGGCGAGGATCGGGGAGAGGGCCACCACGAGCACCAAGGCTGCGGTGACGATGTAGCGTAGCATTACTTCCCTCCTTACACCTGCACACACCTAAGCACAGCATAGCGATCGATTGACACCGCGTCCAGAGGCTGGAGATCTCAACTCTCAGATTGCTTTTGCCAGGCGACGGGACGGGATGCGTGGGCAATCCGAAGTTCCCGTTGTGTGCTCAATGCCCTTGCCTGCTCGGGGAAGTAGACGCCTGCGTCACCTCTCGAGGCGATGCAGTTTCCGTCAAGGCGGCACGCGACTTGGCAGGCGCGGTGCTCCGCCCAACCATCGCGTCGACCTAACACAGCAGCTGCCTGGGATCGGCCTCCCGCGGATGTTGTTCAGATAGGAGGGCACAGGAACCCAACGACTGGCCGTGCCCGGGGGAGTATGATAGGGCGTGGCGGCGGGTGGGACCCTTCGCCTAATGCCGCTTGAGCACTGTGACGTCTCGGAGGGGCGCTCAACTGCGTGGCGGCTTTGGGTTCATCCAAGCGCCGTTGTGCGGCGGTGCCTCCTGGCAACGTGGCGGACTGCGGGTGGTTGAGCTCAGGAGCGGCCTAGCGAGCGAGATGGGAGCCGGATCCGATTCTTGGAGGAGCACCATGCGGGCACACCTTGCTTTGGCATTGCTTGCGGTTTTGTGGGTGTCGGCGCCGAGCGTCGCCAATCATGCGGACGGAGCTCTCGGAGACGCCGACGCACTCCTAGACTGCTGGACCGGGACGTTTGACTTCGACGCCTACGAAAGCCGCCTGAGGGAAGCGATTCGCCTCTACGAGGAAGCGCTGCCCCTTCTTGACCCGGCCGACGTTGTGCGGCAGGCGCGCGTTCTGAACTGCCTTGCCCGGGCGTACTTTGAGCTTGCCCAGGCGTACCTCACGACCGACGCGGACCGCAAGGCAGCGTACGAGCAGGGAGCCAACTGTGCGCTCGCGAGCCTCCGCCTCGACCCCGGCTTCGTGGCGCGCGAAGCGAACAGCTTCCGCGACGCTCTGTCGAACGCCAGCGACGTCGCTGCGGTCTTTTGGTACGGCAACGACTTCGGTTGCTACATTCGGTACGACCTTCTGAGGGCCTTCGGCGGTGGAACGCGCGACGTCGTGGCCTGCTACGAGCGGGCCATTGCGCTCGACGAGACGTACCTCGGCGGAGCGCCGCTGCGAAGCCTTGGCTGCTATTCGGCCCAGGTGCCTTCGTTCCTCGGCGGCGACCTGAAGAGGGCCGACGAGCTCCTCCGACGCGCCGCGGAGATCGATGTGAACTACCTCGAGAATCTGGTGAGTCTTGCCCAGTGGGTGCTCGAGCCGGCGGGAGACCGGGCGGGAGCGTGTGCGGCGCTGCAGGATGTCATCGCCCGCGCCGTCAACCCGGAGGTCATGGGCGCCTGGCCCTTCTACAACGAGCTGTCCGTCCGCCAGGCCCGCAAGCTGCTCGCGTCCTACGCCTGTCCGTGAGGAAGCCTCGCGTTTGCCGGCAGAAACGGGCCCGGCTATGATCCGGGTTCGTAGGCGGACGGGAGACGCATGGCTGGACATTCCGAGTGGGCAAATAAGAAGTTCCGCAAAGAGCGCCAGGACAAGAAAAAGTCGGGCATCTTTTCCAAGCTGGTGAAGGAGATCACGCTTCAGGCTCGGAACGGGGATCCGAACCCCGAGAACAACTCCGGACTGGCGCAGGCCCTCGAACGCGCCAAGGCGGCCAACGTTCCGAAGGACAGCATTGAGCGGGCCATCAAACGCGGCGCCGGCGAGCTTGAGGGCGCGGCGTACGAGGAGATCACCTACGAGGGCTACGCCGCCGACGGGGTCGCCGTCCTCGTTCGAGCGGTGACCGACAACCGAAACCGCGCGGCGGCGGGAATCCGTCACGCATTCAGCAAGCACGGCGGGAACATGGCGTCCGCCGGTAGCGTAGCGTGGCTGTTTGAGCGCCGCGGGATCGTCGTACTCGAGGACATCCCGCCGGACGTCGACCGCGATGAGCTCGAGATGGCGCTGATCGAAGCAGGCGCCGACGACCTTGAGACGAGCGACGGCATGCTTGAAGTCTACTGCGCGGTATCCGCGCTGCCCACGCTCTCCGCCGCCGTCCACGAGAGAGGACTCACGCCGACGAGAGCCGAAGTGACGATGGTCCCCAAGAACACCGTTCACGTCGGCGGGGAGTCGGCGGGCAAGGTCTTGCGCCTGGTCGAAACCCTCGACGACAACGAGGACGTGCAAGAGGTCTTCGCGAACTTCGACGTCGACGACGACGTCCTCGAGCGCCTCCAGTCCGGCGAGTAGCGACCCGCTGGGAAGCCGACGCAGTTGGCGCTGTGGCGCAGTTCTGGTAGTCTCCTACCCACGATAAGGAGGGTGCAATGAAGAGGATGTTGGTGTTGGGGGCTCTCGTGCTCGGCCTGTTGGTCGTCAGCATCTCCGCGTCGGCCGCATCGCAAGCGTGGATTCCAGGTGTCGCGTCCCTCGCGATTCCAGGACTCGGGCAGCTTCTGAACGACCAGGTGGACAAAGCTCTGGTGCACTTTGTCGTAGGACTTGGGATCTCGGCTGTGGGGTTCGGGATCGGCTGGTAAGTGCTGCCCGGCGCCTGGTACCTGGTCCCCACCCTGTACTTGGCGTGGTCTGTCTACAGCGCGTACGATGCGTACACCGTAGCGAAGGACCAGGGATTCACCATCGGTTTCCAGCCGAACGGCCTAGGAGTCGGATACCGCTACAACTTCTAGGAGAGAACGACCCACAGGACGCCCGCGAGAAGAGCGAGCACTTCCAGGAGACGAACGAGGCCCCGGCCGATATCGGCCGGGGCTTTCTCTGTGGGCAAGAGCTCGTTCGAGACGAATCGATGTTCCCCTGCATCCGGGTCGACGTCGAGCA
>CAZWQN010000028.1:0-10670 GCA_964635895.1 uncultured Thermotogae bacterium | reverse complement strand
AAGAGCTCGTTCGAGACGAATCGATGTTCCCCTGCATCCGGGTCGACGTCGAGCACAAGGCGGCCGACGCGTCGGCCGAAGGCGCCGGACTGCACGATCAGCGTGTCCCCGACGCGAACCGGCGACGGCGTCTCTTCGTGCGAGTGCCCGGTTAGGAAGACGTCAACCGCCGGCACGGACGAGACGATCTCCCGCGCGTCGGCAATCGGCACGTGCCCCACGCAGATCACCAAGTCGGCTCCGTATCCGTGGGCGGCGATCTCCGCGCGGACGGCATCTACGGCGCTCGTGGGGACGAGCCACGGATAGCCGGCGTACGGAAAGTACTCCTCCGTCAAGAGGCCGACGACGAGCGTGTCGATTCCGCCGACCTCCAGGCGTGCCGAGGTTGCGAACGGGGGAGCGGCCCCGTCCACGGAGGTGAAGTTGGCGCAGAGGACCGGGAACTCGGCCGCCTCGATCTGTGCGGCGAGCCCGCGATACCCCCAGTAGAAATCGTGATTCCCGAGAGCCATGGCGTCGTACCCCGTCTCGTTCATCCACTCGACCATGCGCCGTGCTCCCCAGACGGCGAACAGCGGGATTCGGTAGTCCTGCCACGTGTCGCCGGCGTCGAGGAGGAGAACGCCGCTTGAACGCGCTCGCTCCGCCGCGACGAGCGCCGCGATCGACTCGAGTCGAGACAGGCGGAGGTGAAGGTCGTTCGTGTAGAGGATCGTGATCTCGGTGGCGGGCGCCGCGCAGCCTGCGACGGCGAGCGCGAGGACGACGAGTCCCACGATGCTCTGTGTTCTCGTCATCCTGGTCCTCCGGTCGAGGGCCGCGATCCGCTTCGTTCGACGCCTCCGACCACCGCCCGCAGAGCAGTCCCGTCGAACAGAGCGGACAAATCCCACAGCGCACGGGCGACCGGACGCCACCAGAAGCCCGCGACGGGAACGACGGCGCCGCGGCCGAATCGCGCGCCGACGACGAGCCCGACGTCGACCCGAGGAGCCCACCTCACCACGCCCCATCCCCCGTCGTCGTCTCCCCAAGATCGCGCCACGTCGACGTGAACCGGACCCAAGCGAACGGAGCCGAGAAGAAGCGCGCCGCCGAGGCCGAGCTCCACTTCGACGCGTAAGGGAACGAGGTCTCGAAAGAGAAGGGCCCGCAGGCGGAGGTCAAACGGGCAGGTCGTCGTCACGACGGCGGCGACGTCGAAGCGCTCGCCCACGGAACGGGAGAGCGTGAACCGCGCATCGCGGAGAGAAAAGGACGCGACGAAGGACGTCGCTCCAGGGTCTTCCTGAACGAGCAGCCCGGGGGGATCGAGCGGAATCCCACTCGCGTGGCCGACCCCGAGTGCGGCCGGTGAGGTCGCGACCGCCAGGGCCGCGCACGCGGGGAGACAACGCGCGAGACGTCCGATCGACAACCTCATAGCGAAGAGGATACCGCGGCGCGGACGTGGCGGGCGAGTCGTTGCATTCCGTAGAGGGCATCGCCACAATCGAGCCATGCTCGACGAACGCGTGCGTGAGGCCATCGAGAGGTACGACATGATCCCGCGGGGCGGGCGGGTGGTCGTCGCCGTCTCCGGCGGACTCGACTCGGTGGTCCTGCTGTCGGTTCTTCATCGGCTGGCCGGCTCCCTCGACGCCTCGCTCGTCGTCGCGCACCTCGACCACGCGCTGCGGCCCGAGTCGGCCGCCGACGCCGCCTTCGTCGCCGAGCTGTGCCGCGAGCTGGGGGTCCCCGTCGTGACCGAGAGAGTCGACGTCGGGGCGCTCGCCGAGTCCCATCGAGCAGGAATCGAGGAGGCGGCGCGCGAAGCCCGTCACACGTTCCTCGATCGCGTCGCGCGGGAGGTCGGGGCGGAGCGAATCGCGCTCGGGCACACCGCCGACGACCAGGCCGAGACGATCCTGTTCCGCCTGGCGCGGGGCACCGGTCTCGAGGGACTCCGGGGCATGGACCCCGCGTCGGAGAGGCTCATCCGACCCCTCCTCTACGTCTCGCGGGTTGACGTTCGGAGCTACGCCGAGGCCCAAGGGCTGCGCTGGCGCGAGGACTCGACCAACGTCGACCTGCGGTTCTCGCGCAATCGGATCCGGCACAGGGTCCTTCCGGAGCTTCGCACCATCAATCCGGAGGCCGCGGAGGCGCTCGAGCGGGCGGGAAGGCTGGCCGACGAGGCGTTGGACGCGGTCGCCTACCTCGTCGGCTACGTGTGGCCTTCGCTCGAACCGTCTGAGAAGTCCGGTCGAGTAGAGCTTTCCCGCTCCGCCTTCGCGAGGCTCCCGGAGTCCGTCCAGGCGTTCGTGCTGCGTGAGGCGATCCGTCGCGCGCGGGGAACGTTGCGCGGAATCGAGCGGGCCCACGTCTTGGCCGCGCGCCGCATTGTCGCGTCAACGGCGCCGGCCGGAGCCCTCGACCTTCCGCAGGCGCGCCTGGACGTGTCCGGGGATCGGGTCGCGATCCGGGGTGAGGTGCAGGCTCCCGCACCCAGAGCCTCCTGGTCGGTGGCGCTCCCGCTTGGACACAGCGTGCTTTCCGAGCAGCGGCTGACGGTCGATGTCTGCGTGGAGCCGCTCGCCCGACGGGGGGAGGTCCCCGAGACGGACGAGTGGACCGAGCTCGCCGACGCTGAGCGGATCGCGTTTCCGCTCACCCTCCGCACTCGACGGGAGGGAGATCGCTTTTCGCCGCTCGGAATGAGTCACGATGTCCGGCTGAAGGACTTCCTCATCAACCAGCGGATACCGCGCGCGGAGCGGGAGCGGCTTCCCCTCCTGTGCGATCAGGAGAAGGTGGTCTGGGTGGTGGGACTCCGGCTGAGCGAGCGCGCGAAAGTGACTCGTTCGACCACCCGCGTGCTGCGCATGCGCGTCGTAAGGAGCGAGGAATGACCGTTCTGATCTTTCTTGTCACGATCCTCGTTCTCGTGGGGGTGCACGAGACGGGCCACTTCCTCGTTGCGCGGGCTTGCGGCGTCTACGTTCGCGAGTTCGCCATCGGCATCGGCCCCGTCCTCGTCTCGACGAAGCGCCGCTCGACGAAGTACTCCCTGCGCTTGATCCCGATCGGCGGCTACGTTCTGATGGCCGGCGAGGACCGACGCGAGACGGGAGGCGAGGTGCCCGCGGACCAGATCCTCTACAACAAGCCGCCCTACGTCCGCGCCGCCATCAGCCTGTCCGGAGCGTTCGGGAACATCCTCCTCGCCCTGGTCGTGACGCTGATCGCGGTCTGGGCGTCGACGCTTCCGGTGCTCCAGGTGGCTCATGTGCTCCCGGGGTCGCCGGCGGCCGCGGCCCTCGAGCCGGGCGACCGCATCGTCGCGATCGACGGGAGAACCATCTACACGGTGGACCAGATCACGGCGGCGATCCGGCGATCCGGCGGCGGAACGATCGAGCTGTCGATCGTTCGCGGCGGGAACTCAGAGCGAGTGAACGCCACGCCTCGGTACTCCGAGGAGGACGGGCGGTACGAGATCGGGGCGTACTTCCTGGCGGTTGCCCCGACGAGCGAGGTCAAGGATCTCGATTCTGCCTCGCCGCTCTACGCCGCGGGCGTGCGGAGCGGAGACCGGATCGCAGCGGTCAACGACAAGCTCGTGGAGACCGAAGTCGGACTCCTCGTCGTTCTCGACGAGGTGTTCGCCTCCCCCGATCCCGCCACGCTGGTCGTCGCGCGTGGGGACGAGCGCCTGTCTCTTCCGCTCGATCCCGAGGTGCGCTCCGCCGATGCGATCGTGACGGGCTCGACGTTCGCCGACCTCGGGATTGACGTCCATCGGCCCGGGTTTGCGGACGGGCTGTCGCTTGCAGCACGGCAATTCGCTTCGTACGTCACACTCCTCGGGCAGACAGTCCGCGGCATCCTCGGCGGATCGATTCCCGTGCGCGACGCGATCCAGGGCCCTGTCGGCATCGCCAAGGTCGTGCGCCAAGGGTTCGACCTCGGGTTCCTCTACTTCCTGCAGATCCTCGGACTCCTGAGCCTGAACCTCGGACTAATCAACCTCATCCCGTTCCCCGCTCTGGATGGAAGTCGGGCGGCGTTCGCTCTCTACGAGTGGGTTCGCGGAAAGCCGATTGCGGTGGAGAGGGAAGGGGTCATCCACGCCATCGGGTTCGTGATCCTGATCGGGCTGATGGTGCTGATCACGTACCAGGACATCGTGCGGCTGTTTCAATGAGGGCGACCGCCCAAGCGGCGATCCCCTCTCCCCGGCCTGCCGCGTCCATCCCCTCGCTCGTCGTCGCCTTGACGTTGACTCGGGAGGGATTGACTCCGAGGACCTCGGCGAGTCGGCGCCTCATCGCGGGGACGTACGAAGCGAGCCTCGGACGCTCGGCGATGACCGTAGCATCCACGTTCTCTGTCCGGTAGCCCGCGGCCTCCAGCTTGGCGCGTACGTCGGCGAGGAGCTTCAGGCTCGAAATCCCATGGTACGCGGGATCGGTGTCCGGGAAGTGGACGCCGATGTCGCCAAGGCCGGCGGCCCCAAGCAAGGCGTCGCACACCGCATGGGTGAGGACGTCGGCGTCGGAGTGGCCGAGCAACCCCTTCTCGTGGGGGATCGCTTCCCCTCCGAGGATGAGAGGGCGTCCCTCGACCAGGCGATGGAAGTCTATGCCGATCCCCACTCGGACGTCAGCCACGGGATCCCTCCTCGCGTTCCACGCGTCGAACGGCGTCGGCCGCCAGCCCCGTCGGGAACCCCCGCCGTAGGAGATGGTCCATCACCCGTCGTCGGCGGGCCTCCGGCTCGCTCGACGAGAGCCGTGCCCACCGCGCGGCGGCGAGTTCATGCGCGAGTTCGCCCTCCCGCGCCGAGGGGTACGAAGCGTCGAGGGCGGCCACGATGTGCTCGCGTGGGACCCCCTTCAGAGCGAGCTCCTGTTCCACGGCGCGCCGAGAGAGCGGGTGGTAGAGCAGCCGATCGTCGACCCACAGCTTTGCGAACACGCGGTCGTCGACAAGCTCTTCCTCGATCGCCCGGCGAACGGCGGCGTGGACTTCCTCGGAGGGGAACCCCGCCTGTCGCAGGCGGTTCGACGCTTCCCGCTCCGTGAGCGGCCTACGTCGCAGGAGCTGCGAGAGTTTCACCCACGCGTTACTCGTCGTCGCCGTCGTCCGCCCCCGTGGCTGGCAGCGTCGCTCCGAGCGCCGCCTTCTCGCGGATCGCCGCCTCGAGCCGGTCGGCGAGTTCCGCGTCCTCTTCGAGCGCCTGGGCGCTGTTGCCGATCCCTTGTCCGAGACGCTCGCCCTCGAACGAGTACCACGAGCCGCTGCGCGCGATCAGGCCAAGCGCCTCGCCGGTGTTGATGAGGTCGCGCGAGCGAACGATTCCCTTGCCGTAGATGACGTCGAAGGTCGCCTCTTTGAACGGGGGCGCCACCTTGTTCTTCACCACACGAACATTGACGTGGACGCCGATCCGTTCCGTGCCCTCTTCGATCTTCCCCGCGCCCCACATCTGCAGCCGCAGCGAAGCGTAGAACTTGAGGGCCCATCCTCCGGCGGTCGTCGTCGAGGGGCCGAAGCGCGAGGCGCTGATCATCGACCGCATCTGATTGGTGAACACGACGATCGTCTTCGACTGCGAGATCGCCCCGGACAGCTTGCGCATCGCCTGGCTCATGAGCCGCGCTTGGAGGCCGACCTGGGAATCTCCCATCTGCCCTTCGATCTCCGCCGTGGGGACCAGAGCTGCGACCGAGTCGATGACGATGATGTCGATGGCTCCGCTCCGCGTCAGCTGCTCCGTGATCTCGAGGGCTTGCTCGCCGGAGTTCGGCTGCGAGATCAGGATGTGGTCGAGGTCGACGCCGAGGGCGCGGCTGTACGTCGGATCGAGCGCGTGCTCGGCGTCGATGAACGCGGCCGTGCCGCCGCGTCTCTGCACCTCGGCGATCATGTGCAGGGCGAGCGTCGTCTTTCCGCTCGACTCCATGCCGAAGATCTCGATGATGCGTCCGCGCGGTATTCCCCCGACTCCGAGAGCGATGTCGAGCGCCAGCGAGCCCGAGGGCACGGTCTCGACCTGCATGACCTGGGCTCCGTCGCCGAGCCACATGATCGAGCCTTCGCCGTACGCCTTCTTGATCTGTTTGAGCGTACTCTCAAGCACTTCCCGCTTCCCCATGGTCCCCCCTGCGTGGAATCTTCCCCGTATTCTAGGACAACGCTCGAATCCCTTCAAAGCGCGCCGCCTCGTCACGCTGCCGCATCCCGTCCCGTCGCTCTCGCGTCCTGCATCTCCCGCACGGCGCGCACGAACTCCGCTTCGGCCGCCGGCTCGACTCCTCGAAGACGCAGAACCCCGGCCGGCGCTCGCACGGCGAGTTCGCCGCGGCGGTGCGACACGCGAAGATCGGCGACGTCCAGCTCCCGGCCGACGTTCGGCACCGCTTCGGATCGACGCAGCACACGAAGCGCCATGCCTGCCGCGAGCTTCTGCATCGACGCCGCGACGAGCCCGGCGTCGCGGCGATCGACATCGGCCAAGCGGAGGAGCGCCTCCCGGGCCTCCTGACGCGTGTCGCGGGCCCGTTCGACCACCACGGTCCCGCGCTCGGTGAGGATCAGGGTGACGAGATCCCGCGCGTCCGAGACGCGGGCGCGCTCAGGAAGCCATGCGACTTCGACGATGGTCTCGGTGCCGATTCCCCGAAGAACCCGCTCGCCCAGAGGGACGAACCGGAGACCCTCGGGAAGCGGAGTGCTGTCATACGCGCGCCCCGTGGACAGGATCTGCCCGCCTTTGGCAAGGCCCGACAGCCGTTGGGCGAGGTTCACGGCGTGGCCGATGAAGTCGATGTCCGTCATCACCGGCGTCCCCGTCGAGATGCCGATCCCCACGTCGATCGGCTCCGCGGACGCGTTCTCCTCTCGAAGGGTCCGCTGGATCGAGGCCGCGGCGAGGATTGCCGACAGCGGGGCCTCGAACGCCGCCATCACCCCGTCGCCGAGCGACTTCACGACGATTCCGTACTCGCTCACCCGGGCCCGCACGATGTCGTCGTGCAGCTGGGCGAGACGGAAGGCCGCCTGATCTCCCTGCCGCATCGCGTAGCTCGAAAAGCCGCGGAGGTCACTGAACAGGAGAGCGATCTCTTCGCCTGCCTCGATCTGACCCCGCAGCATTTGTCGAATCTTGAGGGTGCGGCTCCACGACAAGGGCGTTCCTTTCGATCGGCTGGAAAACGGAATCGGCGCATTATATCATGGATTCTCGCATTCGCGTGCTCAAAAGGAGCGTGGAATGGACAGCGCAAAGATCATTGACGCCCTCAAGAAGACCCCCATCTTCGCCAAGACGAGTGAGGAGAGCCTGAACTCCCTGCTCAAGTCCGCGATCCAGAAGACCGTTCCCGCGGGGACCAAGATCGTCGAGAAGGGCCAGTCGGGGCTTGGCTTCTACCTCGTCCTGTCGGGCAAGGCCGACGTCGTGTCGGGAGCGAAGAAGCTGGCGGAGGTCGGCGAGGGCGGCTTCTTCGGCGAGCTGTCTGTCATCGACGGAGCGCCGAGAACGGCCGACGTCGTCGCGAAAACCGACGTCACATGCCTCGTGGTCTCCCAGTGGGCGATGCGAAGCTTGATCGACACGCACCCCGAGATTGCACTGTCGATGCTGGATGAACTCGTCCACAGGCTCCGCTCGACGAATGAGAAACAGGCGATCGCCTCGTAGAGGAGACCGCGTCGCCTCACCCGTCTCGATCTTCTGTCTCGGGTCGTCCGCCGCGTTGACCAACGGGGGCCCGTGGAGTTCCCTCCTGATCGACGGGCGGATCCTGCTCGAGATCCCCCCCACGGCGGTCCCTGAGCTGTATCGCCACGGACTCGACCTCGCACGGATCGACTGCGTCTTCATCAGCCACTTCCACGCGGACCACACCTTCGGCCTTCCGTTCCTGCTCCTCGAATACCGCCTTCGGCACCCGCGGGCAACGGCCCTGACCCTCGTGGGTCCGCCGGGGTTGGAGCGGTTCGTCGAGACCCTCTGCGACACGGCGTGGCCCGACCTCCGCGCGGCCGGCCAAGGGCTTCACGTGCCGCTTACCTTCGTCGAAGCAGAGGCCGAGCGCGAGACCGCGATCGGAGACGTGCGGTTCGTGGCCGTCCCGGTGGAGCACTTCGACCTTGCGGCGTTCGGCTATCGCATCGTCTACCGCGGCCGAACCATCGCCTACACCGGCGACACGGGGCCGTGCGCCGCGTTGGAGTCTCTCCTCGAGGGCGCCGACGTCGCGATCCTCGAGCTCACGCACCCGCGCCCGACCGAAGACCGCGGACACCTCGACGTCGAGGAAGTTGCGCAGCTCGTCGCGCCGCTGGTCGCGCGCGGAGCGACGGTGCTTGCAACGCACATGACGGAGACACCGCGACCGATCGCGGGCGTTACCTTCTGCGAGCCGGGCAAGACCTACCGCGTGTAGAAGCGGACTCCCGCCTCGCCGTGGGCCAGCGGGCTCCCGCTTCGCCGTGGGTGAGCGGGCCCCGCTTCTGCGTGCGGCAGCGGGCCCCTACCGCTCGTAGCAGTCGCGGCAGCGGGCCTCATACGTCCCGAGTCCGCCGACCTGGATCACGGGACCGTTCGACGACGCGGGCTTCCCGTCGATCAAGCGTTGCGACCGGGTCGCGCCGCCGCCGCACTTGACGCAGACGGCCTGCAGCTTGTCGACGCGGTCGGCGAGCGACAACAAGGTCGCCATCGGGCCGAACGGCTCTTCGGCAAACGTGAGGTCGAGCCCGGCGACGATGACCCGCTTTCCGAGCGCGACGAGGGTTTGACAAAGGTCGGGAAGCCTGTCGGAGAAGAAGTTCCCCTCGTCGAACGCGATCACGGCGGCGGTGTCGATCGCCGAGCGGCCGACGATCCGCTCCAGCTCTTCGAGCGATTCCTTGCCGGGCGCGAGAAGGTGCGCCGCGAACTCACGCCCATAGTGGGTCATGATCGACGTCGTGCTGTAGCGGTTGTCGATCGTGGGCTTGAACAGGAGGATCGATCCGTGCGCGATCCGCACCCGTTCGAGTCGCCGGATGAGCTCCTCCGTCTTCCCGGAGAACATACACCCCGTGATCACTTCGAGTTGGCGCGTCTTCGTCGTCACGTCTCCCCCTCCTCCAAGAGCGGCAAGAAGTCGGTACGGTATAGCGATTCCATCGACCCTATGGCGGCCGTGATTCCGTGTTCGAAGAGAAACGACTGAAGGGCGTCCCAGACCGTGCCGTCGTCGTGCCTCGCTCCCTCCGCGTAGAGCGGGAGAGTTGCGGCGAACGATCGGCGGTCGAGCTCGTCGTCGAGATCGGGGTTCGCACGCAGGAACGCGGCGAACGCCGCGCCCGGGTCGGCCCGCGTCACCGCCACAGCCCCCGCGACGGCCGCGAGGAACGCGCGCAGGTCGTCGGGTCTCTCCGCTGCGACGTTCGGGTGGACGGCGAACAGGAGCTCGTAGGTCTCGGGAATGCAGTACGCCTCCTGTGGGAAGAAGACTCCCGGTCGACCGACCAGATCGACCTCGATCGGCTCGAAGTTGCGGAACGCACCGATCGCGTCGACGCTTCCGGCGAGGAGCGAGGCGACCGTGCTGTACCCGATCGGATAGAACTCCACCGCGTCCGGATCGACGCCAGCGCACTGGAGCATCGTGCGCCACAGCACAGGTTCGAGCGGCTCGAGCGAGTACCCAATTCGTCGTCCGACAAGATCGGAGAGCGACTCGATCGAGCCTCCCGCGAGGGCGAGCAGCCCGCCGAGACCGTGATCGATCAGCGCTCCGACCGCGACGAGCGGCAATCCCTCCGAGCGAGCGATCAGGTAGTTCATCTGGGGAGTCAGGCAGACGTCGACGGCGCGGGACGCCGCGAGCTTGACGGGATCGCTCGGGTCTCCGGGGACGATGATCTCGACGTCGAGGCTCCCCCCCAACGCTTCGAGCGCGACGTAGAGCGGAACGTGATTCGGATTCGGGAAGAAGTCGAGACAGACTCGGAGCGGCGCCGCCTTGGCGGCCCCGGCGAGGGCGAACAGAAACACCGCGACCAGGACCGACCTCGCCCGCACCGCCTCGCCCCCTCTCTCACTCCGACCGGCGATCGTGCGCTGTCCAGTGAAGAACGCGCCGCTCGATTATCCGGAACCCGGCGAACAGGAACAACCCGATGCCGGTCAGGGCCAGAATCGCCGCGAAGACGAGATCGACCCGCAGCCGGGCGTTCGACTGCAGCATCAGGTAGCCCAGGCCGCGGCGGGCCCCCACCCACTCGCCGATCGTCGCTCCGACCACGGAGAGCGTCGCCGCGACCTTGAGCCCGGAGAACAGGGACGGAAGCGCCGTCGGCAGGAGGAGCTTGGCGAGCGTCTGGCGGCGGGACGCGCCCATCGTTCGGAACAAGTCGAGCATGTCCGCTCGGGTCGACCGCAGGCCGTCGAGGGTGTTGACGGCCACGGGGAAGAATCCGATCAGCGCCGCCACGGCGACCTTCGGCCACACGCTGTAGCCGAGCCACAGGATGAGCAAGGGAGCAATCGCAAACACCGGCACCATCTGCGACGCGATGATGAACGGGTGCAGCGCCTGCTCGAGGCTGCGCGAGGAATAGAGGAGAACGGCGAGTCCTAGGCCGCCAGCGCCGCCGAAAAGGAGGCCGAGCAGGATCTCCCCTAG
>CAZWQN010000027.1:0-15860 GCA_964635895.1 uncultured Thermotogae bacterium | reverse complement strand
GTTCGAGCAGAGCACGACGGCTTCCGGAGACGCAGCGAACAGCTGCTCGAAGCGGGCCTTCTCCTCCGCGAGCTGCGCCTGGGCTCGGAGGCGCGCGGTGACATCCTGGGCGCTCCCCTCGCGGTGCAGGACCGAGCCGCTGCTGTGCCGGACGGCGTGCGCGTTCTCCTCGACCCAGATCACGGCGCCGTCTCGGCGGCGCCACTCGGCCTCGAAGCCGGAGACGGTGCCCTTGGCGTCTATCTCGGTGCGCCAACAGTCGCGGGCTTCCTTTCGGAGATAGACGGCCTCCGCGGCCTCGGAGAGAAGCGTTTCTCGATCGGGATACCCGAGCGTCTGCACGAGCCGGGTTGACGTCGATGACCTTGCCGGTGGGAGTCGTCCGATAGAGGCCGATGGGGAGCCAGCCGAACAACTCGCGGAACAGGTCGGCATGCTCGTTCGTCTGTGAGTGGCGTCCTGCCATGGGAGGCCTTCTTGGACTATGCCCCAAACGGCAGAGTGCAAGAGGACACGCTGGAGCGTGGGCAGCGGCCGGTTCTCACCGAACCTGTACCTGTGCGACGAGCGCGAGGCAGGGCGCGCAGCGGCCCGGGGGGCGGGAGCGCCTATGCCGCGGGCCGGACGAGACTGATGTGGAAGGTGTGGCCGCTTCGCTCCACGGTTGTCACGACGAAGCCGACGCTCTGCGCCGTCTCGGCGATGCCTTCGGCGGACATCTCGCGACCGTTCCACGTCACGCCGTAGCCGGTGCGGATCGTTCGTCCCGGAAGGTCGACGCGAACGGGGACGACGAACGTCTTCCGCGCGCGCTTGCCGGGCGTCGGGATGACGACATCCCAGATCTGAAGGGCGCCGCCGGGCGCAAGAACGCGGTAGGCCTCCTCGAGGATCTGACGGCGGTCGCGGGCCGCGACGTACATCAAGAAGAAGAACGCGGTCGCCGCCTCGAAGGATCGATCCGGGAACGGAAGGTTCCGTGCGTCGGCGACGACTTTCGTCGGACCCGCCGGGGTCTCCAGGAGCTCGTCCTTGCGGGCGTCCACGGCCACGACCTGTCGTCCGCGGAGGCGGCCGATCACACCCTCCCCGCCGCCACCGAGGTCGAGGATCAGGTCGCAGTCCCGGAACACGTCGTCGACGCGCGCCATCTGCGGCGCGATGCAGTGCACCTTCACGCTGAGCTTCCCCAACAGCGCCGTCAGTCGCCAGACAAGATCGTTCATCCGAATCTCCTCGTCGTGTACGTCGCGCTCGGGAGGATCCCGGTTCAAGGGGGGCGTGCGGAGAGCCGATGGACGCGTCGGCGGAATATCCGGTATAGTCGTACCATAATGGACGGATCGCGGGGGATCGGGCGTGGGTGACGTGCTGCGAGTCTCGGAAAGGATGGCTCTGGGGCTTCACGCGATGGTTCTCTTGGCGGATGCTGGCGGCCCGCTGTCGTCGGCGGCGCTGGCGCGGGACCTGCACGGCTCACAGGCTCACCTCTCGAAGGTGCTCGAGCGTCTGACGAGCGCTGGGCTGATCGAGTCGCGGCGAGGTCCGCATGGGGGGTACCGTTTGGCGCCGAAGGCACGGGACGTATCGCTGCTCCGCGTGTACGAGGCGCTGGAAGGAGACCCACGGCGCGACGGTTGCGTGTTCGCAGGGCAGGTGTGCGACGGCGCCGGCTGCATCTTCGGAGACCTCATGGGACGGGTGCGCGGAGAAGTGCTCGACGCCCTGGCGATGACGACGTTGGCGCAAGCGGTCAAGAGACGAAGGAGGTCTTGAGTGTTCTGCTACCAGTGCGAGCAGACGAAGGGTGGGACGGGCTGCACGACGTTCGGCGTCTGCGGGAAGGACTCGACCACGGCAGTTCTGCAGGATCATCTCCTCCACGTGACGAAGGGGATCGCGATGTACGCTCACCGCGCTCGAGCCCTCGGGGCGAGAGATCACGGGATCGACCGCTTTGTCGTCGAGGCCCTCTTCACCACGGTGACGAACGTCAACTTCGACTCCGAGCGCCTCCTTGGCCTTATCGGGAAGGCCGTCGGGCTGCGCGACGCGGCCAAGGACCTCTACGCGGACGCGGCGAGAGCCCGCGGAGAACGGCCGCAGGCACTTGGGGGTCCGGCGGCGTGGACGCCGGCGACCTCTCTTGCCGGCCTGCTTGCCCAAGAAGAGGAGTCAAGCTTCGCCAAGCGTCGCCGCGACGTGGGCGACGACGCGGCCGGCCTGCAGGCGCTCCTCCTGTTCGGCCTCAAGGGGGCGGCCGCCTATGCCGATCACGCGATGCTCCTCGGCAAGGAGGATGAGAGCGTGTGGGCGTACTTCCACGAGGCGCTCGACGTTCTTGCCTCGAATCCCATGGATGTCCAGGTCCTCACGGCCGCGTGCCTGCGTTGCGGCGAGGTGAACTATCGCGTGATGCAGCTGCTCGACGAGGCGAACACGAGCGCGTACGGCATGCCGTCGCCGACGCCCGTGCGCGTCACTCCCGTCGCTGGGAAGGCGATCCTTGTGTCCGGGCACGACCTCAAGGATCTCTATCAACTCCTTCGGCAAACGGAGGGGAAGGGGATCAACGTCTACACGCATGGGGAGATGCTTCCGGCACACGGCTACCCGAAACTGCGGGCGTTTCCCCACCTGGTCGGCAACTACGGCGGCGCGTGGCAGGATCAGCAGAAGGAGTTCGACGCGTTCCCCGGCGCCATCCTCATGACGACGAACTGCATTCAGAAGCCGCGGGACAGCTACAGGGAGCGCATGTTCACCTCCGGCGTCGTCGCGTGGCCCGGCGTGCCCCACGTGTCCAACGTCGACTTCTCGGCGGTGATCCAGGCGGCGCTTTGCGCCGACGGCTTCGCGGAAGATGAGCCGAAGAGGACGATCTCCGTCGGATTCGGGCGCGCGGCGGTTCTCGCCGCCGCCGATGCCGTCGTCGAAGCGGTGAAGGCAGGCAAGATCCGCCACCTCTTCCTCATCGGCGGCTGTGACGGGGCGAAGCCCGGACGGAACTACTACACCGACCTTGCCAAGGCGGTGCCTCGCGATTGCCTGATCCTCACCCTCGCGTGCGGCAAGTACCGGTTCAACAAGCTCGACTTCGGGACCGTCGCGGGGGTGCCGCGGCTGCTCGATGTCGGGCAGTGCAACGACGCGTACTCCGCGATCGAGATCGCGCGGGCTCTCGCCGACGCGTTCGGAACGGACGTCAACTCGCTTCCTCTCTCGCTTGTTCTCTCGTGGTACGAGCAGAAGGCCGTCGCGATCCTGCTCACGCTGCTCAGCTTGGGGATCAAGAACATCCGCCTGGGACCCACGCTTCCCGCGTTCGTGACGCCGCCCGTTCTCGACGTGCTCGTGAAGACGTTCGGCCTCACTCCGATCACCACGCCGGAGAAGGACCTGAAGGCGATTCTGGGGTAGGATGCTCCCGTCGCGGGGCTCGCGGGGCTTGGATCTTGCCGGATCCAATGAGAAATCGGCGGACCGGCTACGCCGGCGGAGCCGGATGCCTACAGCCCGGCCGAAGTCAGCTGGTACCTGAACGCGTAGCCGGCCTTCAGGGCCTCGCTCTCGATGAAGGCTCTGACCTTCGAGAAGTCGAACGTGTAGCTGTACTGTGCGCCGAACAACGTGGACTGCTCCTCGATCGAGCCCTCCCGCGGTCCCGCACCGGTCTTGTAGGTCTCCTTCTTGAACCCGAAGCCGGGGCTTGAGTCATCGCCTCCCGAGTACGCGCCGGAGCCGGACTCCTTCAGCATCTCGGTGAATCGCAGCTCCTTCTTGTCCTCGTCGACCCGGAACCTCGCGCTGTACGTGAGCTTCTTCTTCGTGAGGAAGGCCTTTCGCTCCGCGACGGTGAACTCCACGGAGTAGAGCCCCTTCCTCTCTTTGAAGGTTGCCGGGATCCCCTCGACGAACCTCGCGATCTCATCGACACGCATGATGTCTCCCCCCTCGTCGCGTGGTTGGCGACGGGGAGATGATACGCTGCCCAGACTGGGCACGCGGTTCTTGATCCGCGCGCACGAAGCGGAGAACCTGAACGCGTCTCCCTGCCAGCGGACGCGGGACCCAGAAGTCGTCCAGGGGACCGCGCATGGAAGGCGCCGGCTACTCGGGCTTCCACGCGGGGTACATGTCCTCGCCGGGGTGGTCGGTGAGCCGGACGACGCACGAACCGTCGGGTCGCATGAGGTAGATCTCCCGATTCCCGTCGCGAGCGGAGACGAAGGCGATCCACTCCCCGGAGGGGGACCACGCCGGCAACAGGTCCTCGGCCGGGTGATTCGTCAAACGCACCGGGTCGCTGCCGTCGGAGCGCATCGCGTAGATCTCGAGGTTGCCGTCGCGGTCGGAGGTGAACGCGAGACGAGTCCCGTCCGGCGACCAGGTCGCCAGGAAGTCACGCGACGGTCCGTGCGTCAACTGCCGGAGATCGCCGCTCCCCAGGTCCAGTACGTAGACTTCCTGGTTCCCCGCCTTGTCGCAGTGAAACGCAAGCGAGAGGCCGTCGGGCGACCACGCCGGACGTCCGCAGTCACCACAGCGGGCGACGAGGGTCTGCGACTTCCCTCCGAGGGCCGGGGCGCGCTGGATCGAGGAGCCCGTCGAGTACGCAATCGTCAGGCCGTCGGGCGACCACGCCGGACTCCAACTAAGGTCGTTCGTCACGGCCTGCTCGTCCGACCCGTCGACAAGCGCGGTGTAGATCCGCCATGCGGGTCGACGCGCCTGGTACCCAAGCCGGACGCCGTCCGGCCTCCAGCACGGCTCGAGTTCCTGGCTGGAGGTGGTCGTCACGCGTCGTAGTCCTGAGCCGTCCGCGCGGATCGTGTAGATGTCGGTGTTGCCGTCGCGGGACGAGCTGAACGCGATGGTTCCGGCGGGCGCCTTGGAAGTCGCCCGCGTCGCCGCTTGGGAGGCGGTCTGCACCGTGACCGTAGCCCATTCACTCACGTCGAAGTGGGCCGCAGACGGGATCGGGCCGGGGATGAGATCTTGGCTGACGCCGGCCGGCCAGGAGAGCACCGATCTGGGATCCGACACGGGAAGCCAGAGGAAGGCGATCCGCATGGGCTGCGCATCGACTGCGATCTGGTACTCCAGATCTCCTGGATTCCCCATGTACGCCGTGCTCGCCAGCCAGCCATCGGCCTCAAGAAACTCCTTTCGCTCGGCATTCGCGACTTCCGAGGCACCGAGAGAGCGACAGCGCCAAACGAAGTCCGCCTTCAGGCGCCAGGCATCGCCGGCCGGCTCGTATACCGCCGTTCCCAGAGCTGCGGACGAGTGGAGAATCCGCACACTGTCGCCGTCCGCGATGAGCAGGTTCCCGACGCCCATCTCCGGCGCTCGAACGCCGAGGCACAACGCGCCGTCGACGCACTTCAGGTGGAGGGCTACCGCATCGCTGATCGGGATGGCGAGAGCGTCGCCCCACTCCTCATCTCCGAGGACGCCATCGAGCACGACGGGCAGGCCAGCGGGGACGCAGACGCTCGGCGGCGCCTCGCCCCCGGACGACGCGACCATGATCGCCGTCGCCACGCTCAGGGCGAGTGCCCACCGAGCCGTCATCGTGCGTCCTCTCTTCTCCGGCATGGCGCAAGTGTGCAGGGCGGGCGTCTCGCGAGCGTCGCCAGCCGCAATGAGGGTCCGTACTTTGCTTCGACGCGGAAGGGAGGTCGCTTCCGCCCATGAGGCGCTGGCACGGGGAGCCGAGGTGAGGCTAGACTGGCGCGACACAGGCCTACCCGCCTGGGGCAGATCAGGTACTTCGCCGGAGGTTAGGAGGAATCATGTCGGGAGTCGGGCAGCAGTTCATGGAGAACACGCGCTACCGCGCACTGGGGCAGTCGAACCAGGAGAGGGGCGTTCCGCAGCCCCCCCTCGAACTCGAGACGCCGAAGAGCGCGATCAAGCTCGTCGACCTTCCCGCGCCGAAGGACCTTGCACTCGGGGAGGTTTCGCTTCGCGCCGTGATCGACGCCCGCCGCAGCCTGCGCAAGTACGCCGAGGACCCGCTGTCGCTCGAGGAGATCTCGTACCTGCTCTGGGCCACGCAGGGTGTGCAGCGCGTGGCCGAAGGCGAGTGGACGATGCGCACCGTCCCGTCCGCCGGAGCCCGGCACGCGTTCGAGACGCTTCTCCTCGTGAACCGCGTTCAGGGACTAGAGCCCGGCCTCCATCGCTTTCTCGCGACGTCGCACCGGCTCGCCCTTCTCCCTGCGCCAGAGGATGTGTCCGCCCGCGCTGTGAAGGCGGCGCTTGGGCAGCAGATGATCGCGCGAAGCGCAGCGACCTTCATCTGGGTCGCCGTCCCCGAGCGTATGACGTGGCGCTACGGCGAGCGCGGCTACCGCTACTTGCACCTCGATGCCGGACACGTGGCGCAGAACTTGTGTCTCGCCGCCGAGTCGATCGGCGCCGGCGCCTGCGTCATCGGCGCGTTCGCGGACGAGGAGATGAACGAGCTTCTCGGCTTGGATGGGGAGAGCCAGTTCGTGATCTACCTTGCGTCGGTGGGGAAGAGGCCCCGGCCGGCCCCCGGGGCCTGACGGCTGTCCCGTCCCACTCTGCCCACAGCGGTCCTGATAGAGTTCCGGAGTGCTCTTCCGGCCACGGACTGCCGGACCGTGTCCATCAGGATCCGCGGCAGGGCCGGCCGAACGAGCACAGTCCGGAGGGAGTTGAGCCGACGACCTTCAGCTCCGGGTCAGAGGCGGCCACGTCCCCACCCGCCTGCGGCCGCAGGCGCGATCGATCGAAAAGCCGAGCTCCAGCGTCTCCGTGCGGCGTCTCCGCTCGAGCCGAGATGCTGGGCTCCTTCAGGTGGAGGGTGCTAGACTCGTCCGAGGGACAGGTCCGGCGTTCAGGGAGCGGTCGTCCTGCCGCGCAGCAGCCCGAGCATCGAGACGGTCCGAACGCACAGTGAGGAGGCATGTGATGAGGAGGGAATGGATCGTTCTGGGGGTCTTGGCCGCGGCCGTCGTGGGGTTCGCTGCGTACGCGCAGACCGAGTCGGAGGGATCGGGCCAGGGCACGCTGTGGGGAGCGACCGCCCTCGGCGGCGTCGGCGGGGTGGCCGTCGCGCAGGGGGTCAAGAAGGCGGTCGACAAGGTTCTTCCGGGGCTCCTCGGCAAGAAGGGTACGTACTACCTGCCTTCCGTCGCCAGCTTCGGGATCGGAGTCCTCGCCTACCTCATCTTCCCTCAGGGGCGCGCCCAGGTCTTGGACCAAGGCCTCTCGATCTTCCAGGGAGGAGCCACGGCCTCCGCGATCTCCGCGGCGATCTACAAGCTGATTGGCGGGCGGCTCGGCCTGTCGCGCTCCGCGTGAGGCGGAAGGCGGGAAGACAGCCCTGTTGCCCGTAGCGCAGCAGTTCGAAGTGCGCCGGTGGTATCGTCTTCCGGAGCGAGTCCTCCTGCTCCGGTGATGGAGTATCCTGTCCCCGCACCTCGTCTTCGCGACGACCGGCGCAGGACCGGTCGCATTCAGCGTCTATCTCCGGTTGCTGGAGCAGTCAGCCGCCATGACGCCTTGGGGCGCAGCGCCGCTGGTTCTGCCGAACCCCCGCCTCGCCCTGTACACTTCTTCTGACTCGTGGCAGCAAGGGAGTGGCTGTGCAGCGGGCACTGGGGAGAAGCGGAGTCGTGGTCAGCGGGCTCGGCCTGGGGACGGCGCGTGTGGGTGGATTGGGGTTCTCGCGCCGTGGGGACCGGGAGACCACGCTCGTTCCTGAGGCCGTCGAGGAGACGAAGCGGGCTGTTCGGCTGGCCATCGATCGCGGCATCAGCTTCTTCGACACAGCCGACATCTACGGAGCGGGGAGAGCGGAGAGGTTGCTGGGCGAGGCGATCCGCGGCGTCCGGCACAAGCTCGTCATCGCGACGAAGTTCGGCGAGCGGTTCAACGAGAAGACCGGGGAGGAGCCCGCCGGAGCCGTGACGCCTGAGTACGTCCGGCAAGCGTGCGACGCGAGTCTCCAGCGCCTGGGCACGGACGTCATCGACCTCTACCTGTTCCACCTGAGCGGCTTTCCGCTCGATCAAGCGGAAGGCATCCGCGACGCCCTCGAAGACCTTGTCGCGCGCGGCAAGATCCGCTCGTACGGCTGGAGCACCGATGACCCGGAGCGGGCGAGGCTGTTCGCCAAGGGCCCTCGCTGCGCGGCGATCGAGCTTCGGCTGAACATCTTCGACGACGCCCCCGAGATGCTGGCGCTATGCGAAGAAGAGGATCTGGCGAGCGTCATCCGCGTTCCGCTGCTGATGGGCATCCTCACCGGACGATGGCATCGCGGCGGTTGTCTTCCGGACTCCGATCGGCGAAGCGACGGCTTCCGCGACGAGGAGTTCCTCCAGATGCTCGACCGAGCGGAGTCCCTACGCCCCATTCTGACAAGACAGGGACGCACCTACGTCCAAGGGGCGCTTGCGTGGATCTGGAGGAGAAGCCCGCGCACGGTGCCGATCCCCGGCTTTCGGAGCGTGACGCAGGTTGAAGAGCTGGTCGGCGCGCTGCGACACGGGGCGATGTCACAGGCGGACTTCGAGGCCGTGAACGCTAGGATGACGAGGTGTTCCTGAGGCTGCCTCAGCGATTCGCGCCGCACGGGGCGGTTCTCACGGCCGCCCGGGGATGGCGTGCCACTCCTCCATCCGGTTGGACTCGACGCACCCCTGCTTCGCGAACAGGCGCAGCATGGCCTCGTTCGACTCGCCGGTGCCGTCGTGGTAGGTCACTCCGCCCAGCTCACGGAGCGTGGCGATTCCATGCAGGTGAGCCTGCGTGCCGAGGCCCGCTCTGCGTTGCGACGGGACGATCCCCATGAACGTGATCGTCGACCAGCCGTCCTCGGGAGTGGCGACGCAGAATAGGACGGCCGCGGCCGTTCCATCCAGAAAGCCAACCTGCACCGTTCGCGGATCCATGCTGGCGTAGTCCCCGTCGAGCAGATTGGCGATTGCCGTCGAGCCGACGCTTGTGTCCACGCCGTCCGGCGTTCCGATGCTCGCTTCTCGGAGCAAGTCGAGGACGAGGTCCTCGCCCGTCTCCGTCATGGTCTTCCACACAAACCTCGACTCGCCCTCGGGGGGCATCTGGGAGAGGGGTGTCCTGTACTCGACGCGGCGGTTGGTGGAGGTGAATCCCGCGTCGAGGAGAGCGCTCCGGTACGCGTCGGTCATGCGATCATCGTACACGCGCGTGCTCAGGTCGCGGATGCCCAGTTCGTCAGCCCGCGCGCGAGCTTCCGTAAGCAGAGCCGCAATGGTGTGTCTCGTGCCGCTGCCTCGCCCTCTCCATTGAGTCAGGAACGCTTCGTCCTTGCCAATTCGCACGAGACGTACGATGTCGGTGACCTCGACTCCCGTGCGGTCCAGAGCGACGAACACGTCCTTGAGGTCGAGGTCACCTGCCTCGATCTGGCTCTGCATCCGCTCGAGGACGGCGGACGGTTTCTCGTCTTGGAGAGAAGCGACAAGCTCCGCGTACGCGACGAGATGGGAAGAGTCAAGATGCATGCCGCGATTGTACTCGGAGAGGAACGGAGTAGGGGCAGAGATTCTAGCTGGGCGCGCCGCGGCGCGTTCGAGCGTGCTGGGTGATGGTCGCAAGATCGCCGAGGAGCATCTTCTTCGTCTCCTCGTCCGAGATGGCCTCGGCAACCTTCTTCGCTGCGCGAATCTGGAACTGCATTCCCGATCGATTGCCACGCACCAGCTCGGCTCGCGCGAGAGCCTCATGGGCGTAGGCGAGGGCGAAGAGAGCGATGCCCTTGCTCTGACTCACGCCCAGGCACAGCTGGCCGTAGCGAAGCGCTTCGGCTCCTCGACCGAGGATGGCATGCACCCTCGAGATCTGCCAGTACGCAATAGACAGGTTCTGCGGGCTGCAGTCTTCGCGTTGTGTCCAGTGCCACGCCGAGGTCATCGCCAAGCGAAGCATCTCCTCATCCTCGTCGGCTGTTCGACTTGGTTTGTCGATCAGGTTCCATGCGTCGTTGAAGCACGAGACCGCGAAGAGCTCGTGCGCCTTCTGTAGATCGATCTCCGGGCTCGCCATCGGCATGCCTCCCGTCGGCTGGCTGAGTGAGCAAAGCATAGCAGGGGCGCAGGAAACGAGCGTGACTGCACGCAGCGGGCCTCCGCAGGCACATCATAGTCGTGCCGCGCCGAGACCCGTCGGGGCCAGGCCACGTCCATCAAGGGTGATCACCGTCTCGGAGTGCTCCAACGGCCGTATCTCCCTCCTTCCTCGGTTCGTGACCCAGGGCAGAGATGCTCCCAGTCCATGAACTGGCTTTGGGCGTCAGGTTATGTGTTAGCACGTCGCCGGCGGGTTTGCTTGCTGTTCGGAGGGGCTCCGTAGCCGCGAGTCGCCTTCGCCCGGCGAACCTGGCGCCCGGAAGCCAGTTCGCGAATTGGGTGAGTCCCAACCTTGGCGAAGCCGCCTCCCGCTTAGCCCACCTCTTCAGCAGGGCCACATGTCTCCTGCCCGTGAGATGCCGATCCCTGGGTGAAGGACGACCGGCGCTGGTTGCGGGAGCGAATGCGATGCGCACCACGGAAGCCATGGGGCGCGAACCCAGAAGCGATCATCCTGTCTGTGCTGTCTTCGGTGCCCTGCCGCATATGGACCGGCGACAGCGCGCGAAAGGACTGACCAGAATGCTGAAGCCGGCGTCCCCGCAGAGCCCGGGGACCGATCAGAAGACGAGCGGCGGTTGTCCGTTAGTGATCGTTGCCCGTCGGGAGACGGAGGGTCAGGCCGGCTCTCGGCCTACTGCCACGATGCGGTCCCCTTGGATGGTCGCACCCTGAAGGCTCGGAGAAGCTCGACGCTCAGTGCGACGAGGAAGACGGGGACGGCGATAAAGGGAAGGACCTGCGAGTCCGGGTTGCCGGGTCGGGGCTGAGCGAGCTGATAGAAGATGTCCACTGCCGGAACGAGCAGGACGACCGTGGTGCTTGCCACGAGCGCCCAGCCAAGAAGCTGCAGCCAGCGCTTCGAGCCAAACAACGATCGGCACAAGAACACAAGCCCTCCTGCCAGTGTCGCCCAAGCGAAGAGGTAGCTCAGCCCGGGAGCCCAGATGGAAGCGAGCAGCCCAAGCACCCACCAGACCAGCACGACGCCGAGCGCGGCGGCCCCGGCAGGGATGTGACGTCTCGCAACCCGTGCCACCGCGGCGGCGATTCCCACGGTCAACACGACAAGGCCGGCGAGGTAGGCGTAGCTCTCGGCGATGCCCACGGTGCTCCGCCAACTCGCAAGCCCGACCCAGATGCCGACCGCCGCTACGGCGGCCACGATCGTCGTAACTAGCGTCGCGCTGCTGCTCTGGAGAATCCTGAGCCACGCGCGCTCTTGCCATCCGGCGACCGCAAGAACCACGCCGGTCACGAGGGCGATAGGAAGAGCCCAGGCCGCCGGATATCGGATCATGAACAGGCGAGCAATGGTGAAGAAGATGCTTCTCGAACCGTCACGAGACATGCCGAGATCCAGATTCCCTACGTGCCGTGTCAGAGCGAGCGTGTTCGCGCCTTGCTGGTGCAGGCTGCGCAGGCTGACCCGCTCTGGTGCGTCGGCCGAGGTGTGATAGATCGGCGAACCGTGCAGGTAGGCCAGCTCGACGCCGGGAGTCCCCTGGTCTCGGAACGTGGCGAAGTCGCTGTTCGAGCCGCCGATCAACTCGGCGGTCGTCGTGACAAAGGAGAAGGCTCCCGGATAGGGCACTGCCGCCGCGTACTGGCCGACGACCCACCCCTGTGGGGCGCTTGCTTCCGCCAGAAGGGAGGGTCCACCAGAACCCAGTGCTTCGAGGTTGATCAGGAATCCGATGTCTGCGGCCCACGGGTGTCCGGCGACGAAGGCCGAGGAGCCGAAGCGCGGCGCCGGCTCCTCGCCGTCCGTGAACAGGAGAATCACGTCGTTGCGCAGTCGGGGACCGGCCAAGAGCGCTCGCGCTGTCTCCAGCATGATGCCCACCGCGGATGCGTCGTCGTTCGCTCCCGGTGCGCCGGGGAAGGTGTCGTAGTGCCCCATCAATGCGACTGCCTTGGTCGACGCCGCGCCGGGGATGCGTGCGATGACATTGACGACGTCAGCGCTTCCGCCCGAGCTGCCGTAGTAGTCGCGGACTCTGATTGTCTGCAGCTCCGCTTCGAGGCCCAGGAGCTGGAGCTGTCGAACGATGTCGGCGCGTGTTCGCTTGTTCCCGGGAGTGCCGATCGGGCGGGGCTCTTGGGCAATAGCCTCAATGTGCTCGAACGCGCGAGCGGCGGAGAAACTCCCGACGTCTTCGTTGGCGCGGGGCGCCGGAGGTATGAGCGGAAGTACGGCCACAGCTCCCGCGAGCAGCAGGACGACCCATAGCGCAACCGCAGACAGCCGATTCGATGCTCTCGAGTTCCCCATGCCGCAGACCGTATCACGTTCGCCTTCCCCCGCACACTGGCCTCAGCCAGGGGCGCGGGGTGACGAGTCCGGCGACAGGCTGATGCCGTCAGTTCCAGGGGGGTGCCGGCGGGAGTTTCCCAGAGGGGCCATGTTGGCAGTCTCTGCTCTGCATTATGGCGCGGGCAAACCTCGGCCGCCCCAACTGCCGAGCGTAGAGTGCGTGAATCCAAGGCGGTACCGCAGCGCCACGGAGCCGCGGTGGCGGGAGCGCCGGGTGATTCCCGCGCGACGGGTTGCTCGACCTGAGTGCGTGACGGCAAGCTGGTGCTGCCGACCCGCACGGCATCCTGCACATCCTTGGGGCGGCTGCCGTTTCGTCCTGCTCCAGCGGTGTACTCGGACGCCGAAAGCCCGCGCTCTCCTGCGGCATCGAGCCACAGAGCCACGCGCCATCGCGTCTGGGTGGACCCGATGCCAGGCACGCAGTCACTGCAGGCGTGGCCGTCACCAGCGAGCGCAGTTGACCGTGACTTGAAGAGAGGGCAGATTCTCGATTATGGAGCGACGTCCGCGGGGGTTTCCCAGGCAATCGACAGACAAGGTTCGATACGCTGACACGGACCGGCAAGGGCACGTCAACAACGCAGTCTTCGCAACCTTCCTGGAGACGGGGCGAGTGGAGATCCTCTACGACCCGGAGCGACCGCTTGCCGCGGACGGTGCCGAGTTCGTCATCGCACGTCTGAGCCTAGGCTTTTGCGGGGAGATCCGATGGCCTGGGTCGGTGACCGTCGGCACGGGAGTGCGGAGTATTGGGAGCAGCTCACTCACCCTGTCCCAGGCGGTCTACCAGGATGGCCGCTGTGTGGCACATGCCGAAACCGTGATCGTCCAAGTCGACACCGTCTCACGTAGGGCGCGCCCACTGACCACAGCGGCCCGGACACGGTTCGAGGGTCTACGAGTCAGCGACACCTGATCCGCCCGAAGTCACGAGCGAGGGAGAGGTCTTGCGACCCCGCATGCCGGTCGAGGAAGAGGATCGCGGGGTCACTGCTTTGGAGTGTGGGGGACCGATCAGAGAACGCGAGTAGTCGTCGCGGAGCGGTCGCCGTCTGTCTCTACCCGGAACAGAGCGTCCAGAAACAAGGTCTGAACCCGGCGCCGCCGGCGCCGTCTCCCGGATGAAGCTCGCGCGGGCAAGCTTTGTTCAGCACGCATGTGTCGCGCACCGGTTGGACGCCCCGCATCGCCACGATGTACAAAGAGCTGTCTGCCGTGGGGGCACGGGTCGGGACCTTGCGCGGTCGCGCCAAGGGAGGCCAAGTTCGCAGGACAAGGAGCATCAGCATGAAGACTCAATGGACCCGGGCGGTTGTGGTGGGCATGTTGATTGTCTGTGGCGCTCTCTTGGCGATCCCCGCCGAGACCAACGAGACCAGCACGGCCGCATCCGGAGGAAGCGTCGAGGCGCTGGAGGAGGCTCTACGGGCAGATGGATTCACGGTCCAGGAAGGGCAGGTCATCCTGATTGATGTTCTCGCGCTGTGCTGCCACGGGCAGATTCCCACCTGCCTCGGCTTCAATCCGCTCGGCCCCTACAAGGTTGTGCGGCTGCCGGACGCACCCGGGCAGACGACTCGGAGCTCCTTCCCTTGGGTCTTCCGGCTCGGGGCCAACGAAGCCGTGGTCTTGATTGGGCACACGCCGCCACCCGTGACCTACTTCAGCTACGACTCGTATGTCATGACGCGTCACTCAGATCGGGAGAACGTGCGGAAGGTCATCTTCGGGAACCTCGGCGATGCGATCAACAACCTCACCGTCGAGACGGGAAGACCGGATCAGGGCCTGTACGATCAGGACGTGATGATCGTCTTCACTGCCGATCGGAGCATCGACGCTCGCATCCGCGGCGCGGCAGCGTCCGTCGGTTATCCCGCCGGCATGGTCAACACGGGCGTCATCCCCGCAGACATCGCGAGGCTTGGCCTGGAACGCGAGGCGGACGAGTTATCGATCGTCCACCGCGTCGCCCTCCCGCCGGAAGGCGGGGAGCCCGCGCTATGGGAGTACTTGAGAACGCCGCAACTAGCGCTGCGCATCACGCTGACTGAGCCCGCGGCTTCGGATCCCTTCCCGCTTCCGGCGCTGAACGTGCGAGGCACGGGGGAGACGGAGATGTCTCTGGCGCCCGCTGTGCGGGACCTGCGGGAGGCCATTCTCGATCGCTACAGCGGCCTGCAGGCGACCGAGTTAGTAGCCGAGGCCGCCCCCGGTCAGGAGTACGAGTGCCTTCAGAAGGAGATCAACGGGTACGGCCCAACGCGAGACAGTCTCTACATGCGAACCGATTCGACCTTCAAGCTTCCCGATGGGCCGGACGACTTCCTCATTGTCTACGGCGTGAACCACGAGGCGGCAGGCAAAGCAACGTACGCCAGCCTGACCGTCTACGAGGACAGCCTCATGGCCGCGGTCGCCGGCGATCACAGCCGACGGTATGCGGGAAGCGCGGCGGAGTACCTGCCAGACCATCCGCAGGCCGACCTGCTCTATGCGTGGAAGATCGCCCGGGATTGCCAAGGCGACCCCCACTGCCTGGAGGTCACCATGGAGGGTTGTCCCAAGATCGATCTTGGCCAACTCCCGGATCTCTTGCTCATCTGGCGCCTGTACCAAGAGGCCGCAACCGGCCTCGGCCCGGCATGTGGAGAGATCCTCTACGACCAAGCGATCCTATTCAGTTCGGCAGGAACTGCACCTGCACTTGGCCCGGTCACGATGGATTGGCAAACCTACATCAACGATGCCGCGGGATTCGCGATTCGCGTTCCCCCGACGTGGCGGGCGGAGAGCCTGCCAAACGAAGCGGACGGCGCCGTCCGAGGAATGGCGTTCCGAGGTCCCGAGGGAGGGGTGGAGGTTCGCTGGGGAATCATCCCGAGCCGCGAGTGCACCGGGGAGCTCACTACGGTTCACACCGGGAAGTGTGACCTCACGGCATGCTACGTCCGGCAGGTAGACGGGACGGAGATCTGGGACGAGATGCGCAAGCCGCTGAGCGCGACCGTATCGCTCTACGGGCGCGCCTACACGAGCGACACAACGCAGGCCAGCCGTGACGTTGTGCTGCGAGTTCTTTCCATGTGGTCGTTGCCCGAGGGCGCACCATAGAGCGGACCGCGGTGCAGATAGACTGGGTCCGCCAAGTGCGCAGCGAGTAGGCCCGCCGGTGGTTTGGAACTCTGC
The DNA here is from genome assembly GCA_964635895.1 of uncultured Thermotogae bacterium. Classification (GTDB taxonomy): domain Bacteria; phylum Bipolaricaulota; class Bipolaricaulia; order UBA7950; family UBA9294; genus JAPLGD01. The sequence goes on along the minus strand of CAZWQN010000027.1, from coordinate 203 downwards.
TGAGTGCAGAGAGAGAGTCCGTTGTGTCTAGTGCCTGGTCGTGCGAAGCCGGGGGACCGATCGGAGAACGCGCGTGACCGTTGCGGAGCGGTCGCCGTCTGCCTCCGCCCGGGACCGGACATCAAGAAGCAAGGTGCGGCCCTTCCGCCGCTGCAGAGTGGCTGTGACCCGCCGGCCGTCCGGGAGGCAATGCGAAGAGCTGA
>CAZWQN010000026.1:6369-16158 GCA_964635895.1 uncultured Thermotogae bacterium | reverse complement strand
CGAACCCCGCCGCCAGCGCCGCCTCGAGCATCGGACCGCTCGTCCGCGAGTCCCGTCCGATGATGACGCGCCCCCCCCTCGGGACGAGGCTTGCCGCAGCTGCGCGCGCGAGGGAGATCGCCAGTTCGGGTGTCAGAAGGCGGTTGGCTTCGCCGCGCACCCCATCCGTCCCGAACAGGCTTGTCATTCCGGCGTCCATCGTCCGGTGACGGTCAGGAACGGCGCGGGGAAGGAGAGGGGGTACAGGAGTTCGCAGGCGATCCCCACAGCGACGGATGGGCCGATCCCGAGGTCGTACGATACCCCGGCCCCGAGGAAGGGCGTGGGGAACTCCTGTCCCGGATCGAAGTAGGAAATCCCCGTCGTCAGGCGGAGGAACGCCTCGGCCGGGCCCGGATCCGAGCTCAGTCGAACGTCGCCCGTGAGGCAGATCAAGGTGTCTCCCTCCGAAGACAGGAAGAACGTCGCGGAGGCGACGCCGAAGGAGACGTTGGCCGCCGCTTCCAGGCCGAAGAGGAGAGGAAGGTCCCCGAGGGGAAAGACCACCCGCAGGCCGATCGAGCGAAGCCACGCCTCGGACCCCGTCGAAACGACTCCCGACATGAGCAGGACGACCGCGACAAGGCCGTAGAACCGACGAACTCCACGTGGGATCATGGGCGGAGGGAGTCTACCCGAAAGCGCCGTGCCGGCGCGAGCTACGGCCCGATCCAACGGGCCACATCACCGATGCCCGGCTGGAACGCCGAAACGCAGACCCCGTAGGACACGCGGTCGTGAACCTCGACGATCTCGATCTCGCCCTTCCTCTCCGTCACGTCAAAGCCGACGATGTCGAGAGTCAGAGGATCGAGCGTGAGGTTCTCCACCGCGAGGATCTCAAACCGGTCCCCGACCGCGACGCCCGACGACGATCCGATGTTGATCGCGACCCGGCCGTCGGGAAGCGTCGCGGCGACCTGGGCAACTCGCGTAGGCATCGCCGGCGCCGCCGTCGCGAACGCTAGCGCCGTGCCGGCCGAGGTTGCCGCGCTCTCACTGCGCGAGACGCCGCGGGCCATGGCGGAGAGGACGGATGCCGCAAGTTGGTCCACGATCTGCTGCACCGCCATGCCGGCGATCGTGCGGTCGAAGGCCTCGGATCCGACGGTGATCTCACCGATCGGGGGGGCGGAGGCGCTCCACCCCGGGCGGATCTGGAAGGTGGCGACGGCGACGTATGCCGTGCCATTCCACAGCTTGGCGCGGTACAGCCCCGATCCCACCTGGGACCCGAGCGCGTCGCGCTGGTTCCAGAACCACTTGCCGCACTCGCCTGTGCCGACGAACCGCCAGCCGAGCCAGCACAGGAACTCATCCGCGGCGGTGAACACCTCGACGCTGAACCAGCCGCCCTCCGCGGGATCCCCATAGCCGATCGCGACGGTCTCTCCGATCGAGTACGCGGAACGGTCGGTCTGCAGGCCGTCACCGCAGACGTCATAGGCTTGGCCTAGGGAGAGGAACCCCGTGAAGTCCGCGGAGACGCCTGTGGCTCCCTCTTTCTTCCCCTCGACGGACATCGATAGGACGGGCGTACCCGTCCGCACGTCCACCAACTGCGCCGAGGCGCGAACGTCCACCGCGGCGCTCGAAAACCGAATGATCCCGAGGGAAAGCGCAATCTCCTGAACGTTCACCGCGTCCACGGTGCCCGCGACCACGAGGTCAACGCCGAGCTGCCGGGCCGCCAGGACGAGGTTGTCCAGAGAGAATGGATCCAGGCTCTGCTGCTGCAGAATCGCCTCCAGCTTGCCGCGCTCGACGACGACGACGCCCGCCTCCGCCAGCCGGCCGGCCAGCTTGTCCGCGACGCCGGCACCCACGTTCACGAATCGGGCGCGGCTCCGATCGTCGAACTCGGCGACGGCCACCCGCACGGCAGCGGACGTCCGCGCAGAGGACGAGAGGGACGGCACGAAGACCATCATCGACGCGGTGTTGTTGGTTTCGAGGGACTCGGGCACTCGGTCGAGCGGTTGGTCGACCTCCACCGTCAGGACGTGCGGCCCCTCCTCCGCCGTCCATGAGGTCGACACCTCGTGCCGCGTATGGGCGTCCATGCCCGCGGGGATCGTGGAGCAGCCGATCTCCTCGTCATCGACGACGAAGCGAACGGAGACCGATGCGCCGGAGTGGCGGTCGCCGACGTTCTCGACCACCGCGAGCAGCGTCGCCACCGTGCCCGGGAAGGGCACGGCCGGCCGGATCTCGAAGCTCGAGACGATCAGGTCCGCTCTTGCCGTCGCAAGGACGGAGGCGGACACGACCGCGGCCACGAGGACCAGCCATGCTGCGACGATCCGCTTTGCCATCGACTCCTCCGTGTGCTGAGTACGTACACCGTTGCCCGTGCGGAGTTTCGCGCGGGCCGTTCCCTCCGCGCGGTTCGCCGGACACCCGGACGCGCGCCATCGGGCACCCCTCTCTCCTCGAGGGGGTCCGCCGCGCGGGGCTAGATCTCCCCCCAGTGCCTTCCGACGGAGACCTTCACTTCGAGGGGAACGCCGAGCTGGAGAACGTTCTTCATCGCCTGCTCGATCTCCACCGAGAGCTCCGGGTAGGCGGACTCATCGACCTCGAAGACCAGCTCGTCGTGGATCTGCAGGAGCATCTTGGCCGGTCGCCCTTCGTCGCGGAACCGGCGGTCGATGTCGATCATCGCGAGCTTGATCAAGTCGGCGGCGCTGCCCTGAATCGGCGTGTTCACCGCGTTTCGCCGGTCGAAGTTCCGGCGGGACGCGTCCTTGGAGGAGAGGTTCCTAAGCGGGCGCCGCCTCCCGAGCATCGTCTCCGCGTAGCCGCACTCCGTGGCCCGTCGGATCAGCGTTTCGATGTAGGCGTGAGCGCTTGGGTACGCGGTGAAGAACCGGTCGATGTACGCCTTCGCCTCGGTCTGGGAGGTTCCCAGCTCCTTCGCCAGGCCGAACGGGCTGATCCCATAGAGGATGCCGAAGTTGATCCGTTTCGCTGCATCGCGCTGCGCGGCCGTCACGCGATCCTCGGGGATGCCGAACACGCGGCTCGCCGTGACTCGGTGCAGGTCCGCCCCCGCCTCGAAGGTCTTGCGGAGTTCCTCGTCCCCCGATAGGTGGCCGAGCAACCGCAACTCGATCTGCGAGTAGTCCGCTCCGACCAAGACGGAGCCCTCCGGAGCGACGAACGCCTGCCGAATCCGCCCCCCGATCTCTGTGCGGGTCGGGATGTTCTGGAGGTTCGGATCGGACGACGACAGCCTACCCGTGGCTGTTGAGGTCTGGTGGAAGCTCGTGTGAATGCGCCCGGTTCTGCGGTTCACGGCCTTGGGAAGCTGCTCGATGTAGGTTGACAGGAGCTTCTTCAGCTCGCGGTGGACGATCAGCTTGCCCGGGAGGGGGTGCTGAATGGCGAGCTCAGCGAGCACGTCCGCGCTTGTGGAGGGTCCGCTCTTCGTTCGCGCGAGCACCGGCAGCCGAAGGCGGTCGAACAGCACCTCGGCTACCTGCTTCGGAGAGTTCGGATTGAACGGTCCCCCGGCGATGTCGAACAGGTCGGACTCCACAATCGTCAGTTCTTTGCGGATCTCCTCTCCCTGGGCGGCCAATTCCTCGCAGTCCACGAGGATGCCGTTCCTCTCCATTCGAGAAAGCACCGAGACGAGCGGGACCTCGACGGTGTCAAAGAGGCGCGCGGCTCCGACATCCTCCAGCGCGCGGCGGAGCGGGTCGTACAGGCGTTGGACGACCTCCGCGTCCTCCGCGGCGTACCGCGTCGCCGCGTCGACGGACACCGCCGCGAATGCGCCGTCCTTCCCCGCAACCTGCTCGTAGGTGAGCGTTTCGTACCCCAGGACCGTGCGCGCGATCTCATCGAGGTTGTGGTGACGCTCCTCCGGACGGACGAGGTGAGAAGCGATCATGGAGTCAAACGAGATGCCGCGCGGGTGAACGCCGTATCGCTCCAGGATCGTGATGTCGTACTTGAGGTTCTGCCCGATGACGGACGGGATTTCTCCCTCGATGAACGGGCGCAGGGCATCGAGCACTCGGTCGATGGGGAGTTGGGAGGGCGCGCCGAGCGCGTTGTGCCCGACCGGAATGTAGTACCCGAGGAGTGGAGCGGGAGACACCGCGATACCGACGATCTCGGCGTCCATCGGGTCCAGGCCGGTCGTCTCGAGGTCGAGCGAGAAGCGCTCCGCGGCGCCGAGCCTCGCCGTGACCTCGGCCAGTCCTGCATGGTCGAGAACGCACCGGTAGTCGAGGGCCGGCGGCGCCGTGGCCGGCCGCAACGCCGCCGGCTGGGAAGGGGGTATGCTTAGCCGAAGCTCATCCAGGACGCTTCGGAAGCCGACGTCGGCCAGAAACTGCGCAAGTCCTGCGGAGTCCACACCTCGAAGGCGGCAAGCCTCGCGAACGCTCGGGACGGGCAGGTCGGTCCGAAGCTCGATCAGTCGCCGCGCGAGTCTCACGGCGTCCGTGTTCTCTCGGATCTTGTCGCGGATGCGCGTGTTCCGGACCAGATCGAGGGATTGGAGGATGCTCTCCACGGACGGGAATTGCCGCAAGAGGTCGATCGCCGTCTTCTCCCCGACGCCGGGAACGCCCGGAACGTTGTCCGACGCGTCGCCGACGAGGGAGAGAAGGTCGACGATCTGGATCGGCGGCACCCCGTACCGGCGAAGGACTCCTTCCGGATCCATGACCTCCGGCTCGAACTCGGCCCCTCGTCCCGCCGGGCGAAGCAGGCCCACCGCCTCGTTCACGACCTGCGCCATGTCCTTGTCGCTCGTGGAGATCAGACACCGCAGCCCTTCGTTCGCCGAACGCTTCGCCAGGGTGGCGAGGACGTCGTCGGCCTCGACCCCCTCCAGGCAGAGCACCGGGATCCCGAGGAAACCCAACAGCTCGGTGATGAGGGGGATCTGGGACGCAAGATCCTCGGGCATCGGCTTGCGCGTCGCCTTGTACTTGTCGTACAGGTCGTGTCGGAACGTCACCCCCCCGGCATCGAGCACGACGCCCGCGTACCGCGGCGGGTAATCGCGGAAGGCTCTCAGGAGCGCCTTCCAGAACCCGAACACGGCGTTGATCGGGCGTCCGTCGGGCGTCGTCAGGTCGCGGATCGCATAGTAGGCGCGGTAGATATGGGAGTGCCCGTCGAACAGAAGAACGCGCGACTCGTCCTGCGGCCCTGGAAGTCGGAGGATCCCCTCATAGGTAGACATCGTCGGTCCCTCCAGGGCTCCGGAGGTCGAGCAGGTAACAGAGCGCCAGGGCGAGGGCGTCCGCCATGTCGTCCGGCTTCGGCGTCTCCGACAGGGAGAGGAGCCGCTTCACCATCGCCTGAACTTGCGCTTTGGTGGCCCGTCCATACCCGGCGATCCGCTTCTTCACCTCGAGCGGGGTGTAGCCGCGCACCGGGAATCCGGCCGCCGCGATCAGCAGGGCGCCTCGTGCCTCCGCCGTTCTCATCGCCGACTTCGCGTTGGCTGCGAAGTACACCTCTTCGATGGCGACGCCTTGGGGGCGATACGTCTCCACCAACTCCCTCGCCTCGGCGGACAGAGTTCCGAGGCGGTCCGCCCGCGCGCGGCTCGCCGGGGTCTCAATCACGCCGCCGGCGAGGACCCGATACCCGCTCGGCGTGGCCTGCACAACGCCGTATCCGGTCGTTGCCAAGCCGGGGTCGAAGCCGATGGTCACTTCGTCGTTCATGAGTCGAGGAAGTCCCCGAGGTGACGTCGCTCCTCGCCGCTCTGCGCGTGGCGGTGGTCGGGATGGCGGTTCAGATCCTCCCCGCACACCGGACACAACCCGCGGCAGTCGACGCGGCACAGGGCGTTCGCGTCGTGGGCGGACAGCACCAGCTGGACAACATGCTGTCGGACGTCCACGGTCTTGGCCTGCGGCGGAATCGGGAGAGTGAACGACTCGCGCAGCGGGAAGGAGATGTCGATTGGGGCGAGACACCGCCGGCAGGGTTCGAAGATGCGAGCTACGATGTCCACGTCCAGGTAGAGCGTGGAGAGCTGGGCGAACGCCTCGCCATCGAGCCGGATCTCTCCGACCGTCCGCACGCCGTCCACCTCGACGTCCGAGCCGTCGAGCCGGGTGTGCACCGGGAGCCGTCGTCCGGGTTGATCCAGGAACTCGAGGACGCTAACCGTCATGGGGCCTGAGACGGCGCGCGACGTCGGCCGCTCGCCGCCCCTCCTTCACATCGTGAACTCGCACAAGATCTGCGCCGCCAGCCACAGCCACGGCGTGGACGGCCAGGGTCCCCTCCAATCTCTCTTCGGCCGGAAGCCCGAGGATTTCCCCCAGGAACGACTTCCGGGACGCGCCCACCATCACCGGAGGGCCGAGATCGGCGAACCGGCCGATCGAACGGAGAAGCTCCAGGTTATGGACCAACCGCTTCCCGAATCCGATTCCCGGATCGACGATGACTCGGTCTCTTGCGATCCCGGCGGCCTCCGCCGCCTCGATCCGCGCAGCGAGGAAAGCGCGCACTTCGTCCACGACGCTTCCGTACTCCGGCTTCACCTGCATGGTCGTCGGCGTTCCCTGCATGTGCATGAGGATGATGTGGGCGCGGCGCGCCGCGACCACTTCCGCCATCGCCGGGTCGGACCGAAGCGCGCTGATGTCGTTCACGATCGTGGCTCCCGCCGCGAGGGCCTCCTCGGCCACCGCGGCCTTGGTCGTGTCGACGGAGAGGAGGATGTCGCTTCTCTTGCGGATCCCTTGGACAATCGGAACGACCCGCGCCGTCTCCACGTCCGCCGGGACCGGCACCGCCCCCGGCCGGCTGGACTCGCCCCCCACATCGATGGCGTCGGCGCCCTCCTCCTCCATGCGCAGGGCCTCCTCGACCGCCGCGGACACGGACGCGAAGCGGCTTCCCTCGAAGAAGGAGTCCGACGTGGCGTTGACGATCCCCACGACGAGGACACGATCGCGTTTCTCGGCCCACCGCTCCAAGTCAAGCATCGTAGAGGAGTATACCCGCGCCGTGCGATCCGAATCGCTGTTTGACGGGGTGTTTCGCCCCTTCTACAATCACGCGACGAGTCAAGGACTGGGGTGATCATCATCGCTAGGGTGCTTCTTACTGCGAGCGTCGATAAGGTCGGCCATGTCGGGGAAGTCGTGAACGTGGCGGGCGGGTTCGCGCGCAACTACCTGTTTCCTCGCGGGCTTGCCGTCGAGCCAAGCGACCACAACATCGCCCGCTTCGCCAAGGAACGGGCCGCGCACGAGGCGGAGCTCGTCCAGCGCGCGGAGAAGGCGCGACAGCTGAAGGCTAAGCTGGCGGACCAGACGCTCGTCTTCACGCGCAAGGCCCACGGGGACGGCCACCTGTACGGGTCCGTACGATCGGAGGACATCGCCGGGCGGATCGAGGAGATCCTCGGCGAGCCGATCGAGGCCTCGAGGATTCGGATGGAGGGATCCATCGAGACGCTCGGCCCGCACGCCGTGACCGTCAGCCTCTACAAGGACATCGCCGTCGACGTGCGCGTCCGCGTCGACGAGGAGGGCAAGAAAGAGGAGTAGCCCGCATGAGCCGCGGGTGGGAGGGGGGAGCCGTCGCCTGTTGCCCCTTGGCGTTCGTCCTCACGAAGGACCGGGAGTCCCTCCGCGAGGACGCCTGGGCGGCCCCCATCCTCGCCGCGCCATGAAGAGCCTCGCGGGAGATGTCCTCCTGATTGCCGCGGGCACGGCGGTCTCGCGCCTGCTGGGTCTCGCGCGGGATGCGTCGATTGCCTCGCGATTCGGCGCCTCAGCCGCGTACGACGCGTTCCTGGTGGCGTTCTTCGCCGCGAACGTTCTCCGGCAGTTGCTCGGAGAAGGGGCGTTGGCGACGGCGTTCGTTCCGATCTACACGGACCTTCGCGCCTCGGGCGAGGACGCCGACCGATTCCCAAGCAATCTCCTGTCGCTTCTGATCGTGCTGTTTCCCGCCATCTGTGCGGTTGGGATTGCGCTCGCTCCCCGGTACGTGCCCTTCCTTGCGACGGGGTTCGCGCCGGACAAGATGGCGCTTGCCGTCTCCCTCGCCCGCGTGATCTTCCCGTTCGTGGCTCTCGTCGGCTTCGGCGCCGTCTTCATGGGAGTCCTCAACGCTCATCATCGGTTCTTTGCCCCGTCCTTCGCCCCCGTGTGGTTCAACGTGGGGATGATCATCGGCGCCGTGGTCCTCGCTCCCCGATGGCCGTCGGCGCCGGTGTACGGCCTCGCCGTCGGAGTTCTCCTTGGCGGGGCCGGCCAGCTGTTGTCGCAGCTCCCGGCGCTCGCCAAGACCCGATTTCGCTTCTCGTTCACGCTCTTCCCCATCCACACCGGCGTCTGGCTGCTGCTACGGCGCATGGCGCCGGCGGTGTTCATCCTCGCGGTCTCGGAGATCAACCTCATGGTCGACAACAAGCTTGCCTCGTACCTGCCCGACGGGAGCATCTCCGCGCTGCAATACGGGATGCGGTTGTTCCAGCTTCCCCTTGGTGTTCTTGCGGTCAGCATCGCGACCGCGCTGCTCCCGCGTCTGTCGGAGGCCGAGTCGGAACGTGACCCCGCGCGGTTCTCCACGTACGTCGGAGACGGTCTGGCGGCGACGGCCCTGGTCCTTCTCCCCGCGACGGCCGGGCTCGCGCTGCTGGGAGGAGACATCATCCGCCTGCTCTTCGAGCACGGAAGCTTCGTCGCCGCAGACACCTTGCGCACGGCGCGCGTCCTCGCGTTCTATCTGGTGGGGCTTCTCCCGTACGGCTGGGTGTACGTCCAGGTTCGCGCCTGCTACGCGCTCGGACGAACCCTGGTGCCGCTGGCGGCCGCCCTCGCGTCCGTGGCCGCGAACGTCGCCCTCGACCTCGCCCTGGTCGGTCCGATGAAGGAGGGGGGCCTGGCGCTCGCCACCGGGGTCGCCGGGATGATCAACGCCGGCGTGCTCCTCGTGTTCCTTCGGCGCAAGACTCCGTGGCCTCCGCTCCTGCAGCGCCTCGCGCTCATCGTGATCGGATCGGCCGCCATGACGGGCGTGGTGTTCGCGGCGCAGTGGGTCACGCGATCGACTCCCGTGCCCGTACGTGTGTTCGTGCCGATCGTCCTCGGGATGTCCGCCTACGGGCTGTTCGCCCGTTTCACTCGGCTGTGGAGATTGGTCCGCCGGGCACCCTCGCCTCACCCGTCGTAGCCAAGGCTTCGCTTCGCGTCGGGCGACAGACGGTCGGTCGTCCACGGGGGGTCCCATACGACGTGGACGGCGACGTCGACCCCGGGTAGAGCCTGCCGGACTGCGTCCTCGACGTCGGAGGCGATGAGGCGCCCCATCGGGCACCCCGGGCTTGTGAGCGTCATATCCACGTCGACGCGCCCGTCGCCCAGACGTACGTCGTAGATCAGTCCGAGGTCCACGACGCTGATCCCCAGCTCGGGGTCGGTCACGCCGCGGATCGCCGCGATCACTTGCTCGGTGGTCATCCTGAACTCCCTTCGAATGGGGCAGGATCCGTGGGGCTCGCCGTGCGGGCGAGGACCAAGTCCTGCGCGATCCGGCGGGCCCAGCGGTCGGCGGCCAAGAGCTCCCCCAAGTCGTCCGCGTCGTGGCCGTCGCTTCGCATCTCAACATGCCAGCGATCCAGGATGGCGGCGAGCCCGCGCGCGATGCCAAGAAACGAGATCTCTCCGCGCAGGAAGCGCCCCACCAGGACCTCATCCGCCGCGTTGAGGGCCGCCGGCGCGCTTCCGCCGATCCGTGCCGCCGACAGCA
>CAZWQN010000026.1:225-6269 GCA_964635895.1 uncultured Thermotogae bacterium | reverse complement strand
TCCGCCGCGTTGAGGGCCGCCGGCGCGCTTCCGCCGATCCGTGCCGCCGACAGCACGGTCGCAAACGCGGGGTATCTCTCGGGGTCGAGAGGGCGGAACTCGAGCCTGCACGGGGACGCGAAGTCGAGTCGCGGCAAGTCGGTGGCCAGCCGCTCCGGGTAGGTGAGGGCGTACTGGATCGGGATCCGCATGTCGTGGCTCGCAAGCTGCGCCAGGATCGACCCATCGCGGAACTCGACCAGGGAGTGGACGATCGAGGCGGGGTGAAGGACCACGCTCACCTGGTCGTAGGAGACGCCGAAGAGGTAGTGAGCCTCGATCACTTCGAACGCCTTGTTCACCATCGTGGCGGAGTCGATCGTGATCCTCGCCCCCATCGCCCACGTGGGGTGCTGGAGGGCGTGCTGGGGCGTGACGCGGGCGAGCTCGTCCGGGTCGGAGTCCCGGAACGGCCCTCCCGACGCCGTGAGGAGGATGCGCCGCACGTCCTCGCGCCGCCCGGCCTCCAAGCACTGGAGCACGGCGCTGTGCTCGCTGTCGATGGGGACGAGATGACCGCCGCCCTTGCGGAGCGCGTCGCGCACCAGGCGCCCTCCGACGACGAGGCTCTCCTTGTTGGCCAGGGCGACAATCCGGCCGCGGGACACCCCGGCGAGCGTCGGCAGGAGGCCGACGGCCCCGACGAGGGCGTTGACGACGACGTCCGCATCGTCCGACGCAGCGAGTTCCGTGGGCCCACCCTCTCCACTGAGAACTCGCACGTGGGGAAAACGAGCCTGCAGCCTCTCGGCGTGGGCCTTCGCGGCGACCGAGACGACGGCGGGCCCGACGCGTTCGATCTGCCGCTCGAGGAGTTCGACGTTCGAACCGGCGGCCAGGCCGACGATTCGCAGGGATTCTCCCGCGGCGCGAAGCCGCTCTACGACGTCGAGTGTCTGCGTCCCGATCGATCCGGTGGACCCCAGAACGACGACGTTTCGCGTGGGCTTCGTCATCCGACGGCGGGAGAGGGAAGCAGCCGGGTCAGGAACCCCGTCAACTCGTCGCCGGAGATCTCCTCACGGGAGAGAACCTCCGCCGCGAGCTTGTCGAGTGCGTCCCGATGACTGGTCAGAAGGCGCTTGGCCTTCTCGTAGGCTCCGATCAACAGCCCACGGATCTCGCGGTCGGCAAGCGCCGAGACCTCCTCGGAGTGCTCGTTCGACTTGATGATGTCCTCGCCAAGGAAGACGTTGACCCGATCCCTTCCGAGACTGATCGGACCGAGATCCTTGTTCATCCCCAGCTCGATGACCATCTTCGTCGCGAGCTGCGTTGCGTCTCGGAGATCGCTGCCGGAGCCGGCGGCGAACTCGCTGAACACGAGCTCTTCCGCCGCACGCCCTCCGAGCATGGCCGCAAGCTCGTCCTTGAGCTCCTGCTCCGTGGGGTTGTAGCGTTCCTCGAGCGGCAGCGATTGTGTGACGCCCATCGATCCGTGCGAGCGCGGGAGAATCGAGATCTTGTGCACGACGTTGTCCGCGGGCTTCAGGAGGAACCCGAGCATGGTGTGACCGCTCTCGTGGTAGGCGGTGACCTTCCGCTCCTTCTCGGTGGGGACGACGCTCTTCCGTCGTAGTCCGAGGAACAAGCGGTCCGTCGCCTCCTCGAAGTCCGACATCTCGATCGTGTCCTTGTCCTTCCGGGCCGCAAGGAGCGCCGCCTCGTTGCACAGGTTGCGCAGGTCGGCGCCGACGAACCCCGGGGTCTTCCGCGCGAGGATCTCCGGGTCGACGTCTGCGGCGATCTTCCGGGTCTTGAGGTGGACGTTGAGGATCGCCACGCGGTCCCGGAGGGCCGGATACGGCACCTGAACGCTCCGGTCGAACCGTCCCGGGCGCAGGAGCGCCGGATCGAGCACGTCCGGTCGGTTCGTCGCCGCGAGAATGATGATCCCTCGGTTCGGCTGGAATCCATCCATCTCTGCGAGGAGCTGGTTGAGCGTTTGCTCCCGCTCATCGTGACCGCCGCCGAGGCCCGCGCCGCGCTTGCGGCCCACGGCGTCGATCTCGTCGATGAAGACGATGCACGGCGCGCTCGCCTTCGCCTTCTCGAACATGTCCCGAACGCGGGCCGCACCCACTCCGACGAACATCTCCACGAAATCCGATCCGCTGATCGAGAAGAACGGCACTTTGGCCTCGCCAGCGATCGCCTTGGCGAGGAGCGTCTTGCCCGTCCCGGGAGCGCCGACGAGGAGGATTCCCTTCGGGATCTCGGCGCCGAGCTTCGAGAAGCGGCGCTGATCCTTGAGGTACTCCACGACCTCCTGGACCTCTTCCTTGACCTCGTCGATCCCCGCGACGTCGGAGAACGTCGTCTGGGTCATGTCGGGGTTGACCAGTTTGGCCTTCGACTGACCGAACGAGAGCGCGCCCGCCCCGGTCTGCGTTCGGCGCATGATGTAGATCCAGACGCCGATCAACAACACGATGGGCAGGAGGGAGACCAGGATGGACAACAGCAGGCTGTTGCCCGAGGGCGCCGCGTACTTCACCTCCGCGATGAACTGGACAAGGAACTCGTGATACGCGGCGGAGTCCTGCGGCAGGCGAATCGCGATCTCGTCGCCCGCCGAGAGCCGGCTGCCGTCGGCGAGGTTGGCGCTTCCCTTCATGACGGCCACCGCTTGAGCCGAGTCCTCCTTCACCGCGATGGACGCAATCAGTCCCTGCTCGGCCATGCCGTGGAACTCCGAGTAGGAGACCTCCTGCCGGCTGCTGCGGGGGCTAAGCCAGGACTGGAGGGCGATCAGCGCGAGGATCACGACGATCGTGATGAAGGCGATGTTCCGGAGGTTCCGGTTCCTCAGGTCCCGACCCGCATCCTTCTCCATGACGAGCTCCTTGTCGCTGCGCCCCGATTGTAGCATCCACGCGGATGGGCGTCCAAGGCTATCCTGAACAGCGTTTCTCTCCACCTATCGGGGGAGAAGTCTTCTCCAGAACTGCAGACTGGGGAAGGCGTGCTCCGTACCCGCGATCAGGCGACGGATGTTCGCCCGGTGCGTGTACGTGATCAGCAGCGCGAGGACGAAGGTCAGCGCGATGACGAGAGGAGGGTACGACTCGCTCGGAAGGCAGAGCGCCGCGATGGGAACCGCCCACGCGCCGAGCAGCGACCCCAGCGACACCCACCCCGAGGCTACGACCGCTACGGCGAAAACCCCGAGCGCGATCGCGACGGGGATCGGAACCAGCGCGACGAGCATCCCGGCTGCCGTGGCGACCCCTTTCCCGCCACGGAATCTGATGTAGACCGGGAACACGTGGCCTACGACGGCGACGATCCCGCACAGGACGGCGACGGTGACCCCGTCGACAGGCATCGGCCCCAACGGGAAAGGGATGCGCGGGATCCCGTAGGTCGCGAACGCTCCCTTGGCGATGTCGAGGACCAGGACCGCGACGCCGAGCCGCCACCCCAGCACCCGCCACGCGTTGGTCGCGCCCGCATTCCCGCTGCCGTGTTGCCGAACGTCGATGCCCCGAACCACGCGCCCCAACACGACGGACGACGGAAACGCCCCGATCAGGTACGCCAGGACGAGCGCTAGAGCGAGCGACACGGTCTGCCTCCCTTCGTCTCTCCGAGGGGACTTCGGACGACCCCCTGCGCCGAGGTCGCGGCGGGACGAGAGCCTGGGAATCGCCCGCCACCACGGGTTCCAGCTCCGCCCGGGTCCGGTGCGGCGCCGATCATACGACACGCCTTTCCCGTCGGCAAAAAAAGGCGGGGCGGCCGAGCCGCCCCGCTTCTTGCTGCACGAAGAATCGCGTCTACGGAACGATCGTGATCGGGATCAGGATGACCTTCCCCTGCCCGTATACGACCCAGACGAAGTGCTCGCCCGGCGCCAGTTCTGTGGTGTCGATGGTGAGCTGGACGGCCCCGTCGACGCTGCTCGTGGCGAAGGAGTAGCTCGAGAGCGAGTCGGCAACGGCTCCTCCGCCGCCGGCGACTCCCTCGTCCTGCGGACGCGTCGCCTGAATCCACGGCCATCCGAACTCGCGCCGTGCGCTGGGGCTCAGGTCGAGGCTCACCGAGACGGGCGCGCCAACCTGGACAGGAACTGGAGGTACGCTGGCGAAGGTCGTGAGAAGCTCGATCGCCTGCGAATTGCTCGTGCCGGAGGTCGCGGCAAGCGGGGCTCCGCTCGCGTCGGTGCCGTACGTGATGATGCCGACGTTGGTGTGCCAGTTCTCGGCGACGTCGGGCCCGAGCGCGTCGGTCCGCTCCATCGTTCCGAACGTCGCGGCGTCCCCGGCCGGCCAGCGGCCGTCGTCCGCACGGAAAGCATTCGCCGTGTCGACGACAGTCCCGTTTCCATCAACGAGTTCGAGCACCGCCCCGCTGTCTGGCAGCTCCATCGAGTAGGGCCGGACGCTGTCATAGACCACATCGGCGACAACGTTCCCGACGGTTCGATCGGTCAGTCGCTCGAGCATCAGGTAGCTGCCGTCATCGTCCTGCGGCACGGCAATCACGGACCACGAGTACTCATCCGTGTCGCGCTTGACGAGCCGAATGCTCGACTCGGAGACCACCGAGGTGAGTGCGCACGCCGATGTCCCTGCGGCCTCCAGCGTCCCCTCGAGCTCGACGGTCTTCCACTCGTAGTCCGACGACGCAATGGGGGTTTTCTTCCGCCAGCGGAGGACCCAGTTCGTCAGGTCGACCGGGGTCGATCCCACGTTCCGCAGCTCGATCCACTCGTTCGTAGGACTCGCGGCGGTTCCGGCCCAAGCGATCTCGTTGATGACGACCTTGCCCGTGCACGCGTCCGCCGCACCTCCTCCGCCCGCCGGCGGCTCTGGCTCCTCGACGACCCCGACGTCGACCGAGTCACGGTTGTTGGAGTCGTCCGGATCGTGCTGGTCGCTTCGCGTGACCTCCGCTTCGTTGGTGATGGTCAGGCCGGCCGTGCCGTCACTCGGGAAGGCTGTGATGTGGAGGGTGGCCGACGCCTGCACGGCGAGCGAGCCGACGATCCACACACCGGAGTTCGAATCGTAGGTGCCGAGCCCATCATCAGACACGTACGTGATGCCGAGCGGGAGGATGTCCGTCAGCTCGACGCCGGTCGCCACGTTGGGTCCGAGGTTGGTCACCGTGATCGTGTAGATGAATTCCTCACCTTCGGCGAGGCTTGTTTTGCTCGCCGACTTGTCGACCGACAGGTCGGCGGCGATGACCTTCAGCTCGGCAGTATCGCGGTTGTTGCTGTCATTCGGGTCGAACGGCAAGGAGGCGATGATCTCGGCGGTGTTCACGATCGTCCAGCCAAGCGTCCCCGCGGCCACCGTCGCCGTGATGTTCAGCGTACGGCTCTCTCCGACCGTCATGGCTCCGATCGTCCACAGGTTCGTGCTGGTGCTGTAGGCTCCCGCCCCGTCATCTGCAGCATAGAGAAGCCCAGTCGGGAGGATATCCCGCAAGACAGCGTCCGTAGCGTCACTTGGGCCGTAGTTCGTCACAACGATCGTGTAGACGATGGTCTCACCCTCGCCGGGGGTGGGATCGTCGATGTCCTTCAGCACGCCGAGGTCAGCCAGCGGCACGACGCTGCCGGCGCTGGCGTCGTCGTCCTCATCGGGCGTCTGCGGGCCGTTGTTCGGGATCGAGTCGACGTCGGGCTGGTTGGCCGCGGAGACCTGGGCGTAGTTGGTGTAGTTGCCGGAGGCCTTCACGATTGCGGTGATGTCGAGGCTGGTGCTGGTTCCGGCGGCGAGGGCGCCGACCGTCCACGTGTTGCCGGAGAAGGCGCCACCGCTGTTGTCACCGACGTAGGTGTAGCCGCTGGGGAGGATGTCGGAGACGGCGACGCCGGTCGCATCACTGTAGCCGGCGGCGTTGGCGACCGTGATCGTGAAGGTGACCGTGTCCCCCACGTTGTAGCTGCTGGGGTCGACGCTCTTCGTCAAGCTGAGGTCGATCTGCGCCCCCGGCGCGCTGCCGGCGCTGGCGTCGTCGTCCTCATCGGGCGTCTGCGGGCCGTTGTTCGG
>CAZWQN010000026.1:0-125 GCA_964635895.1 uncultured Thermotogae bacterium | reverse complement strand
TGTCCCCCACGTTGTAGCTGCTGGGGTCGACGCTCTTCGTCAAGCTGAGGTCGATGA
The DNA here is from genome assembly GCA_964635895.1 of uncultured Thermotogae bacterium. GTDB lineage: Bacteria > Bipolaricaulota > Bipolaricaulia > UBA7950 > UBA9294 > JAPLGD01. The sequence goes on along the minus strand of CAZWQN010000026.1, from coordinate 68 downwards.
CGTGGATGTACTCCTTGGACACCGGCTGTCCACTGCCGGCGCTCACCCCGGTGGTACGGGTCAGGGTG
>CAZWQN010000025.1:8918-17143 GCA_964635895.1 uncultured Thermotogae bacterium | reverse complement strand
CACAGCGGACGCAGCTGCTTCTGCGCCTTCCACAGAGCTGGGAGCCGTGGGGTCTGATCTTCGATCTTAGGGTTTCGGCGCTGCAGCCCGGCTGCGGACTCAAGAGGCTCCGTGCGCTCCCCGTCGTTCCGATGCCCGAACGTGACCTGCTCGGAGATGGTCCGTTCTGGAAGCTGTCGCGGGCGCTCCTGCGCGCCGAGGGAGAGCGCGAGGCTTCCATGGAGAGGCGACAGCGACTATCCTGGGCAACGTGGTGATCGACATGGAATCCGGAGACCGCGTGCGACAGATCGTGACCGAGTACCGCGAGCGGCTTCGCGAGGTGCTGGGAGACGCGCTTGATTCCATCGTTCTCTACGGCTCGCAGGCGCGTGGAGCGGCGACGCCGGAGTCCGACATCGACGTCCTGTGCATTATGAAGCGGCCGTTCAACTACGGCGAGCTGGTTCTGCGCACGGCGGGGGTCTCGGCAGACGTCAGCTTAGAGCACGACGTGGTCGTTTCGACCGCCTTCGTAACGCGTGCCGACTACGAGACCCGGAACACCCCGTTTCTGATGAACGTGCGACGAGAGGCGTTGGTGGTGTGAGCGAGATCGAGACGTTGCTCGCGAGTCGACGGGGTCAAGCCTCCAGTTGACAGGTCCGCCGAACTCAGCTTGGGCTCTGGACGCCAGGGCCTAGCAGCCTCTCGCGGAGGCGGGATGGCGCTGCAGCCGACCGATCCACATGTGGGAGCGTGTCGACAAGTCCGCCGTACGCTTCCGCGAGGTGCTGCACGAACTCGAGGCGCAGGGCTGCGGCATGCGCTTGAGTGCGGACGTAGAGCAGCGGCTTCAACTGCCGACCTCGTCCGACCTCGGCGTTGGCGTGAGCTGCGGTCCGCCCCTGGCTAGCTATCGCTTGTGCGGGCGGACCTGCGATACGCTGGGCGGAGTCCCTGCACCATCGGGTAGTGACGGACGTTCAGCGTGGCCAGCTTCGCGCCCTCCACCTCGGCTGTCGCGGCGAGGAGCGCATCGGCAAGTCCGACGCCGTGTGACCTGCCGTAGTCGCGCTTGTAGAGCCCGCCGACCTTCGCGATCTCTCCGGTGATCTCGACGACTCGGAACAGCCCAATGAGGTCGTCCAATGACGCCTCTTCCGTGCTGCTCTTCACCCCGGAGTAGAGCTCCGCGACGACGACGGCGGACAGGAGGATCCGGGGTCGCGTCTCTATTCTTGGTGTTCTGATGCCGAGCCACCCGCTTTGCGATCTCGCTGACCGTGCCCTATCTCCTTGATCGCCGACTTGCTCAGCCGACATTCCCATCTGTAGGATGGCGAGCGTGCATGAATACGAAGGTCAATATGAGACAATGAAAGGCAGGTTCAGTCAGTTAGCAATGGCGGTTGCTGCAAGCGAGGTGCGCAAGCGCTATGCTGCCGATTCGCACACTAATGATTGTTGGCCTCGCAACACATGAGGAGTGAGGGATGACACAGACCATCACGGCAGTCATTAGCGCGATCACTACTTCCACAGTGCTCACCCCGATCTTGGCGCTCATTCTGCAGAAGTGGGTGGGCGCGCGTATCGAGAAGTCCATCGAGCACGCTTACGACGTAAAGCTGGAGCGCATCCGCGAGGACATCGCCGTCAAGAATCGTGCCGCGCTCGTGGCTGAACTTCTGTCAGAATGGCTCAATCGTCCAAAGGATTCCACGCGGCTGAACCGCCTGACATTCGGAGGCGTACCTTTGGCTCCCCAGCGACATCGCAGAGGACCTCAGTCGACGCCTTGCCAACGAAGAGGGCGCCCCGGATGTCCGAACCCTTCTCGGCCAGGTGCGTAAACATCTGCTCGGAGCAGACGACGCCTTCGAACCACAGAAGATCAACATCTTCCATCCGTCACGGTCAACAGACAATCCAGACGGAGGCCAACAACCACCTGAACGCGACAAGTGAAGGCCGCGCTTCGCTTACCTTCCCTTGCACGTTAGGTGAAGCGTTGGGCGTATTGAGATCACCATGACCGACTACTTCAGCGATAGAGAGCAAGGCCCGAGAGTCTCCGTGGTCGCGTTTTATTCCTGAATTCCTGCCAGCTTCTTGCCAGTTTCAGCGCTCGGGTCGCACCTTCTGTCGTGTATTGGATACTTATCCTCAGGGTATGCGGCGGCAACACATGTCACCGTTGGAGGTAGTTGCCTTGGAGAAGGCCCGCTTCTCGTCGTTCAGCAAGGACGGGTTCGGCTTCGCCGGAGACCGTGTTGGATGGTCCGCTGCTAGCATCCATTTGTAGCTGCTGTGCCCAGGAGATCTTGGCCGGGTGGATGACCTCGGCGGCGTCGTCGCGGTCGGGTAATGGTGTTACCGGCAACGCGTTGCCGCGCTTGCACGCCACAACGTGCTCCGGATCGTTGCAAAAGAATAACGATGATGTTATTATTCTGCTATGAAATGGGAACCCTTCCTGAACCGCTTTGGAGACGTACCGCTGATCGAGCCGCAGATGGTCTATGTGGGAGAAGCCCATCCACGGGCTGTTCAGGCACAGCTCAGTCGTTGGGTGACAGCAGGCCGACTGATCAAGTTGGCTCGTGGAAAGTACATTCTTGCGCATCCCTACCGAAAGAGCAGTCCGCCGCTTGAAGCCATCGCCAATCGACTCGTCTATCCGTCCTATGTGAGCTTCGAGCGAGCGCTCTCGTGGTACGGCCTGATTCCCGAAGCTGTCCCCGTCATCACGTCCATCACGACAGGTCGCCCGCAGGTCATCGAGAACGCATTGGGAGCGTTTCAGTATCGACACATCCAGCCGCGGCTGTTCTGGGGATACGAGGCCGTTGAGATTCAACGCGAGTCGTGCATGGTCGCTTTGCCTGAGAAGGCTCTTCTTGATCTGTTCTACTTCCACAGCGGCCCGGCCACGCTCGCATGGATTCAGGAGATGCGGTTTCAAAACCTCGATAGCGTAGATGCCGACCGTTTAGAAGCTCTTGCACACCGAACGGGATCTAGGAAATTGCTGCTAAGCACCCAACGATTCCTGAGCCACAGAGAGAAGTTCCTCAGGGAGTATGATCTCACATGAAGGATCGGGCACTGCAACTGGTTCGAGCAGCATCGCCTGAGACCAAGAAGAACGTCCTTCGAGAGTATCTGCAAATGCACATCCTGTCCTCGCTCCAGAGGGTACATTCCTTCGAGCAGCTAGCGTTCGTCGGCGGAACAGCACTTCGATTTCTCTATGGTCTTCGTCGGTATTCCGAGGATCTTGACTTCTCATTGGAGGCGTCCGAGAACTACGACTTTCAGCGGCTCTTGGATCGAGTGAAGGAAGATCTGATCAAGGCAGGGTTTGAGGTCTCGATGCATCCTCATGAAGGCACACCTGTTGATTCTGCATTCATACGCTTCCCGGGGCTGTTGGCTGAATGTGGGCTGAGCCCTCACGCGACACAGAAGCTGTCTATCAAGATCGAGGTTGACACGGCGCCGCCCGCTGGAGCGGATCTGGAAACGACCATCATCAATCGTGAGTTCCTCATTGCGATCCGCCATCACGCCCTGCCATCGTTGATGGCTGGCAAGCTGCATGCAGTTCTCTCACGAAGCTACACGAAAGGGCGTGACATCTACGACTTGCTGTGGTACCTCTCCCGTTCTGACACCCTCCCCCCTAACCTTACACTCCTGCAAAATGCCCTGCTTCAAACCAGCTGGAATGGGTTGGCCGTAACAGCCGAGACGTGGAAGACAGCCGTTGAGTGTCGACTTCGCGAGATGGACTTCGCCAAGATCGTCGACGATGTACTCCCATTTCTGGAGAATCGCAGCGAGCAGGCGCTCCTCACTCTGCCTGTTATCCTGGGTGCTTTGCATCGATCGTGACCCACAGTCGGATCAGGGCGACAGGTCAGGTCTTTCTATCACGCATGGCGCCGCATGGGCGACGTCGCAGGCCTGTCTGCCCGACACCTGCGACAGGCATGCAAGCTGCGACGCTACGCAGGTGCCGGGCCAGGTCATGCGGTTACGCGTGGCCCGGCATCGCCGACTGATCCACATGTACGAGCGTGTCGACACGTCTGCCGTACGCTTCCGCGAGGTGCTGCACGAACTCGAGGCGCAGGGCTGCGGCATGCGCTTGAGTGCGGACGTAGAGCAGCGGCTTCAACTGCCGACCTCGTCCGACCTCGGCGTTGGCGTGAGCTGCGGTCCGCCCCTGGCTAGCTATCGCTTGTGCGGGCGGACCTGCGATACGCTGGGCGGAGTCCCTGCACCATCGGGTAGTGACGGACGTTCAGCGTGGCCAGCTTCGCGCCCTCCACCTCGGCTGTCGCGGCGAGGAGCGCATCGGCAAGTCCGACGCCGTGTGACCTGCCGTAGTCGCGCTTGTAGAGCCCGCCGACCTTCGCGATCTCTCCGGTGATCTCGACAACTCGGAAGAGCCCAATGAGGTCATCCAATGAAGCCTCTTCCGTGCTGCTCTTCACCCCGGAGTGGAGCTCCGCGACGGCGACGGCCGACAGGATGATCCGATCTGCGTTCTCGGAGACGAAGGCAATCGCCTGTTCGCGACCGCGCAGGAAGCCGACGAGGACGTCAGTGTCCACGAGAATGGGGTATTCCATGGCTACGCCCGATCCCATTCGCCCCGCAGCTTCGCCAGGTCAGGAAGGTCTGCGCGATTCCTCCACAGACCCGCGGCCTGAGCCAACACAGCGTCGCGCCGACTGGGTACTGCCTGGTCCAGGAAGCGGTCGACGGCCTCTCGAATGAGCTCGCTCTGGTTCTTTCCCGCTTGACGCGCCATCGCTGCGAGTTCGCCGCGCTGGCGCTCGGTCAGATAGATCTGCGTCCGTTTCACGGCTCACGTCCCTATGATGTATACATCGGCAGTATACACCATGCTAGGTGACAAGTCGCCTGAGTTCCGTCGGTACTCTCGGGATGAGGTGGGGGGCGAATCATCAGTTGGCAGATGTGAGGGACTCGGTGTGGACTTTGTGTGTGCGCCGCGAGTCACATCCAGTGCCCGCACGCTCAAGCGGCCGCTCTCGCTCGTACCCCACGACTCACGGCGGCGGCTCGCCCTTCTTGGTAGCCCTGGTGATCGCGTCACGGCCGAAGAGGTGCTGGTACTTTCGCGAGATGAGCCTGCTGTCCTGGACGCGCTTCACGTGCAGTCTCGGGTGAGTGGCGTACCCGGCGACGAAGAAGAGCGCGACAACCCCGACGGCGATGAGCATGATCCAGTACCGAGCCATGTCGCCTCCTCTTCTGTCTCGTGCACAGGGTGCGCGTCCGGCGAGATCGAGTCTTAGCAGTGCGGATGGACAGCGGATGCTACCGGTACGTCGTGTCGCCGCGTGCGAGGATGGCGGCGATGTCAATACTGCTCGCGCTTGGGTCTACGGAGTAGATGACGCGGTAGGGGCCGACGCGTTTCCGCAGGGCGCCTTTGAACCTTCCGCTCTTGATGGGGCGGACATCGCCGAGGGTCGGATCGCGCTCCATCTCGTCGATGGCGTGAGCCACCTGTCCCTGGCGGTCAGGCGGGAGGGCGCGCAACTGCTTGGCTGCCTGCTTGGAAAGGCTACAGACCCAGCTCATCCTTCAGTGCACTCCACGGGACGGAGTTGCCCTGGCGAAGCTCCCGAAATCCCTTCTCGACGAGCTTCTCCTCCTCGGGGCTGAGCGCACCGTCGAGGTCGACGAGGCGCTTGGGGCGGATGAGGATGTCGCTTCCGTGGCGGCTGACGTCCACGAAGTCGCCCTCCTTGAGCCCGAGGTCGTCGAAGATGACCTTGGGGACGGTCACTTGACGGTTCGTGCGGATCTTCACGGTCGGCATCGAGCCTCTGCCTCCTTGTCGGGGCTATTAGAATAATACTCCATTAGCCTATCGAATGTCAACGGCTTGGCGTGGAGCGCAGGGGCGGTGAGCGCGGGTAGGACGGCGGTCTCAGTACGTCGGCATCTTCGGATCGACGTCTTTGGCCCACGCGAGGATGCCGCCGCGCAGGTTCTTGAGCCGGGTGAAGCCGGCTTTGCGCAGGAGGTCGAGCGCGCGCGCCGATCGGACGCCGGCGCGGCAGACAAGGACGATGTCTTCGTTCTTCCCGAAGTCGCCCGACCTCTCGACGAGCGTTCGCAGTGGGATGGACTCGGAGCCGGGGAGACGCACCATGTTCCACTCCCCGATCTCGCGAACATCGATCAACCGAAGCGGCTCGCCGCGGTCGAGCCGTTCCTTCAGCTCGCGCGGGGCGATCTCCCACTCCTCGCCGAGGACGATGCGCGACACGCCGCAGAACTCCTCGTAGTCGACGAGCCGGGTGATCGTCGACGCCTCCCCGCAGACGGGGCACCGCGGAGACTTGGCGACCGAAACGCGGGTGAAGCTCTGGGCGAGGGCGTCGTAGACGAGGAGAGTCCCGATGAGGGGGGTGTCGAGGCCGAGGAGAGTCTTGAGCGTCTCCGCGGCCTGAAGCGTCCCGATGACGCCGGGGATGACGCCGAGGACTCCGCCCTCCGCGCAGCTCGGGACGGTGCCGGATGGCGGCGGGGTGGGGAACACGCAGCGATAGCACGGGCCTCTCTTCGCGTCGAAGACGCTGACCTGGCCCTCGAATCCCAGGACGGCGCCGTACACGTTGGGCTTTCCGAGGAGCACGCACAGGTCGTTCGACAGGTAGCGCGTCGCGAAGTTGTCGGAGGCGTCGATTACGACGTCGTACGGCGACGCGATGCGCACGGCGTTCTCCGAGGTGAGCGCCTCGTCGTAGGCGTCGACTTGGACGAGTGGGTTCAAGTCACGCATGCGATCGCGGGCCGAGGCGACCTTTCGTGCGCCGAGAGCCCCGGTGCCGTGGAGTATCTGGCGGTGGAGGTTCGAGACGTCGACGTCGTCGCGGTCGACGAGCCCGATGCGGCCGACGCCGGCGGCGGCGAGGTAGAGGGCGGCCGGGCTTCCCAGACCTCCTGTTCCGATGATCAGGACGCTCGCGTTCTTGAGGTGACGTTGGCCATCCAGTCCGATCTCAGGGAGGACGATCTGGCGCGAGTACCGTCGAATCTCGTCATTCGACAGAGCAGGGAGCGCCGGAAGGGGTTCCTCTGCATTTGGCTTCCTCTTAGTCATGGTCTGCAGGCCAGTATAGCGCCCGGCACGGACGACGGTCCGAGCGCCTCAGTCTGCGTTGCTCCACGTTGAGTGGGGCAAGTATCCTGAGTTCGTCCGTCCTGCCGCTGCGGCTTGCCGCCGGCCGGCGCGGCGGGGGAGGAGGAGCACGTGTGGACCATAACACCAAAACACTTGTTCGTATGGGACTTCGTCGTAAGGGATGACCGCGGGCAGGAGATCGGCGAGGTTCGGCTGTCCGCATGGCGAGAGCGCGGATCCGTCGTCGCGGGTGGTCTGGAGTACAGGATCTCACGGGAGCGTGCGGTCGGCACAGTCTTCGTCCTCGAGGGGGCCGGCTCGGCCATGGCGCGGGCGGAGAAGGGAAGCGCGTTTCGCCGTGCGTTCGCGGTCGTGCATGGCGGCAAGGAGTACGCGCTGCGAGCGCGGTCGGCGTGGCGGCGGGAGATGGTTTTGTTCGACGACGGGGCGGAGATCGGCAGCGTAGCCCCGGAGCGCGCATGGGGCCGGCGGGCGCGAGTCGATCTGCCGGAGGGTTTCCCGCTCGAGCTTGGGCTGTTCATCATCTGGCTCAGTCTCGTGTTGTGGAAGCGGCAGGAGCGGGCGGCGCACTCGGGGTAGGCTGGAGACAGAATGGCTCGGGAACAGGAAGCTGTGACGATTCGCCGAGCAACTCCTGACGATGCAGAAGCCGTGGCGCGAATCCAAGTCGATACGTGGCGCGCTGCGTACCGAGGGCTGGTGCCGGACGCGCATCTCGAGCAAATGAGCGTGGAGCGATCGACGGCTCGTCATCGCGAGGCGCTCACCGAGGGACGGTTTGAGGCGTACCTTGCCTGGGAGGCTGGGGAAGCTCTCGGCTTCGTCGGAGTTGGGTCCTGCCGAGATGAGGACGTCAATGCCGAGAGCGTGGGTGAGATCTGGGGCATCTACGTTCTGCCGTCGCGTTGGCGTCGTCGCGTTGGCGCCCGGCTGTGTCGATTTGCGGAGCAGATCCTCCGGGCGCGAGGCTTTTCAGCGGTTGTCCTCTGGGTGTTCGCCGGGAACGCGAACGCGCGCCGGTTCTACGAAGCCATGGGCTACGTGCCCG
>CAZWQN010000025.1:0-8818 GCA_964635895.1 uncultured Thermotogae bacterium | reverse complement strand
TTCGCCGGGAACGCGAACGCGCGCCGGTTCTACGAAGCCATGGGCTACGTGCCCGACGGCGCCTCGAAGATCCTCGAGGCGGGGAAGCCGCTCGAAGCCGTTCGCTGCCGCCGGGGCCTCTAGCGCTTTGCGAGGTCTCGCGCTTCCTCGAGCAGATGATCGAGGGCCTTCCGATCGTAGTACCGGCCGCGGAGGAAGACGGCTTCGATCTCGCGCGCGTTCCGGACGTCGTCAAGCGGATTGGCCCGCAGGAGAACCATGGACGCGGTCTTGCCCTCGGCAATCGTGCCGAGTCGGTCATCCAGACCCATGAACCGCGCCGGTACGAGGGTCGCGCCGCGCAGGATGTCGGCGGCAGGGATCCCCGCGTCCTGCCAGATCGCCATCTCGTCGTGGACGGAGGACCCAGGGAGGGTGCCGGGTGTGGAGAGGTCGGTGCCGACCATGAGCGGGATCCCCGCTTTGTGCAGCTTGACGACGAGGTGAGCCCACGTCTGCCAGACGAACTCGGGTAGGTCGGTCTGCTGGGCCCACAGGGACCGCCACGTTTCGAGCAGCGTCTGCGAGACGTACTCGCTTCCCGGGAACGTGCCCGACAAGAACTGCGTCGTCCTCGTCCCGACCTCGAACGTGACAACGGTTGGGCATACGGTGAGGCCGCTCCGGCGGAGGTCGTCGAGGGCTTCACGCAGCTTCGCCGGGTCGAGTTCGCCGACGCGAAGGAAGTGGACGACGTCGACTCCCATGCCGACGTAGTGCTGCTGCACAGGCGCCCCGAGAAGCCGTCCGATGAGCTTGTCGAACCCGAAGAAGTGCTCGCTCGAGTCAAGACCTGCGGCTGCTGCCTGTTCGATCGGGATCGAGTCGGGTACGTGGCCGGCAACCTTGAGCCCGAGCGCGTGCGCCTCGTCGAGCGCAGCGAGGAAGACGTCGCCGTCGAGGCGGCTGTAAACCTTGATCATGTCCACTCCCGCCTGCGCCAGCTCTCGTACTGCCGCTCGGGCGGCGTCCGCGGTGGGCACTCCGAGGGAGACCGACGGGATGAGCGGCGGCTCCCCGTCGAGAATCGTCCCCGTGGCAACGAGTTCGGGCCCGATGAGCACGCCGCGATTTAGGCGGTCCTTCACGTTCAGGATGTCAGCCGTCGGCATCCCCATATCGCGGGCGAAGAGGACGCCATTGGCGACCATCACGCGCCCGAAGACCTCGGGGTCGACACAGTGGACGTGGGCGTCGCAGAGTCCCGGCATGAGGAAGAGCCCGCGGCCGTCGATGATCACGGCGTCGCTCGGGACCGAGACGTCGTCAGCAGGGCCGATGGCGTCGACTCGATCGTCGCGGACGAGGACCGTCCGGCCGGGCCGGGCGACGCCGGCCTCGACATCGATCACCGTCACGTCAACGATCGCGTAAGGGACGGCGTTCCAGACGTCCGCGGCGGCGAGGGAGTCCGCGGGAACGCGCAGAATCCCACCGGCAAGCGGCGCAAGGACGAGGGAGAGCAGGAGTCGGTTCATAGCACCTCGGACGGAAGGATACCCGCTTCTCTCCGTCGGCGGCGTGCCCGATGCCCGCGGACGGAAGCGAGCAAGGCCGCGGGTGGTGTATTCTGGGAGCGCCACCAGGGGCACGGGAGGTTCCGACTCATGCTGACCGCGGAGCCGCTTGGGCTGTCGTCCAACTACGAAGTGCGCGACGAGGAGGGGCGCCGCGTCGGCGACGTCCGTCTGTCGACGTGGTTCGCGCGGGGAGAGATTCGGGCCGGCGAGGTCACGCATCGCGTTCGCCGCGACGCCGCGTTCTTCGGGGGAATCGCTCTCTTCGGGCCGGACGGGGTTGCGGCGCACGCTGTTCCGCTGCGCGCCTTCTCGCGGGCATTCTCGATCCGCTTTGGCGATCGGAGCTTCGTCCTTCGCTCGCCGGCCGCGTGGTTCCGTGAGGTCCGGCTTCTCGAACACGACCAGGTCATCGGCACGGCGGTTCCGGAAGGGGTGTGGAGCGGTCGCGCTCAGTTCGACCTGCCGGAGGCGTTGCCGATCGAGCTGCGCCTGTTCGTGGTGTGGCTGGCGCTCCTCGCGTGGCGACGGGTGGGGGGCTCGCCGTCGTTCACGGGGGCATTCCAGGTGGCGCCGTGGCGAGGGTAGGCGACGGCCCGGACGGCCCCGAGGTCCGGGAATTCCTCGAGAGCATGTCGCCGAAGCTGCGCGACACCGTGGACGCACTGCGCGAGGCCGTGCGCCGAGTCGTGCCTGACGCCGAGGAGACAGTCCTCTGGGGCGGCCTGTCGTACCACTCGCCGTGGGTCGGAGGGCGGGTGAAGGGCGCAATCTGCCAGATCAGCGTGAAGGGGACCGACGTGCGGCTCGAGTTCATCCACGGGATTCGGCTCGCCGATCCGGACGGTCTGCTCGAAGGCGACCGGTTGTCGAAGCGGTACGTGTCGGTGCGCTCGGTCGACGACGCAAGACACGCTTCCATCGCCCGGCTGATTCGCGAGGCGTCGGCGGTGGAGCTGACGCCGTAGGCCGGGCCCAAGAGACGGGAGGAGAGGAATGGCGAACGAGGCTAGCGGCGGCGCGGCGACCAAGTACATCGGGCAGACGATTCCCGTGCACGTCGAGATCACGGCGAGGGAGGCTGTGCTGGCGCAGCCGGAGATGCGGGAGTTCCTCGCGGGCGCCGAGCTGATCGCGGTCGGGGAGTGCATGTGTCGCCGGGATCGGGGAGCGGAGGCGTGCGGTCGGCCGCTCGACGTGTGCCTGGCGATCGACGAGGAAGCGCGGCGGGACATCGAGACCGAGGGGTGGCGTCCGATCTCCCTCGTGGAGGCGCTCGGGGTTCTCGAGGTGTCGCACCGCGCGGGGCTCGTGCACATGGCGTACCGCAAGCCCGGCGAGGAGCCGGAGATCGTCTGCTCGTGCTGTTCGTGCTGCTGCGGGCCGCTGCAGACGCTCAAGGGACGGGACTATCACGACGGGTTCGTCGAGTCGAACTACATTGCGCAGTTCAACGCGGCGCTGTGCGTCGGGTGCGGACGGTGCGCGGAGCGGTGTGTGTTTGGCGCGTTCACGCGGGCGGAGAACGCAGACCGCGCGGAATTCACCCGGTCGAAGTGCTTCGGGTGTGGGCTCTGCGTTAGCACCTGCCCGGCCGGGGCGATCGAACTCGTGAAGCGAGCCGCGACCTCCTAGAAGCGCGGCGAGCAAGGAGACGGCGTGGACGACGAACACGGCGACCTCGACAGGGGCTACTACGCGGAGACGTACGACGCCGCAGTCCCCGATTGGCCCGGGGAGATCAGCTTCTACCTCGACGCGGCGGACCGGGCAAAGAGCCGGGGCGAGGCGGTGCTCGAACTGGCCTGCGGCACGGGGCGCATCGCCCTTCGGCTGGCGCGGGCGGGAGCCGAGGTGGTGGGCCTCGACCTGTCGACCGCCATGCTGGAAGTGGCGCGGCAGAAGAGCGCCGACATCGAGACCGTGTCGTGGGTCGAGGGGGACATGCGCTCGTTCGACGTCGAGCGCACGTTCGGGCTCATCCTCATTCCCGGCCACGCGTTCCACAACCTCCTGACGCCCGACGATCAGGTGGCGTGCCTGTCGTGCGCGAAGAGGCACCTCTCGCCGGGCGGCATGCTGATCGTTCACCTCGACCACCAGGACGTGGCGTGGCTGGGAGACCTCGCGGGCGCGAAGGGCGGCGTCTTCGAAGAGGAGGAGACGTTCAAACGCCCGAAGACGGGGCGCGCGGTGCGCGCGATGCGGGCGTGGAGGTACGAGCGCTCGACCCAGACGGCGATCTGCGAGACACGCTGGGAAGAGCTTGACGACTTCGGCCGCGTGGCGGAGTCTCACGAGACCGGCCCCATCCGCCTGCACTGCCTGTTCCGCTTTGAGGTCGAGCATCTCATGGCGCGTGCCGGCATCGAGGTCCGCGCCACGTACGGCGACTTCTTCGGAGAGCCGTTGTCCGACGACAGCTCCGAGATGATCTGGGTGGCGGCCAAGCCGCAGTCGGCTACGTGACGAGCTTAAGCGCGGACGCGATGTCCTCGGCGATCATCCGCCGCTTCGACTTCTCGATGAAGAAGCTCGGGCCAGCCTGGAGATAGGACGGAAAGACGCGAGCGCCCCGCCACGTGTACTCCGGGCCGCGGAGCTTGTAGGTCGATCCGGCGGGGATCGGTCGCGGCTCTCCGGCGCGGCGTGCGATGGCGCACAGCGCCTTGATCGCCACGTCACCCATGAGAAGGATGACACGGAGGTTCGGAAAGAGAGTCAGCTCCCGCTCGAGAAGCTCCGAGCACGCGTTCACGGTCGCGGTTTGGATGGCGTACGCCGTCTTGGCGCACTTGACGGCGGTCGTGAAGTAGATGCCGCGCCGGACAAGTTCGGCGATGGACGCGACGTCGGCGCCGGCGTCGCGGAACGCCTCGATCGTCGTGCGCGCGAACAGGGCGTCGTCCGCGGTGTAGTAGTTGTCCTCCAGCCGCGGCGCCGCGGCCTCCGACACCATGACGACGGAGACGCGACTTGGTGGGATGTCTACCGGCGGAACGTTGTGGAGGCTGGAGTCGACGTCGATGCAGGCAAGATCAGAACAGACCACGCGGTCGGATGGACGCACATAAGCCTCCCGGATTTCCTACGCCGGTCGGCCCAGCCCCACGCGGCGCAGAACGAGTTCCGCGCTATGCGCCGCGGGCGAGGTTACCGAGGTAGTACGGCCACACGACGAGGCCGAGAATGCACTGCCACCAGAGCAGCTTCGCGAACGCCATCGTGAACAACCAGCCGCCGAACCAAAGGAGCCCGGCGAGACTGCTGCCACCCATGCGGTGATTCTTCGACATGTCCCCCTCCTTAGCTTGAAGTGCGGGCATTCTAGCGAGGGACGCCGGCGCAAGGCAAACGGCAGCAGGCGGTCGCGCAGCCGCGTCAGATCGCCCGTCGAACGGCGTCAACGAGTCGGTCGATCTGCTCCGGCGTGTGCGTGGAGAAGACGGCGACGCGCACGGTCTCAACGTCGGGGGAGTCGGAGTAACCGCGCGGCGGAACGTAGTGGACGAGGATGTCCTGCCGCGCGAGCGTCTCGCGAAGATGCAGCAGGTCGATCGACGGGCGTCCCGCGAGGCTGACGATCGGGATCGGGGTGTCGTCGAGGTCGAAGCCAAGAGCGCGGAGACCGCCCCGAACCTGGCGGACGTTGGCCCAGAGATCTCGGCGCATCTCGGGGTGCTCGGTGAGGATGCGCAACCCTGCGGCCGAGGCGGCGGCGGCCGGGACGGACGGGGAAGAGGCGCCCCGAGGAACGTGCGACAGCCGCCGGATCTTCGACTCGAGGGTTCGATCGCCCGGGACGATGCCGCCCGCGCCGCCAAACGCCTTGCTGAGCGTGCCGCAGAAGTAGACCCCGTCGCGCCGGGCGCGATGGTGCTCCAGACTGCCGCGCCCCTCCTCTCCGATCACACCCAGGCCGTGCGCGTCGTCGACACAGAGAAGGCCTCCTGGGTATCGATCCAGAACGGCGCCGTAGTCCAAGAGAGGAGCGAGCGCGCCCGTTGACGGGAAGACGCCGTCCGTCACGACGAGCGGCCGCTGGCGCGGACGGAGGCGGCGCGCGAGTTGGCGCGCGAGGTCTTCGGGGTCGAGGTGACCGAACAGGACGGTCTCCTTGCCGACCGCTCGCAGCGCGTCGAGAACCCCGTAGTGCGATCCTCCGTCCGCGAAGCCGAGGTCGTAGTCTTCGGACAGCGCTTGCAGGAGGACGAGGGGCGCGAGGTAGCCCGAGGCGACGTAGGTGACGGTTTCGGTGGCGAGGAAGCGGCTCGTTCGCTCGATGACCTCGGCGTGCGCCGGCGTCCACGCAGCCGTTGCGGTCCCCACGCCGTACGCAGCAAGCGCATCGCGGGCCGCAGCGATGACGTCCGGGTGCCCGTGCAGGCCGAAGTAGCTCGTCCCGCAGAAGTAGTCGACCTCACGGCCGTCGATCGTCGTGCGCGCTCCGACTGGCGACGTCACGCGTGCGATGTCGTTTTCCAATCCGCTCCTCCCGAGACCGCAGCTACCATCGTACAAGCCACGGCCCGCAGGGGCGAGGCTTCGGGAGAGAAGGGGAGCACGTCGGACGTCTAAAACAGGTCCGTCTCCGCCTCGGCGGACTCGGGCGGCTCGTCGACTCGGTACAGGCAATCGGCGGGCCCGATATCGCACCACCGGCACTCCGACCAGACAGGGTTCTTCGGCAAGGGCTTCTCTCCGCCGATGCGCTGCACCAGCTCGACGAACTTGGCGCGGAACACAGCGTCGAGAGAGCCGACCGCGATGTCCATGGCACCGGATCGGTACGTGACGCGTCCGGACAGCTTCGCGCCCGTGCAGCGGGGATCGCCGATCGGGAGGAGGAGCATGTACACGAGCACTTGGAGCTGGTCTGAGGTGCGGGGCCTGCCGGTCTTGCAGTCCTCGATGATGGCCTTGCCGTCGCGAAGCGAGAGGATGTCGGGCTTCCCGGAGACGACGATCCCCGTCTTTCCGATCCGCTTGAACGCGTTCTCATCCTCGACGTAGACCTGATACCCCTCGTCGAGGAGCTGCTCGCGGCGGAGCTGCACGAGCTCGTTGTGTTCGACGGTCCACGCCGCGAGGTCGAAGTCGCTCGGCAGGCGATCGTATTCGGAGTGGTGCGCGCGGAACCACGCCGCCCACTCGCACTGGCTCTCGCCGGCGAGGAGCTTCGTCAACCAGGTGACCCAGATGTAGGGCTCGCTGCGGCGAACAGACATCGACCCTCCCGAGCGGCTGCTGGCCAAAGACTAGTGGGCGCAAGGCGAGAGATCAAGCCGTGAGTCGTTTGTGCGGACAGCCGTTGGGAGGTTGTCGGAAGTGAAGCGTGTGTGATATAAGAGAAGAGACATGGTATTCGTGCGTCGAGTCAAGGCGAGAGTGCGGCCGCGCGGCGCGACGACTCTGGTTCTTGTGCTCCTCCTCTCGGGGTGCACGGCCTTCTGGGAGGAGCCGCAGGGGACCGCGCACCTGATGGTGGGGGACGTCGTCGTCACCCGCACCGAAGGCAGCGTGCTCGTGTCGGTCGCCAACATGCCGGGCGGCGGAGCCGCGGCGATTCAGTTCGGGAGCGTCGGAGCGGGGGCTGTTTCGCTCTCGGGAATCGACGCGGCATCGGTGCAGGTCGAGGGCTGCAACGGATTCGTGGTGCTCGCCGCAGCCTTCGACGTCGCAGCGGGGGAGGGTGCGCTCGTTGCGGCTAGCGGGGTCGGAGGCGTCGCGGACGGGGAGGTCCTCAGGTTCACGTTTGACGTCACGGGACCGCACCCGTCCTTCGTCCTGGCGGAGGCACGGGTGACCCTGGTGAGCGCTGCGAGCCTGTGGATCGGGGATTGGGAGGTCGCCGATGCGGCGTACTACGCGCGGTAGGAGAGCGCTGCACCGATCGGCGGCCGCGATCGCGACGATCGTTGCTTGTGCAGCGTCTTGGGCGGGCGGACTGGGGGCTGCGGCGACCTCGGTTCGCCCGGAGGTGTGGGCAGGGCTCGAGTTGCGCGCGGGCATCGGCTCGGGCATCCGATCGATCGTCGAACTCGGCTGCACGACGGGACCGACGACGTGGGCGAGTCTGTCGCATGTCGAGTCGACGATCGGTTTCCTGTGGCAGGAGTTTGGGATCCGGGGCCGGCTCGGTGGGGCAAGCGTCGCCGCAAACGTGCTGCTTGGACCGTCGACAGCCGACTTCCTCTTCGCCCAGGGACTCGCGACGCTGCAGGTCGGAGGACTGGATGCAGAGGTCCACTGGGCTCTTCTGGGCGCGGCGGTGCTCGGCGGTCCGGCACGTGGGTTCGCCGTACGCGCGGTGGGCCGGGTCGGCGGGCTCGAGGTCGTCTCGACCACCGAGATGGGGGCGCGCATCGAGGACGACGACTTCGACGGGAT
This sequence comes from uncultured Thermotogae bacterium, assembly GCA_964635895.1. GTDB lineage: Bacteria > Bipolaricaulota > Bipolaricaulia > UBA7950 > UBA9294 > JAPLGD01. The sequence goes on along the minus strand of CAZWQN010000025.1, from coordinate 872 downwards.
GGACGTGGTTCATCGCGCCACGGGGTTGTCTCGCCACTACGAGACGGATCCGACCGCTCCCGGCCGCGGCCTCACTGGCGAGAAGCTAACGGTTGACGGATGGAGTCTCGCCGGCATCGACGGCGGCGCTACGGTGTATGTCAACCGCGCTGGAGTCGAGTTCCTCGCCGTGACGCTCGAAGACGTGGCCTCAGGACTCGCTCGAGGTGGATTCGATCTCGAGGCGCGCTACGACATCGATGGGGACAGCCTATCGCTCACTCCTCACGCAGCTCTCGGCGGCCGGCTCCTCACGTTCGAACCTCGCTTCGTGGTCGGCGGAGACAGCCTGGACCTCGTCGGCTTCGTTCTGTCTGCTGGATGGAACGGAGTGACAATCCGCGACGTTCGCGTGCTCGATCCGGCGCGGTATATCATCACGACGGACGGAGGGCAAGGCCGCCTCGAGGCGGTCGTCGACGCAGTCAAGAACAGCCATGAGTACGACGAGCGGAGCCGGGAACTCGTTTCGATTGCCGTGGTTTGGAGCGGGCCCGCTGGCGAGAACCGGGCGCTCGTCGACACCTACTTCGAGGAGGGTTCGGGCTCTCTCCTTACGTGGGGAAAGAGCCATGTCGCGGGGGCGGTCGGTCTGGGCGGGCGCACGTCTCTCTCGTGGGCCGCGATGGCGGGGACGGATGGACTCGACGAGCTCGAGATCGGGCTGACCGTGAGCTGGTGATCACCCCGGGTCGCATCGGCGCTGTTGGGAGATCAGGGCCGCGGCTATGACCCGCGGTTGAAGTCCCATTCGTGCATCCCTAGAATGAGCGGGACTGGAGGGGTGGGTGAGCGGCCGAAGCCGCCGGTTTGGAGAACCGGTGTACTCCTCG
>CAZWQN010000024.1:3998-18325 GCA_964635895.1 uncultured Thermotogae bacterium | reverse complement strand
CGGAACGGCACTCGTGATCGTGTGGATCCACCGCTGGGCGAGGAACGATCCCAGAGCGGCGGGAGCGCGGCGAGCCGCCTAGTCGCGCCCCTGTCAACCGTGCTGGGAGCCGATGTCCGCGGCCGTGACGTCGGGGTGGTGGTAGCGTCGCCGCCGTTCCGTGGGGCGGTTTCGGACCTGGATCGCCGAGGCGGGACACCAGTGGACACACGCAAAGCACTGCTCACAGCGGCCGCCCCACCGCGGACGGCCGTCGGACAGGGCGACGTTTGCCTTGGGGCAGACACGAGCGCAGACACCGCACGCCGTGCAAGTCTCAGCGACCCAGAACCGCCGATCCCGCTGGCGGCAGGTACGGGCAAACCGGCGGCCCATGGCGAAGTAGGCGAGCGCGCCCAGCGGAACGGCAATCCCGACGCCAAGACGCCTTCGCCGCCCCTTCACGTCGCGTGCGATCCGGGCGATCCGCTCGCCTGCCCGCGACAGAACCTGCGCCTGGGCGAGGGGAGCGGGGAGATCGAAGACGGCGACGTAGTTGTCCGGCATCTTCACCGAGAAAGCGGCGTCGAGCCGCCGCCCCGCCCGACGGAACAGACGCCGCGCCTGGGCCGGAGCCCAGCCGGCAAACCCGCCCGCGGTGAGGACAAGAAAGCTGTACGTCGTGCCGCGCGCATCAAGCCGGGCGAGGAACTCCCTCACGATCAGCGGCAGCCCCTCGAAGTACACCGGACAAACGACGCCCACGACACCCTCGGGCCGCACCGGGTCCGAGTCGGGAACCGCCGCGATGGGGACGAGGCGTGCCCCCTCGAGGGACGCGGCCACGCGCCGCGCCACCGCGACGGAGTTCCCCGTTCCCGAGAACCAGTAGATGGTCGCAGCGTCCGTCACCCTTCACCGCCTCTTCGTCGGGACCGGACGTTCCCTTCGGCCGCACGCGCTAGAACCCGTATGTACTCGGGTCGAAGCTCCCGAGGTTCGCGGGATCGAAGGTACTCTCCGGAAGACCTCCGGAGGGTCGGCGCATTCCGGACAGGGTGATTGTGGACGAGACTTCGGTCCCGAAGTTGCGCCCCGTCATGACTTCGGGGGTCCGCCGGTCCTCGAATGTGCCGAGGCTTGCCACCACGATCTCCTTCGCCTGTGCGCCCGATGCGTCGTACCCCTCGAGCCGCAGGAAGAGGTCCTCTTCCTTGTCGACCCAGAGGAGGACGCGCGCGTAGTCGACGTCGGCGCCGGGTTTCGGAGTCAGCTCGAGGACCCACACAGGGCGCTCCTCGCTTCCGACGGTGAGTGTCTCCTCGCGCAGGATGGTTGCAGAGTAGTCGTCGCGCATGTCCTTCGCGCCAGCGATATCCGCGTACGTGAAAGCGCTCCCGAAGAAGCTCGCGGACCGGTCCTCGTCGGAAACGAATTCCTTGGTCAGGCCGAAGGACGAGATGTAGAGCCACATCCGGCTCTTCTCGCTCTCGGCTTCCGGCGTCCAGAGGAGGAAGGTCATGCCCTCGTCGTCGCCGCCCAGGATGTACATGAGTGCGCAACTCGTCTCATCGGCGTCCGCCGGACGGCCCGGATCGAGCGCCGTCTTCGCCGCGACGGCGAGGTTGTAGTCGGTCGTGATGCCCGTCGCATATTGGTTGGCGAGGGCGATCGACAGGAGGATCCCCTCGCCGCCGTCGGCCCCTCCGATGCTGAATGCGTCCTCCATGCGGTTGAGGATCTCGTCTCCCGTGACGGCGAACGCCGCGCTCGCGGCGCAAACGACGATCGCCATCATCGCGGCCGCCTTAAGGGTGCTTCGAATGTTGGTCATGCAAGTCTCCTTCTGTCTTCTTGCTCCTTGTCTCCCAGGAACGGCGGAGTCGGCTCCACGGGGACGTCGTCACGAACCGCGGCGCGAGCGTCACGAGGACAGAGGGGATGATCGTCAGCGCAGCGGTGCCGCTGGCCACCATCGCCAGGCCGAGCAGTCCCCCGAAGCTGCGGAAGGCCATGAACCTCGAGACGCACAGGACGAGGAACCCCGCGGCGACGGCGGCGGCGTTGAACAAGATGGCGCGCCCCGCCGAGCGGGCCGTCCGCTCCGCGGAACGGACGCGGTCGCCGTCGACGCGCACCTCGGCTCGATAGCGACTCACGAAGTGGATCGCGTAGTCGATGCCCGTTCCCATCGTGATGCTCGCGATCGTCGCCGACGCGATGTTGAGCGTGACCCCCGACAGGGCCATGACGGCGAACACGACGAGCAGCGTGAAGGCAAGCGGAATCAGGCAGACGAGCCCGGCGACGAGCGACCCCATGAAGACGGCAACGATCAGCCAGACGATCGCGGCCGACGAATAGATGTTCGAGACCAGGCTTCGGATAAGCTGGCGCGACATCGAGTCGAAGAACTGCGTCGGTCCAACCATCTCCGCCTTCACGTCGCCGGCAAAGTGCTCGCCGAGGTAGGCACGGATGTCGCGGACGAGCTTCGCCTTCGTCTCGCCGTCGGCGCGTGGGTAGTAGCCGGCGATCTCCCCGGCCGAGAAGTCGGGGAGGGCCACCGTCCCGAAGTCGCCGCCCTGGAACGAGAAGAGGGCGAGGAGCTGCGACACCTGCTTCCGCTCGGCAGGAATGACGTGGAACGCAGAGTCATCCGCATGGAAGCGAAGGTTCAGCTCGCGCACGAGGTCGGTGATCGACGACGTCTTCCGGACGCCGAGCGTGCGCAGGTAGGCCTCGAGGTCCAGCATCTCCTGCAGGAGCGCTGGATCCTTGAGTCCGTCCTTCCGCCCGGTGTCCATCTCGATCATGAGCTGCTCGCTCCCCGCGAAGTGCTGGTCGAAGTCGGTCATCCCGAGGATCGCCGGGTGTTCCTCGCCGAGGAACGCGGCCATCGACGAATCCGTCTTCAGGAGGGGGACCGCGACCGCCAGCCCAGCGACGACGACCGCCATGGCGAGAAGGAACGAGCGTGGCCGTCGAGCCACCCCGCTGACCGCGGTCCCGAGGCCCCGCGCCAGCCGTCCATTCGCACCGGCCGCCGCGTGGACCTTCAGGCGCAGCCTCGGCGCAGGCAAAACGGCGAGAAGGGCCGGGACCACAAGCAGCGCGAGCACGAGGGCGAAGGCCACGCCGACGGCAGCGATGATTCCGAACTCCCGGAACAGGGGCATGTAGCAGGTGAGAAGCGACAGGAAGCCGCCCACGGTGGTCAGACCGGCCATGACCACGGCCCCGCTGATCGCGGTCGCCGACTCGATCACCGCTTCGCGGCGGGGCTTCCCGAGCGCGATCGCCTCGTCGTAGCGGTGCATGATGTGGATCCCGTAGGCGATCCCGATGGCGAGGAGAAGCACGGGGAGCACGAACGTGATGATCGAGACCTTGATCCCGAGAAGTCCCATCGGACCGAAGGTCCACACGACGGCCAGCCCGACGACGAGGAGCGGGATCCACACGCCACGAAGGGTCCGCGAGGTCAGGAAGAGGACGAGGCACATCACGGCGAGGATGATCGGGATGAGGACGACAAGGTCGCCCTGAATCGACTCCGTGAGCGACAACATCATCGACGCCTCGCCGCTGATCGAGAATCGCTCCGGTGGCGTCCCGACCTCGTCCATGACCTCTCGAACCGCCCTGGCAACCCCGAATTCGGAGGCGTCCCGCTCCATTCGAACGAGGATCGCGGCCGCCGATCCGTCCTCCGCGATGAGGAGTCCTCGGATCGACTCCATCGACAGGATCCGCTCCCGGTACGCGGCGACCGCCTCCGGCGTGGTGGGGGCTCGGCCGTCGGGCGCCGCGGGACCCACTTCGAGCGCCGTCGCCGAGCTCGTGATCACGTCTTGGCTGAGCGGCCCTCGGACCTCCTCGACGCCGTCAATCTCGGCAAGCCTCGTCTCGAGCTTCTCGATCTTCGCAAGGGTGGTTGCGTTGAAGATGCCGTCCGGCGCGATGACGGCGACCATCAAGAGCGTCTGCGAGCCGTAGCGGTCCTCGGCGTTCTTCATCAGGATGTACGCCGGGTCCTCGGAGTTCATGTAGCTCGCGAAGTCGACGTTCGTCTCGAGTGAGAAGAGGGGAACGGCGAGGGCGATCGTCGCCAGCCCAACGGCGCCCACGACCCACCACGCGTGGGCGACGATCCAGGTATAGACGCGCTTCGTCACTGGAGCCATCCCTCGAGGACGTAGAACGACGCCGTGAGCGCCGCCCACAGGTCATCGAGCGGGGTGACGGCGAACGCGATCCCGGCGAAGGCGCGGCCGATCCCCGCGCGGAGGAGCTCGATCGCCTGCGCGATAAGCGGGTTCTCGCGGGGATTTCCTGCAACGAGGATCCAGATTCGCGACGCGGTTCCGTCGTCAATGCCTCGCGGCACGATGAGGATGAGGTCGAACGGCATGTCGGGGCGCGGCCGGTCGCGCAGGGGGTCGTCGAATGGGCCGAGGTCTTCGGCGAGAGTCATGGTCACGTCTGCCACGCCGCTCTGCCTGATCCCTCCGGCGAGCCCGACAACGCGCATCGTAGACGTGAGCGTCTTTGTCCCGTCGATTACAAGCACGCGATAGAGCAAGCCGGACGGCGCGTCGCCGTCCGCCGCGGCCGCGACGAGGCTTCCCACGACAACCAGGCCAACGAAGAGCACGCCGGGGATCAAGCGTCTCATCTTCATGCGGGCTCCTTCCGAATGCTCGCCCACATGAACTGAGCGAGCTGTTGGGTCACGCGGGGCAGGGCGTCCTTCGGCAGGCTGTCCGCGTACACCGTGAGGTAGAGCGGCAGCGTCTCCTGCAAGGCCAGCATGGCGCAGGCGGCGATTCGGACGTCGAACCGGCGCACCTCGCCGATCTTCCGGCCCCGTTCGAGAAGCTTGGCGATGCGGTCGGTCAGGTAGCGGTTGAACTCGAGCATCCGTTCGTCTCCATCCCGCAACGCTTGCAGCGATCTTCGGCTCAGGATGCCGATCAGGTCAGGCTCATCGCGCATGAGCTCCGTCTGCTTGCGAACGAACGCCGCCAGGATGTCGGGCACGGACAGCGCCGAATCGATCAGGCCGTCGACGAAGTCCAGCATCCCGTCGGTGTAGCGCCGGAGGATACCGATGAGGATCTCTTCCTTGCTGGGGTAGTAGAGGTAGATCGTCCCCTTGGCGATCCCCGCCTCCTCGGCGATCTCCGCGACGGTCGTTTCGTGGAAGCCACGACGAGAGAAGACGGCGAGCGCCGCCCTGCGGATCTGCTCCTTCTTGGTATCGTCCATGGAGGCTCCTCTGGCCGCACTGACTGACCGGTCAGTCATTCTACGGCCTTCCATGCCCTTGTCAAGAGGTCGAGAACGAGCAGACGGGAACCGGGTCGCCCCGGTTCGAGAGCGCGCAGCAAGTCGGGCACGTTCGGGCGGGAGGGCTCAGGCCGGGGATGGATCGCCAATCCAACGGGACGCGAGGGAAAGGACGCGCGCCGTCCAGTCCACGGCCCGTGCATCCTTGCCCCTCCAGGTGGTGGACAGCGGGAGGCCGGGCGTGAACGAGGCGCGAGGACCCAGATCCCACAGCCCGTCGTCGCGGCGACTCGCCTCCAACCCATCGAGGATGGGCCCCACGGCGGGCCGGGTGGCGAACCTCGCGAGGATCTCGTGCGTCCACACCCACCGCTCGACGAACCCCTTCGCCGCCCCAGGGGGCGGGGGAGCGGCGGGCGGAGCGTCAAGGTAGCCGAGTCCCTGCGGATGGTTCCAGAGCCAACGGAAGAGCGGCGCGCGCACGTGGGGATCGATCCGGTCGGAGCGCGAGGCGAGGAGCGCGACGGCGTAACGATTGGCGACGGTAAGGTACGTCCCGCGCACGGAGGCCGCCGTGAGTTCAAGGTGCGCGGCAGCCTCAGCGTCGGGATCGTACGTTCCGTTGCAGAAGGTGCGCCGCGCAATCTCGTGCCACAGGGCCCAGACGGGGTCAAGAGCCGGATGCTCGGAGTCGACGAGGGCGAGCGTCGCCGCCGCGAAGAGCGTCACGCCGGTCGGCCAGCGGTCGTTTCGCTCCGGAGGGTCGATCGGCACCATGCGCCCTGCAACCACAGCGGCCAGATAGTCGGCGGCGCCCCGAAGCATCGGATGGTCCCTGTCGACGCCGAGGGCGACCGCCCGCTCGACTCCCCATTCGGTTGTCGGCACCGACCCGCCGGCCCGGGTGTCGCGGGAGTGGAGACGCCCCCAGCTTCCGTCTTCGCGCTGACTCGCGATGAGATGCCGGACGTGCGGGGAGTTGTCGAGGGCTTCGCGAGCACTCTGGAGCCGGGGATCGTCGGGCGACGCGCTGAGCACGTCGCGCAGGAGCCGGACCCGCACCGGCGGATCCGGCTCCCGGCGCAGCACCTGCGTCGCAACAGCTCGGAGGTCGTCCTTCCGCAGTCGGCTACTCATAGCGCAACGCGTCGACCACCGGCATCCGGGCGCCGCGCCGCGCCGGCCACAGCCCCGACACGGCCCCGAGGGCGAACGCCCCGAGGAGGGTAGCGATGATCACCGTGGGGCTGGCGACGAACGGGAACGAAACACCGCCGGGCATGCCGGCAAAGGCGTTGATCACCCAGCAAGCAATCGCGGTGAGGCCCAGCCCAAGTGCGGTTCCGACTACGCCGCCGAAAAGGCCGATCAGCCCGGACTCGATCAGAAAGATGGCCAATACGTGGCGGTTCTTCGCTCCAACGGCCTTCATGACCCCGATGTCCTTCGTCCGTTCGAGAACGGATGTGAACATCGTGTTCATCACACCGACACCGCCGACGATGAGCGAGATTCCGGCCAGGCTGGCGAGGAAGATGTTGATGTAGTTCAGCATCTGGTCGATTACGCTCGTGATGTCGCCCGACGTGATCGCTGAGACTCTCGAACCTTCGGCCTTCAGGGCCGCCTCGGCCCGATCGGCCACGTCATCCACTTCGTAGCCCGGCAGAGTCCGGACCACAGTCACGAGGAAGTCGTTGCCCTCGGGCCAGAGTCGGTCCATCGTCGCGTACGGGATGTAGATGGTGTCAGAGCTGGACACGCTCATCCCGGCCCCGAAGCCCGTTTCCTCTTCCTCCTCGGAGCCGGCAATGATCCCGATGACGGTCGCCGTGATCTCGTTTGGTTTTTCCCCGGCAATGAACACGCTGTCGCCCACCTCGATCTGGAGGCGGTCGGCGAGTTCTCGACGGACCACGGCAACGTCGACGTCACCCTCAGCGATCTGTCGCCCCCCCGGCTCGAACACGAGATCGCCAGTGAGCGCAGCGAAGTCTGTGGTCAGCGTGGGCGACAGTCCCATCACCGGCATGAAGCCCTGCTGGATCTTGCCGTCGGTGGCCACGCCGCCTTGGACAAACGCCGTACGCTGTCGCACGGCGGCGACGCTCTTCACCCCCGCGACTCCCTGCAGCGTCTCCAGGTTCAGATCGAACTCCTTCATGCCCCTGTGGCCCTGCCTTGTCATCGTGTCCTGGTCCATGATCATGAACGTGTCGACGCCGAAAACCTTGGACACTTCCCCGGTCATCAGCGCCTTCAGGCTAAGCCCGAAGGAGATCAGGACCACCACCGCCATGATTCCGATACAGACACCCAGGACGGCGAGGAAGCTGCGCAGCTTGCGGTGGAGCACGTTCTGTCCAGCGAGTCGGATGAACTCAGTGAGCATGCGTCACCTCTTCGACGACGCGGCCGTCGCGCAACCGCACGATGCGGTCGGCGATCGCCGCGGCGTCGGGGTCGTGGGTGATGAGGATCATCGTCTTCCCCTCGTCCTCGCACAGCCGCTTCAGGAGACTGAGGATCGTTGCTCCGGTCTCCGAGTCGAGGTTTCCCGTCGGCTCGTCCGCGAGGAGAATCTCGGGGTCGTTGGCCAGCGCGCGGGCAATCGCCACCCGTTGGCGCTCGCCGCCTGAGAGCTCGCCCGGGCGGTGTCCCACTCGCTCCGCGAGGCCGACTTTGTCAAGCAGCGCCCGCGCCCGCTCGGCGCGAACGCCCCTCCGCACCCCAAGGAACATCATCGGAAGCTCAACGTTCTGCAGTGCTGTCAGCGTTTGGATCAGGTTGAACGTCTGGAAGACGAAGCCAACCTTCTTCCCACGCAGGGTCACAAGCTCGTTCTCGCACAGCCCTTGCAGGTCTTGACCCTCAAGAGATGCGGTGCCGTTCGTCGGAGTGTCGAGGGCGCCGAGGATGTGCATCAACGTGGACTTCCCCGATCCAGAGGGTCCCATGATGGCGACAATCTCCCCTTCACCGATCTCGAGGTCGAGCCCGCGTAGCGCGTGGACGACCGTGCTTCCCAACGGGTAGTCCTTGGTGATTCCCTTCAGATCCAGCAGTGGCATGACTAGCTCCCGGTGACCGTGTACTCGACGAGCTCGAGCGAGAACGTCTCAACCCACTGGCCCCCGCGCAGCTCTTCCACGCGGATCAGGGGGGAGATGTACACCGGGTGCGACAATGCGAAGGCGACCGTCGTGCGGATGTCCGTCTCGTCCGGATCGACGAGCGTCCCTTGCAGACACCACACCCCGGCGATCGTCGCGCCGACGATGCCGGTGAACGCCCCGCCGCCGGGAAGCAAGTACTCCTGGCCCTCCTGGAGGCGGCTGCGCTGGTCCATGAGCGCCTGAAGCGACGAGTAGCTTACATCCTGGCCGCTTCCCGAGCTGACGTGGGTCGCGCCGAAGATGAAGCCGAACGCCTCCAGCTCGTCTTCGGTGCCGGTCGCCTCGGTGACCATTCGGACCGTGAACGTCCCGTCGGCGTGGGCGACGACCGTTAGTTCGAGCTGCTGGGCCCGGCTCATGTCCTCCGTCCGTACGTCGTACACCATCTTCGTCGTCCCAATGGGGAACACACTCAAGTCGGTCTGGGCAAACGCCGTGCCGGCAAGCGCGAAGGCCGCCACCACGGAAAGCAAGCACGCGATCCTCTTCATGTCACTCCTCTCGCTTCCTGACTGCTTTGACTGATACTACGCAACCATCTTGTGCAACCTGTGAAGCCACGGTCGTTCGTCATGCGGAGTCCGAAGCCTGACCACGGAACTGGCTCATGTAAAGGCGGTAGTAGGCGCCCTGGGTCTGCATGAGCTCCTCGTGCGACCCGCGCTCCACGACCCGCCCCTGGTCGATCATGATCACTTGGTCGGCGCCGCGGATCGTCGACAGCCGGTGCGCGATGACGAAGCTCGTGCGCCCCTTCATCAGCGCGAGCAGTGCCTCCTGGATGTGCACTTCCGTACGCGTATCGACGCTCGACGTCGCCTCGTCGAGGATGAGGATGCGCGGATCGGCGAGGATCGCGCGCGCGATCGCGAGCAGCTGCCGCTGCCCTTCGGACAAGTTGGCCCCGCGCTCCGACAGCCCCGTCGCGTACCCCTTCGGGAGTCGGCGGATGAACTCGTCGGCGCGGGCCAGTCGTGCCGCGGCGACGACCTCGTCGTCCGTGGCGTCGAGCCGTCCGTAGCGGATGTTCTCCATGACCGACTCGGCAAACAGGAACGACTGCTGGAGGACGGTGCCGAGGTGCCGGCGAAGGCTCGCGCGGGACACTCGACGCAGATCCACGCCGTCGATCCGAATCGCGCCCACGTCGAGATCGTAGAACCGCGACAGGAGGTTGACGATCGTCGTTTTCCCGGCTCCCGTGGGCCCGACAAGGGCGATCCGCTCTCCGGGCCTTGCGTGGAGCGTGACGTCGTTCAGCACGGGGACTCCGGGAACGTAGGAGAACGTGACCCCATCGAACGCGACGTCCCCCTCGATCTCCTCGAGGTCGACGGCGTCCTCGGCATCGACCTGATCGGGGGGCGTGTCCAACACGGCGAAGATCCGCTCCGCGCCGGCGATGGCCGCTTGCACCTGGTTGTAGAGGTCGCCGAGCATCCTGAGCGGCTCCGCGAACCGCCCCGAGTACCCGATGAAGGACGCGATGGTTCCGACTGTCGCAAGGCCCTGGAGCGTCATCCATCCGCCGAGTCCCGCGACCACCGCGATGTTGACGTTCGCCAGGATCCCCATCATCGGCATGACGAGCAGGGCGTACGTCATCGCGTGGGTCCCGACCCTGCGGACCACGTCGTTCGCCTCGTCGAACCGCCGCAGAACCGCGGCCTCCTGCCCGTACGCCATGACCACCCGCTGGCCGCTGTAGGACTCCTCGAGGATGCCGTTCAGCCGCCCGAGGTCCGTCTGGTAGCTGCGGAATGCCGTCCGCGTCTTCTTCCCCACGAGGCCCACGAGACCGATCATCAGCGGGAACGCGACGAGCGATCCCAGGGCGAGGAGCGGGTTCAGCGCAAACAGGATCGCCACCACCCCGACGAGGGTGAGGAGCCCGGTGAACAGGTGGGTCGCGTGCTGCGACAGCACCCGCGACACCGCATCCATGTCGTTCGTCAGCCGGCTCATGACGTCCCCGGAGGCCTGGGCGTCGAAGAATCGGAGCGACAGGGTCTGCAGATGATCGAATAAGCCCTTGCGAAGGCGGCGCATCATCCTCTGCGTCACCGACGCGACGATCAGTCCCTGGCCGGCGTTGGCGAGCCACGACAGGGCATACACGCCGATCATCGCGAGGATGACGCGCAGAAGGGCCTCCGGCCCCGACCGAAGGGCGATGACGTCCACGGCCCGACCCAAGAGGTAGGGTCCTGCGAGGCCCACCCCCGTTCCGAGCACGGCGAGGAGGAGGATCCAGAGGATGGCCACGCGGTACGGAGCGAGGTACCCGACCAGACGGCGCAGCGTGCGGCGCGGGTCCTTGGCCCGCTCGATCCGCATTCCGCCGTGGCCGCGGCCGCCCGGTCCCGGGAGGCCCGACACCCGCGCCGGCGCCGGGCGGTTCGAGGATCCGTGGACGCTGGTCATGCCCGCCCTCCTTCGCCCCCGGACGGCGGCCGACGCGCCCCGTCTCCCAGCTGAGAGCGGTAGATGTCCTGGTAGATCGCACTTGACGCGTACAGCTCTCGGTGCGTTCCCATTGCCGCAATCCGCCCGCCTTCGAGCACGAGAATCCGATCGGCAAGGAGAACCGTCGAGATCCGTTGGGCGACGATGAATCGCGTCGTCGCGTGAGCCGACTCCGCGATCAGGCGATCCAGGGCGTCCTGCAGCTTGACCTCGGTCTCGATGTCGACGGAGCTCGTCGAGTCGTCGAGGATGAGGACCTTCGGCCGGACGACGAGCGCGCGCGCGATGGCCAGGCGCTGCCGCTGCCCGCCCGAAAGCGTGACGCCGCGCTGGCCGATCACCGTGTCGTACCCCTGCGGGAGGGAGCGGATGAATTCCGCCGCCTGGGCCGCCTCCGCGGCGGCCGTGATCTCGTCCTCCGACGCGTCCGAGCGGCCGTAGCGGATGTTGTCCCGCACCGTTCCCCCGAACAGGACCGCCTCTTGAAGGGCGATCCCGATCTGGGACCGAAGCGAAGCCAGCGTCAGGTCTCGCACGTCGATCCCGTCAAGCGTCACCCGCCCCGCCGTCACGTCGTAGAAACGGGGGATCAGGTGGATCAGCGTCGACTTGCCCGATCCGGTTGCGCCGAGGATCGCCACCGTCTCCCCCGGCTCGGCCACGAAGCTGACGTCACGCAGCACGGGATCCGCTCCATTCCCGTCGTACGCGAACGACACGCCCTCAAAGGCGATCCGGCCCTGGGGCTCTGAGAGTGCCCTTGCGCCCTCGCGTTCCCGAACCTCCGGCTCCTCCTCGAGCACCTCGAGGATGCGGCTCGCGGACGCGTCGGCGGCGGCCAGCGGCGCCACCATCCCCGCCAGCATCAGCATCGGGAACAGCGCCATCGACAGGTAGTTGACGGAAGCGACGAGCTGCCCAACGGTCAGGCCGCCGATCATCGACATCCGCCCGCCGTACCAGAGGGCGGTGATCACGGCCGCGTTCAGGATCACCGTCATCAGGGGGAGAAGCAGCGCCAAGAGCTGATGGACTCGAATCGATTGGGCCGTGAGCGCTTCGTTCGCCGTGCCAAAGCGCTCCACTTCGTGCGTCTCCCGCACGAAGGCCTTGACGACGCGGACGCCGGCGAGGTTCTCCTGCAAGACCGTGTTCAATCGGTCCAGTCGCGCCTGGATGCCGAGGAAGCCCTTGCGGGCCGGGCCGGTGAACAGAAGGACGAAGAGGAGAATCACCGGGAAGAAGGCGAGCACGATCAGCCCGAGCTTCGCGCTGGTGGCGAACAGGAAGAAGATCGAACCGATCATCCAGATCGGAGCTCGGGTCAGGATCCGCAGGCTCATCTGGATAATCATCTGGACGAAGTTGACGTCGCTCGTCGAGCGGACGACGAGCTGTCCGGTCTGGAGCCGGTCGAGGTTCCCAAACGAGAACCGCTGCACCCTGCGGAGGAGGGCGCTGCGAACGTCGGCGGCGAAGCCCTGGCCGACCTGCACGGAGAGCGCGTTGTTGACGATCGCAAAACAAGCGCTCGCCAGCGCCGCGCCAAGCATGATCAACGTCGTCGTCCAGACCATGTGAAGATCGCGCTGCGCGATGCCCTGATCGATGACGCGCTGGGTCAAACGAGGGACGAGGAGGTCGGCAGCGACCATTCCCAAGAGCAGCGCGAGGGCGCCGAACGCCTTCCCCCTGTACGGCCGCACGAATCGGTACAAGCGGACAAGGGATCTCACGAGACCTCCTCTGAGTCCGCGTCGTCGGGCAGCCAACCGAATTGATGCCGGTGAAGCGGCGCCATGTGCGCGAGGAGCTGCCCGTGCACCTTGGTCAGGAGTTCCTTCAGCGCATTCTGCTCGCCCGCGGTGAGCGCTCCGGCCACCTCTGCGTCGAGCTCCTGGAACACCGTCGCCGCCTGCCGCCGAAGCGCCTTCGCCTTGTCGGTCATGTGGACGCGCGAGACTCGCTGGTCGGTCGGGTCGATCCGACGCTCCACCCATCCGTCCCGCTCCATGCGCTGGAGCATGGTTGTCACCGCCGCCGGCGTCACGTGAATCCTCCTCGCCAGCTCGTTCTGCGCGATTCCATCGTGGTGCCACAGGCAAAACAAGGCGAGCGCCTGCGCGCGGTGCAGGCCGATGCGTCTCACGTTCGCACCCAGGCGATGCCCGGCAAGGCGGCACACTTCCGTCAAGAGCTGCCCAAGCGTCATCTCCTCGGGTCTTCGCGGGTGGAGGTTCATAGAGGTCGCTCCTCAATCATCAAGCCGCTAATGGTTAAGTAGCGAACTATAGACGGTCGACCCCGCTTCGTCAAGAAGTCCGAAGGGAGAAGCATTGCGGGCGCGACCGGGCCATCCTACGATGTCTCGGGAGGACGACGTCGTGAACGCGAGGGAAGGCCTGCATCTGAGAAGGTGTCTCCTCACATGGATCTCCGTGTGCGGGCTCGCGTGCCTGGGGCTGGCGCAGGATGCCCCGGCCTCCCCTGACGCCGCCGCCATCCAGGCGGACGTGGAGCACGCCGTCGCCGCGTACGCGGCCGCGGTGCTCGAGGTCGCCGGCGCGGCCGATCCTCCCCCGGAGGTCGTCGTCCGAAATACCCCGTACCTCGCGCACTACAGCCCGCAGACGCACCGCATCATGATTCCGTACTGGCCGCCGCAGGAGTCCACGGTGACCTTCTTCTTGGCCCTGATGGATGGAGACGAAGCCCTCGCCGAGGAGCTGTTCGCGGAGCTGTTCGATTGGTTCCTCGTCGCCCACGAACTCACCCACTGGCTGATGATCGCGCGAGGATTCGAGGTGGACCACTACATGAGCGAAGCGCTGGCCAACGACGGCGCCGTGGCGTTCTACAACCTCTACCCGGAGAGCGAGGAGCGGCTTCTCCGCTTGGACATCCTCCTCGCGGCCGCCCTCGAGCGGCTCCCCGATCCGACTCCGCCCCAGCTCAGCCCCGTAACGTACTTCAACGCCTTCTACCCAAGCCTCGCCGGGACCCTTCCCGCTACGGGTACTACCAGTTCCGGTTCATCCGCGACTCGATTGCCCGCCGTGACGGGCTCAGCTTCGCTGCGTTCGTCACGGCCGTGTCCACCGCCGAGGTCGACGCGGAGCTGTAGCAGCCATCTTCCCGCAGACGGCGCGGGGCGGGACGGGGAAAATGAGCGAGCATCGCGGAGGTCTTCAGCCGGGCGTCACGCACCTTGACGCGCTCGTCCATCCCAGGACGCGACAGGAAGACCACTCACCTCCGCGCCCTCCGCGGTGGTCCGCTGTCACGCGAAGGTGGATCGGGATGAGTTACAGGATGACCCGGAATCGACACTCGTCCCCGCCGGAGACGACCGTCTTGACGCGCTCGACGCGAATCGGACGCCCGAGCGTCTGCTCGAACACCTCGCGAATCCAT
>CAZWQN010000024.1:0-3898 GCA_964635895.1 uncultured Thermotogae bacterium | reverse complement strand
GCGCTCGACGCGAATCGGACGCCCGAGCGTCTGCTCGAACACCTCGCGAATCCATCCCACGGAGCAGTTGCAGTAGGCGTCCGGAACCTTGTCCGTCGGAACGCCCTCGATCTGGGCGCAGTAGCAGCGAGGGTAGACGACGTACACGGCGTCGTCCGCAATCTGCAAGGCGTCGAACACCTCGCCCAGGCGCGACAGGAACTCCGGGATCCCGGCCGAGGTCTTGTAGATCTCCTTTGCCTTCGCGATGAGGCTCGCCGGCGCGCAGCTCCGTCCGCACGACTCGAGGATCCGCGCGCACGTCGCGGCGTCGGTGTTCTCCTCGATCCCGCGGGCGACGTCGGTAATCCAGGTCTGGGTCCTCTTGCTCATGCCCATAGCCTCCTCCCCAAGGACACGTCCGACGGCGTCATTCGAACCTCTCATAGACAAGGAACGACTCGAGCTCCTTCCGCACCGGCGCCTCCGGCCGGCTCTCGGGAACTCCAATCGGCGTTCAGGATCACGAACTCGTACCGGTCAGGAATGGCGAACACCTCGCGCACGGCGGCCTCGGGAACCCCGCCGGTCCCGTAGATCGTTCCGTAGCCCAGCGCCCGCGCCGCGAGCATCAGGTTGGCGGCGGGCCACCGCCCCGTCGTGCCGACTGTAGCGGGCCCACTTCGCTTCCTTGTCGACGAGAACCGCGACGAGCACGGGCGCGGAAAGGCATCCCGCGACGTACTCCGTGGGCGTCGTTCGCTGGGCTTCCGCCTCGTCGTCGCTCATCCCAAGCTTGGTTCGGCAGTCGTCAAGCGTGATGCGCACGGCTGCGTCGCGCAGCTGGTCGATGCGGCGCCGATCCCGCACAACGAGGAATCTCCACGGCTGCTCGTTTCCCGAGCTCGGCGCGTAGCGAGCCGCATCCGGGATTCGACGGACGTCGTCCTCCGGATCAGGAGCGCTCGTGCAACCGCGCACGGTCCTCCGGGCTTCAATGACTTCGCGAAGGACGTCGTAGCTCTTCTTCTGCATCTTCGCTCCTACAGACGGTCGCGGGTGGTGATCGACTCGTGCATCTGGAACACGGCCATCAGGATCTCGCAGACGACGCGCACGACGATCGGCCCGACGAAGAACACGATGAGGCCCTCCACGATTCCGAGAGCCTGGTGGTATACGGCGGCCGTCGCCATCAGGGTGATCCCCCTCAGGACGCAGACCCCAATGCCGATCCAGAACAGGACATGGATCAGCTCCGGCGTGAAGAACTTCCGGAACGACAGGAATCCGTGCATGCTCCCTCCTTGAGAACCCGGCAACGGGCCTCGGTGCGTACGATACTGCGGCCGCCGCGGAACGCCAAGCAACGCGTAGGCCCCCTGCGGCGAGACGCGGAAGAGACGCAGACCCTGCAGTCTGGAGGAAGACCGGGCGACGCCGCGAGCATCACCGAGAAGGAGGACGCGTGAACGTTCTGGTTCTGCACGGCAGTGCCCGCAAGGGCGGAGACACGGACACCTTGGCCGATCGTTTCCTCGCGGGAATGGCCGAGGCCGGCCGACACGAGGTCCGCCACTTCTACGCAATCGATATGAACATCGCTCACTGCCGGGGAGCCACGTGCATGGCGTGCGGCGGCGATGGCGGCACAGCGGGGTGCGTCGTGCAGGACGACATGCAATCGGTCTATCCCGCGCTGAGGGAGGCCCAGGTCGTCGTGCTGGCGACACCGATGTTCTGGGGGTACATGACGTCGCAGTTGAAGACGCTGTTCGACCGGCTCGAGTCCGTGGTATCTCCGGAGTACTTCGGAGGCAAGGACTTCGTCCTCCTTATCGGGTACCGGCACTACTACGGATCGATGGTGGAGTGGCTGACTCGGATCACTCGCGCGTTCGGCAGCCGTTGCCACCCGATCGTCTGCCAGACGTACGACCCCGAGACCGGCCGCGACGTTCCGATCACGGGAATCCCCGATCGCCTGGCGGAGGCGGCCGCCTTGGGGCGGCGCATCGCCACCGGCTCCGCGAGCTAGACGACAAAGACGACGAGGAAGACGCCGGCCACGGCGAACGCGAGGCCGAGGATCGCCCGCCGCGTGGGCCGCTCGCGGAGAAAGACGACCGAGTACACAAACGCGAAGACCATCGTGGCTCCGCGGACGGGGGCAAGGACGCTGGCCGGGGCGAGCGTGAGGCCGACGAGCCAGAGGATCCACCCGAGGAACGCGCCGCCGACGGCGGAGAGAACGACGAAGACAAGGCCGCGACGCTCGGTCCGGCGCGGGACGCGGCGCCGCAGAAGCGGCGTCACGACCAGCACGCCGAGCACGCCGGAGACGGCAAAGAGGAAGAGAAGCGCCGCCGGAGAGAGGCCCGCTTCGAGCGCGAGCTTCGAGGGAACCGTCTCCGCAAACCCCCACAGGATACCCGCCGCGAGAGCGAGGAGGGTTCCCGAGGAAGCCGACGCCCTGCCGTTCACCGCGTACCGCTCCGTGAGCAGCCACGCGCCGACGACCACGAGGCCGGCGGCGGCAACGACGCCCCATCGCAGCGGCTCCCCGAGGAAGACGACCGAGGCGAGGACGCCCCAGAACGGCGCCGTGTTGGAGAGCGTCATTGCCCGATGCGCCGACGTCCGCTCGAGGGCGCTGACGTACAGCAGCCCGCCGGCCGCGGCGTCGAGGACACCGGCGAGGACCGCCATCCCCGCGGCCTTCCAGCCTGGGAACGCCAGCCCTCCGCCGATCCACGCGTAGAGAAGCGCGAGCACGGCGACCAGCACCCACCGTGCGAGAAGGTAGGAGACTGCGTCCCACGAGCGCAGAGCCGGCTTCGCCGCCGTCATGCCCAACGCCCACGCCGCGGCAGCGGCCACCGCTAGAGGAATCGCCAAGGTCGACATCCCATCGCCCCCCTCGCACGACGACCTTCGATGGCGGAATGGCTGGCCGATACTACTCCGTCACCCCGCGCTGCGTCACGGGCCGGCGGTTTCCCGCCTTCACGCCGCGCGGCTATCATCACGAGGACGGCTCAGGAGGAACTTCGTGGAACTCGTCAGGATGACGTGGGAAGAGGTCGCCCACCGGGCGGCGTCAGGTTGCGTGGCCCTCCTTGCGGTGGGCGCCGTGGAGCAACACGGCCCCGTCCTCCCACTCGGCACGGATGCGGCGATCGCCGGCCACCTGGCGAGCGCCGCGGCAAACCGAGACGACCGCCTCCTCCTTCCGACTCTGACCGTCGGCGTGTCCCACGAGCACCGCCAGTTTCCCGGGACGCTGTCCTTGTCCCCGGATCAGCTCCGCGATCTCGCGGTCTCCCTCGGCCGATCGCTCGGCTCGCACGGCATCCGCCGCATCGTCTTCGTCAACGGCCACGGATCGAATGTGGCGCCCCTCACGGACGCAGCCCTCTCCCTGCGCGAGGAATCGGTGTACGCGTTCGTCTTCAACTGGTGGCAATCGATCGCGGAAACGCTGGCCGCCCTGTTCCCCAAGGCAGACGCCCACGCGGGCGCCGTCGAAGCGAGCGCCATGCTCGTCATCGACCCCGAGGCGGTCCGCACCCACCGGATGAAGGACGCGAACGCGGATCCGGGCGCTCGCATGCCGTGGGGGCGGTTCGTCGAGGGCGTCCAGGTCGCGTTCGACGCCGCCGAGTTCTCCGAGCTCGGCAACGTAGGGGATCCGTCGCTTGCGGACGCGAAGAAAGGGAAGGCGATCCTCTCCGAGGCGATCGATGGGCTGAGTCGGTTCTGCGCGTGGCTCGCGGCGCAGCCCGAGGACGCGCTCCGCCCTCGCTCACGCAAGCCGTGATCCGCATCCACGGCGGGAGCCAGGCTCGCTCTTCCCGACGATGGCCCGATCTCGTGTCTCCTCAGGCGCTTCGCGGACCTCGGGCGGCGTCCCACCCGG
>CAZWQN010000023.1:1611-18544 GCA_964635895.1 uncultured Thermotogae bacterium | reverse complement strand
ACGGTGGGCGGTGCCGCAAATGGACGGAGTGCGGGGCGCAAACGTGAGTGGCTGCTGCGGGTCGTCAGGGAACAGGCGGCCGTCGGTCTACGAAACGTGCACGGTGAACTGGACGGTCTCGAGGGGCTCGACCGACTCCCACGGGCGGTGGTAGATGAAGCGGAACGTCTGCGGGCCGACGTCGACGGCTACGTACCGGAAGAGGAAGACGCCGGGAGCGCCCAAGAGGTCGGAGGCGGCCCGATACTCCGACTCCTGCATCTCCCGCAGCACGGCGTATTCGACCTCCATCGCGTTCGTCCAGGTGTAGCCTGTGGTGGCGTTTCCTTCGAGCTCGACCATCACGCGGTCGCCGACACGGAGCGCCAATAAGGCTCCATCGTCTGCTTCCGAGATGAGGCGGTAGACGCGGAGTGAGTACCCGCACACAGAGGCGCTGGCGGAGTAGCGGCCGAGCCCGGAGAGGGAGGACGTCGCGGCGACCTCGATTTCGGCGATGAACGAGCCGGCGCTGGTCGAGATCACAGCCTCGTAGATGCCCACAGGAAGAGGCGCGCCGCTCGGGTCGACCAGGCCCACCCTGCCGATCCACGCGGCGGCGTCGAGGGCCGGCGCGTAGGTTTCCTCGAATAGCACGGCGCCGTCTGCCCCAACGAGCTGGAGGCGCTCGACGACCACCGGGGACGGGAAGCAGTCGAGGTCCCCCTCGTGGACGATCTCCAGCGCGAGGCACACGCCGGCCTCGAACACGAATCCTCCGAGCCGGACCTCGGCGACCCCGTCTGTCGACGATGCGCTGGACGATGACTTCGAACTCGATTGTGCCATCGCACCCTCCATTCCGATCGCCAACGCTGCCAAGACCACGAGGTTCACGATCAGGAAAAGACGTCGCATCCGAATCACCTCTCGGTAGAACGTACTCCGAGCCCTGCGCCTTGGTTCCCGGCGGCCTGGATCAGGGGGCCGTGATGCCCGCGGGGCCGGCCGACGGCCACTCGGGGATGCTGTCGACGTCGCCCGCGCGGAGCCGGGAGACCAGCGCGTCCGCCGCGGTGGCGACGGCGGGTGAGAGGCCCTCGCCGAACGAGAGGTCGCCTGGCTCGATGCCGATCAAGACCGTTCGGCCGACGGCCGACGCGATGCGCTCCCACACAAACGAGATCGGGAGGCCGTGGGTCGACGCGAGCATGCGGTCTCGCGCGGGAAGGGGAACGCGCCGGATCGAGCCGGGGGCGAGCCCCATGCGGGCGGCGTCGACCACCACAAGCAGGTCGGGGGACTCGCGGACGACGAGTCCGGAGGCGTTCTCCAACGCGGGGCCGCAGTCGACGGAGATCCAGTTCCGTGCGTCCTGAAGCCGCGAAGCGACCTCCGGCCCGACTCCATCGTCGCGGGAAAGCCGGTTCCCTACCCCGAGAAGAACGCGCTTCACGGCTCGTTCGTAGGACGCGTGGTGAACTGCCCGATGCTGCGGTACCTCAGATATCGGGCGTTGAGGAGCTCGTCGAGGGGGATCGCTGACAGCTCGGTGACGTGGCGCACGAGCGTGTCCTTCAGCGCCGCTGTGGTGACGGTGGGGTTCTTGTGTGCGCCGCCGAGCGGCTCGGGGATGATGTCGTCGATCAGCCCGAGGTCGAGGAGGCGGGGCGCCGTCATCTGGAGAGCGGTCGCCGCCTCTCGCGCCTTCTCCTTGTCCTTCCAGAGGATCGCGGCTGCGCCCTCGGGCGTGATGACGGAGTAGATTGCGTTCTCAAGCATCAAGACGCGATCCGCGAGGCCGATGGCCAGCGCGCCGCCGGACCCTCCCTCTCCGATCACCACGGCCACCGTTGGGATCCGCAACCCCGCCATCGTCTGGAGGTTCTCGGCGATCGCCCCGCCGATGTTCAGCTCCTCCGACTCGACGCCAGGGTAGGCCCCCGACGTGTCGATCAGCGAGACGAGCGGGAAAGCAAACCGCTCCGCCAGTTCCATCGCCCGCCTCGCCTTGCGGTACCCCTGAGGCCGCGTCATCCCGAAGAACCGCTCCTTGTTCTCCTCCGTCGTGCGGCCCTTCTGCTGGGCGAGGAGAGCGACGGGACGTCCTTCGAGCCGGGCAAGTCCCGCGAGCAGGGCACGGTCGTCGCCGACGATGCGGTCGCCGCGCAGCTCATAGAAGTCGGAGAACACGGAGGCGATGTAGTCGAGCGCGTACGGTCGCTTCGGATGCCGGGCGATCCTCACCCGCTCCCAGTCGGTCAGGTTCGAGTAGAGGTCCTGTCGAAGGACCGCGAGCTTCTCCTCCAGGCGCGAGATCTCCTTGGACAGGTCCATCCCGTTCAACTGGCGCAGCTCCTCGATCTTCGCCTCCAGAAGGTCGAGGGTCCGCTCGTCGGTCATCTTGCCCCCACGAAGAAGCCGAGGGCCAGAGACAGCTCGGCGCGGAGGTCCTCGCGACGCACGATCCGGTCGATCTGTCCGTGCTCGAGGGCGAAGGACTCGGTCTGGAAGTGCGCCGGGAGTTCCTCGGCGATCGTCTGCTCGATCACGCGGCGCCCCGCGAATCCGATCATCGCACCCTTCTCGGCGATCACGATGTCGCCAAGCGACGCGATCGACGCCTGCACGCCGCCCGAGGTCGGGTAGGTCATCACCGAGATGAACGGCAGCCCCGCCTCGGCGAGCCGACGCCGCACGGCCACCGTCTTCGCCATTTGGAGAAGCGACAGGAGCCCCTCCTGGATGCGGGCGCCCCCGGACGAGGCGACGAGGACGAAGCCGCGGCGGTCGGCGACCGCGACCTCGATCGCGCGGCAGATCTGCTCGCCGACGACCGATCCCATGCTCCCGCCGATGAAGCGGAAGTCCATGACGCCGATCACCACGGGGAGTCCGTCGATCGAGCCGCGTCCGATGAGGATCGCATCGTCAAGCCCCGTCTTGGCCTGGGCCTCTGCCACACGCTCCCGGTACGGGCGGCTGTCGACGAACGACAGCGGATCGTCGCTCGACAGGCGCTCGCCGAGCGGTTCGAAGCTTCCCGGGTCGAGGATCGACTCGATCCGCTCCTGCGAGGTCTGGAAGAAGTACTCCCCGCAGCTCGGACAGACGTTGCTGTTCTCGCGGACGCGGCGCTTGAACACAAGCTCGCCGCACGACTTGCACTTCATCCACAGGCTGTCGTCCGGCTCCCGGTCCACGTGCACTCTCAAGTACTGGCGTTCCTTGAACAGAGACATCCCTCACCTCACGAGCGGCGACGACCTCCGAACAAGAGGCGGGGTCGCTTCCGCTCTTCCTCTTGCTTCTGGGCGTCGGTACGCAGACTGTCCGGGAGGGCGGACCCGCTGGATACGACCATGGACAGCATATCCTCCACCGCCATGTCAACGTAGGTTACGAGCCTCTTGGGGACGACGACCATCGCCCCCGAGAGGGGGTTGGGGACGGTGGGCACGTACACGATCACGCACGCCTCGCCGGCGAGATCGCGAAGCGTGCCTGGATCTTCGTTCGTCACCAAGCCGAGCGCGTGCAGGCCGTCCTTGGGGTAGTCGATCATGACGACGCGCTTGAACGAAGCGATCTGCTTCGGATCGAGCATGGCGCCGGCGAACTGCTTGAAGGTCCCGTACATCTTTCGGACTCCCGGCAGGATCAAGAAGACGCGCTCGAGATAGGAGTAGAACGTCCTGCCCACGATGTTGCGGGCGATGACGCCCGAGATCAGCACCACCGCGACCAAGAGCGCGATCCCAAGTCCCGGGATCGAACGCCCGACGGCGCGCTCGATGGCGTCTCCGATCGGCCGGCCCTGCCCGAGGAGGCCGTCGAGCATGTTGTAGAGGATCCAGAGGATGTAGGCGGTCGCGCCGATCGGGAGGATCGCTAGCAGGCCGCTGACGAACGTCGCCCGGAGCCACAGCAGGAACTTCTTCATGCTGCCCTTGCCCACTCTCCCGTGTTCCCCATCCGGCAATTATAGAGGATTCGCGTATCATACGAGCATGGTTCGCGCCCGCGCAATTCCCAAGCGGATCGCGATCGTCGCAGGCGTCGTGATCGCAGTCCTGTACGCCGGACTCGTCGTCCTCCGCGTGCTCTACCCGGTGGGACATCTCGACCTTGTGCTGGCCTCGGCCGACGAGCATGGGCTCGACGCCGCAACGCTCTGCTCGCTCATCCGCGCCGAGAGCCGCTTCCACGCCGACGCCGTGTCGTCGCGCGGCGCGGTGGGACTGATGCAGATCATGCCGGACACCGGCGCGTGGATAGCCGAGCAGGTCGGCCTTGCGGGTTTCGATCCCGAGGTCCTCCCCGAGCCGGGCACCAACCTGCAGCTTGGCTCATGGTACTTGCGATACCTTCTCGATCGGTTTGGAGGGCTCGAGTTGGCGCTCGAGGCCTACCACGCCGGCCCCACGCGGGTGGAGGGGTGGCTCGCCTCCGGGGAGATCCCATTTGCCGGGACTCGGGCGTACGTCGAGCGCGTCCTTCGCGCCGTACCGATCTACCGAGCGGCTCTACGCTGGTCCATCGTCCTGCGAATCACGCCTTCCCTTCTCTTCTAGCGTTGCAGCCACCCCGACCATGGGCTAGTATCCTCATCAATTCCAGAGGGAGTTGACAGGAGGTTCCACCGTGGCGGAGGCGAAGAAGTGGGTTACGAAAGACCCGAAGCGCGAGAACGTCTTCTGGCCCACAGCCGAACTGAAGAAGAAAGCGTGGGTTTCGGACGAGGCGATCTATGAGAAGGCGGCGGCCGACCCGGTTGCGTTCTGGTCGGAGCAGGCCGAGGAGCTGCACTGGTTCAAGAAGTGGGACAAGGCCTACGATCCCACTCCGTACGCCTACAAGTGGTTCGTCGGCGGGAAGATCAACCTGTCGTACAACTCCCTCGATCGGCACGTCGAGGCCGGCCATGGCGACCGCGTCGCCCTGATCTGGGAGCCGGAACCGGTTCTGGAGAAGGCGCTCCACATCACGTACAAGGAGCTCTACGAGCGCGTGTGCAAGCTCGCCAACGGCCTGAAGTCCCTTGGCGTGAAGAAGGGCGACCGCGTCGGCATCTACCTCCCGATGATCCCGGAGGCCGTCATCGCCATGCAGGCCTGCGCCCGTATCGGCGCGCCGCACAGCGTGGTCTTCTCCGCCTTCAGCCCCGAGTCGCTCCGCGACCGTCTCGACGACGCCGGCGCGAAGGTGCTCATCACCGCCGACGGCTACTACCGCCGCGGGAAGCCCATCGACCTCAAGAAGGCGGCCGAGCAGGGCAGCGAGGGCACGAAGGTCGAGAAGATCATCGTCGTCAAGCGCCTCGACGGCTCGGCCCCGATGAAGGCCGGGCGCGACGTGTGGTACCACGACCTCGTCGCCAAGGCGTCGGCCGATTGCCCGGCCGAGCCGCTCGACTCGGAGCACCTGTCGTACCTGCTCTACACCTCGGGCACCACGGGCAAGCCGAAGGGGATCATGCATACTACGGGCGGGTACGCCGTCCAGTCGTACGTGACCGCCAAGTGGAACTTCGACCTCCACCCCGGCGACGTCTTCTGGTGCACGGCCGACGTCGGCTGGGTCACCGGCCACACCTACATCAACTACGGCCCGCTGATGGTCGGCGTGACGACGTTCATGTACGAAGGCTCGCCCGACACGCCGGACTACGGCCGCATGTGGGACATGATCCAGAGGCACAAGATCACCCAGCTGTACACCGCGCCGACCCTGATCCGCATGCTCCTCAAGCAGGGTGCCGAGTGGCCGGCGAAGCACGACCTGTCGAGCCTGCGGCTCCTCGGCACGGTGGGCGAGCCGATCAACGTCGACGCGTGGATGTGGTACTTCGAGAAGATCGGCGGCGGTCGCTGCCCGATCATCGACACGTGGTGGCAGACCGAGACCGGCGCGAACATGGTCAACAACCTGCCGGGGATCGGCCCCTTCATCCCGACGGTGGCCGGCCGCGGCTTCCCGGGGATCATCGGCGACATCCTCGACTCGAGCGGCCAGCCGACGAAGGTTGGCGAGGGCGGGTACCTCGCGATCTACGCCCCGTTCCCGCCGGCCCTCACACGCGGCATCCGAGGCGACATGGAGCGTTTTAGGACCCAGTACTTCTCCGACTACGGCCCCGAGCGGTACTTCACGAGCGACGGTGCCCGCAAGGACGACACGGGCAACTTCCGCATCACCGGGCGCGTCGATGACGTCATGAACGTCGCCGGACACCGCCTGGCGACCGCCGAGGTCGAGAGCGCGTTGGCCCAGAACGACAAAGTGAGCGAAGTCGCCGTCGTATCGAAGCCGCACGACTTGAAGGGCGAAGTTCCGGTGGCGTTCGTTCTCCTGCGTCGCGGCGTCGAGCCGTCGGAGGAGATCCGCAAGGATCTCCTGGCTACGGTGAACCGCGTCATCGGCCCGACGGGACGCCCGGAGGAGATCATCTTCGCGCACGACGTGCCGAAGACCCGGAGCGGCAAGATCATGCGCCGCATCCTTAAGTCCCTGGTCCGCGACGAACCGATCGGCGACCTGACGACGCTCCTGAACCCGGAGACCGTCAACGAGCTGAAGAAGGCCGTCGGCTACAAGGGCTAGGCCCGTGGCGCACGGCCAAGGCGCGAACGTGTGACGAAGCGGGGGCATGAGGCCCCCGCTCGTCCTTTGGGAGGGATGGTATGTCGGACGAGAGAGTCTTCGGAATGAAGGCGGAGGCCGGCCGGTGGGTCTTCGTTCTGGTCGGGCTCCTGATGAACGTCTGCCTCGGCGCGGTGTACGCGTTCAGCGTGTTCCGCAAGCCGCTCGAGGGGCTGTGGGGCATCTCGGCCACCCAGGCGGGGCTTCCGTTCATGGTCTTCCTTGCGACGTTCGCGCTGCTCATGGCTCTTGCGGGGGGGCTGGTGGCGTCGTGGGGCCCGCGCAAGACGAGCCTCCTCGGAGCCGCCCTCGTCGGCGCGGGCTGGATCCTGGCCGGGTTTGCCTCGGACATCGCGTGGCTGACGATCTTCTACGGCGTGATCGGCGGCTCGGGCGTCGGCATCCTGTACGGCTGCCCGATCGCCGTGGCGGCGAAGTGGTTCCCCGACAAGAAGGGTCTCGCTGTCGGGCTCACGCTCGCCGGCTTCGGCCTGTCGGCGCTCCTCATGGCCCCTTTGATGACGAACACGATTGCCATGGAGTCCGTGGGCGTTTCGAAGACGTTCATGTACTTCGGGATCGCGTTCCTCGCCGTGCTCGTCGTGCTGTCGTTCGGTCTGCGGAACCCAAAGGCCGACTGGAAGCCGGCGGGATGGAAGGGCGCCGCGGCGAAGGGGAGCTCGGGCATCGACCTCGACCGCGGTCAGATGGTGCGCACGCCGGCGTTCTACGCCCTGTGGGGCACGTACATCATCGGCTGCCTGGCCGGCCTGATGGCGATCGGCATCGCCTCCCCGGTCGGCAGCGAGGTCGCCCTGCTCCGTCCCGAGACCGCCGCGATCGCGGTGTCCGTGTTCGCGGTGTTCAACGGCGTCGGCCGGCCGCTCTTCGGATGGCTGACCGACAAGATCACGCCGAAGGGCACGGCGCTCCTGTCGTTCGCGCTGATCCTCGGCGCGTCGGCGCTCCTGTACTTCGCGGGACAGGGGAGCGCGGTCGTCTACTTCGTCGCGTTCTCGATTCTGTGGCTCAACCTCGGTGGGTGGCTCGCCATCGCGCCGACCGCGACGTCCACCTTCTTCGGCGCCAAGCACTACGCCAAGAACTACGGCGTGGTGTTCACGGCGTACGGCATCGGCGCGATCCTCGGGAGCCTTCTGTCGGGGATGATCCACGACGCGGCGGGGAGCTACCTTCCTGTCTTCGTTCCCGTCATGGGGTTGGCCGGTCTCGGCCTGATCGTTGCGTTGCTCGGCCTGCGGCCGGCGGCGTCTAAGACATAGGCAGCGCCCATCGGAGCGCATCAGGGCGGCCGCGAGCACGGCTCGGCGGCCGCCTTCTCGCTGACCGCCACGCCCTGTCTCCTTCTGGCCGCGCGTAGCCTCGCGGCGCCGACCGCGGTAAGCTCTCGCTCCGAGGAGGACCATGGTGAGGAGCCCCGACCACCTGATCTGGGTCGACCTCGAGGCGACGGGCCTCGATCCGGAGACGCGCGTCATCCTCGAGATCGCGTGCCTTGTGACGGACAAGGATCTGAACGAGCTGGGTGAGGGCGTCGACCTCGTGATCCACCAAGCGGGGCGCGCGATCGGGCAACTCGATCCTTGGTGTCGTAGGCAGCACGGGATCAGTGGGCTGCTCGAGGCGTCGCGGACCTCCAAGGTTTCGCTTGCCGAAGCGGAAGCACAGACTCTGGCGTACGTGCGGCGCTACTGCCTGGTGCGGAAATCGCCTCTGTGCGGGAACTCGGTCTGCTTCGATCGCCGCTTCCTCATCCGGCACATGCCGAAGCTCGAAGCCTGTTTCCACTACCGCAACGTCGACGTGAGCTCGATCAAGGAACTTGCCCGCCGTTGGCGACCCGGCGTGGTCGAGAAGGTGACGAAGGCGTCGCGGCATCGCGCCCTCGACGACCTGCGCGAGTCGATCGCCGAGCTGCGCCTCTACCGCGACGCGTTCTTCCGGGGGGGCGCGTGACGGAGCGTCTCGGTTGGCAAGCCATTCTCGAGGCGCGTCGGCGGATCGCACCGTTTGCGCGGCGCACGCCGATCGAGACGTGTCGGACGCTCGACGCAGCGTGCGGCGGAAGCGTCTTCCTCAAGTGCGAGAATCTTCAGCGGACGGGCTCGTTCAAGTTCCGCGGGGCGACGAACGCGATCGCGTCTCTCTCTTCGGCGGAACGGGGGCGCGGGGTGTACGCCCACTCGAGCGGGAACCACGCCCAGGCCGTCGCGCTGGCCGCGAAGTTGCACGGGATCCCAGCGCACCTCGTCATGCCGGAGGACTCGAACCCGATCAAGGTCGAGGCGACCCGCGGCTACGGTGCCCGCGTCGTGTTCTGCCCCGCAACGCACGAAGGGCGGCATGAGGTTGCGGCGCGCGTCGGCGCGGAGACGGGAGCGACGTTCGTCCATCCGCACGACGATCTGCGCGTCATCGCCGGTCAGGGGACCGCAGCCTGGGAACTGATCGACGAAGTCGGGGCGCTCGATCTCGTCCTCGCTCCCGTCGGCGGCGGCGGCCTTCTCTCGGGAACGCTCGTCGCCTCTCGGCACCTGCTTCCGGGCGTGACGGTGATCGGCTGCGAGCCCGAACGGGCGGACGACGCGGCGCGATCGCTTCGAACGGGCGTGCGCGTGACGGACTTCATCCCGCGGACGATCGCCGACGGCCTGCGCACCCCGCTCGGTGAGAACACGTTCGAGATCTTGCGGGGAGGCCTCGACCAGATCGTGCTCATCTCGGAACAGGAGATCGCGGATGCGATGCGCTTCGTCTGGGAGCGCGCCAAGCTTGTAATCGAGCCCTCCGCCGCGGTGGCCGTCGCCCCACTCCTCGTCGGGAAGGTCGACGCCCGCGGGAAGCGCATCGGCGTGATCGTCTCCGGAGGTAACGTCGACCTCGGGCCGTACTTCGCAACGCTGCGTGCCTAGGCCGCAGGGGCGCCGCTCCATCCCTGTCAGGTTGCCCCGTCTGCAAGCCTTGGCAGGGGCGCGAACGCCCTTGGATTGGGCTGACGTCCCCTGGCACGAGTAGCCTGTCCCGAGGCGACGCGGCGCGAGGCAGAGGAGAGAAAGCTCCAACGGAGGTGGTTTGTGTTTCGACGCATGGGGAGGAAACAGGTGCGCATCGTGGGAAGCGCACTTGGGGTGGTTGCCGTGGTGATCGCGCTGAAAGCGGGCGCCTACGCGCTCGGCTGGGAGGTGCTGTCGCTCAACGCACTTCTCTCCGGCCTCGTAGCGGCCGACGTCTTCCTGATGGGCTTTCTCCTCGGCGGAGTCATCGCCGACTTCAAGGAGAGCGAGAAGCTTCCGGGAGAGGTGGCGACATCGCTTGAGGTCATGCATGACGAGGCCGTGAGCATGTCGCTCCGCGCGGGGGATGACTCGCTGTTGGCGAGTCAAGTCCGTGATCTGTCTGTTTCGATCCGCGATTGGTTCTACAAGAAGCGCCGCACGGCGGAGGTCATGAACGCGCTCACGGAACTGAGTCCCCGACTCCTGGCGCTGGAGTCTCCGGCACAAGCGTCGTCCATCGCACGGATCAAGCAGGAGCAACACGCGCTGCGCCGCGCGCTCGTTCGCATCCACACGATCCGCGAGACGTCGTTCATCTCGTCCGGCTACCTGATCGCGGAACTCGTGACCGTCCTGTTGTCGCTTGCCCTGGTTCTCTCGAAGATGGGCCCGCTCGGCGAGTCGCTGTTCCTTGTCGGGGTGATCACCTTCTTCCTTGTGTTCCTGTTGTTTCTCATCGGCGATCTGGACAACCCCTTCGGCTACTACGAGAAGACCTCGTCCGAGGAGGTATCGCTCAAGCCGCTCGACGATGCGATCCGTCGGATGGAGGAGGGGATTGGGAGGTCCGGCACGACGGGGGCCGTCCGATCCACGCCTCTCGCTGCGTGAGGGGTGCGGCAGGAGGAGCCGACGGTAACGTCGACCTCGGCCCCTTCTTCGGAGCGATGAAAGGAGTTCCGTGAACCCAACACGACTCGACGCCTACTGCGGTCTGTTCTGTGGAGCCTGCCTCATCTACCAGTCCACTCGTAACGACAACCTCGCCGCGGCGGCCGCCTTCTTCGGCCGACCGGAGGAAGGCCTCGCCTGCGACGGGTGCCGCTCGAGCAGAGTGACAGCCGCTTGCCGCGACTGCGGGTACCGAGACTGCCCGGTCGGGAAGGGGTACTCGTCCTGTGCCGACTGCCCCGAGATGCCTTGCGGTTCGCTCAAGAGCCTACAGACACGCATGCCCCACCTCATCGAGGTCGTCGGCAATCTGGAGCGCATCCGCGCCGTCGGCCACGACCGCTGGTGCGCCGAGGAGGCGAAACGCTGGACGTGCCCGGCGTGCGGTGAGCCGACGTGGTGGTACGAGACGACGTGCCACGGGTGCGGCGCTTCGGTCCCGACCGGCTATCACGGGACGGCGTAGCCGCGAGATTCGAACGGCGGTGGGGCTCCATCGATCCGGGTGGTGGGCCTGCGGCCTGCTTCCCTGGGAAGACTGGAGCCGATGATATGATGGGGCGGCGTGCGGACGCACAGGGAGGGAGGACTATGAGCGGACGTAGACGCGGAGGTTGCCTGCGAGCGGGCGGGTGCGCGGTAGCAGCCCTGCTCCTCGCTCCATGGCTCTCTTGGACCACGCACGAGCAGTCCGACCCGCTGCGCGGGATGTCGCTCGCCGATCTAGGACTGTCCGGAAAGGTTGCGGTCGTCGTCGTCGAGGCCGCGGCGATCTACTTGGGGCCGTCGGGATCCGTCGAAGGGCCGCGAATGGTGAGAGAGACGATGACGTTCGGGGACGACGGCCTTCTGCGAGAGTGGGCGCAGTACGGCGCTCCGGGCTTGCTCCACCGGTACACGTACGCCGACGGATTCCTCGCCAAAGAGGAAGTCCTGAGCGAGGAAGAGACGCTCATCGAGCAATCGACGTACACCCACGAGGGCGGCGGCACGCGCACCACGGTCGAGCGGCGCGGGAACCGAGGCGAGCTCACGGGATTGACCGTGTATGAGCGGGACGCGGCGGGGAAGCTCCTCGTCGTTTCCGAGTTGGACTCTCTTGGCGCACTGACCTCGAAGCTCGTCTACACGTATGAGTCGGGGGAGGAGAGGGCGGATCGGTACGACGGCGCCGGGAACCTCGTCTCGTGGAGCATCAAGAAGCACGATGCGAGGGGGAACGTCGTCGAGGTCTCTCTGTACTCCCAGGGCGGGGAGGAGTCGCCGTTCACGACCACGTATGAGGTTGACGCACACGGGAACGTCACCCTCGAGGAGACGACAGGACGGGTGACCATGGGATTCATCCTCCTGACTCCCCCTCCGTCGAAGACGTCGTACGAGTACACCTACGACGATGTCGGAAACTGGACGAAGCGCGTGAAGTCCGTCGGCGTGGCGGGCGAGGACGATCCCCGTTGGCGGGAGACGGAGGTCACGTACCGCAGGATCGTCTACAACGACCACTAGCCGGAGCCATGGACACCTGCCGGCCGGCGATCCTCTGGGCTCCTCCCTGTGGAGACGAAGGCTCTACTCCCACTCGATGGTGGCCGGCGGCTTGCTGGTGATGTCGTAGACGACGCGGCCCACCTCGGGGATCTCGCGGGTGATCCGTCGAGCCGCTTCGTCGAGGACTTCGTACGGGAGTCGTGCCCAGTCGGCGGTCATGGCATCGACGCTCGTCACCGCCCGCAGGGCGATGACGTGGCCGTAGCGGCGGTCGTCGCCGGCGACGCCGACGCTGCGGATCGAGGTCAGCACGGCAAGCGCCTGCCACGCGTCGTCGTACGCCTCGCGTGCCTTGAGGACCTCGAGGAAGATCGCGTCGGCGCGGCGCACGATGTCGAGTCGCTCCGCGGTGACGTCGCCGAGAATCCGCACCGCGAGGCCGGGACCGGGAAACGGGTGTCGCAGCCGGATCGCGTCGGGCAGACCGAGGAGGGTTGCGAGCTGCCGCACCTCGTCCTTGAACAGCGTCCGAAACGGCTCCAGAAGCTCAAACCCGAGGTCTGCCGGGAGTCCTCCGACGTTGTGGTGGCTCTTGATGTTCGCCGCTCCTTCTCCGCCCGCCGACTCGATGACGTCGGGGTACAGCGTTCCCTGGGCCAGGAAGCGATATGGGCCGCGGCGCTCGGCCTCGCGACGAAAGACGGCAATGAACTCGCGGCCGATGACCTTCCGCTTCTCCTCGGGGTCGACGATCCCCGACAGGGCGCCGAGGAACTGCCCCGATGCGTCGACGGTCACGAGGCGGACACCGAGCGGGCGCAGGGCAGCCTCGACGTCCTCACGCTCGCGGAGGCGCAGCATCCCGTGGTCGACGAACACCGCGACGTGATCGACGTCGGCCCGGGCGAGGAGAAGAGCGAGCGTCGAGGAGTCGACGCCGCCGGAGACCCCCAGGAGGACGCGCTCCATTCCGACGCGGTCGCGCACCTCGCCGAGGAGGCGTTCGAGGGTCTGTTCGGGGGTCCAATCCAGAGGCACGTCGGCGAGGCGGAGGAAGTTGCGGAGCATCGCCGGCCCGTCGGGGGTGTGGATCACCTCAGGGTGGAACTGAACGCCGATGGCCAGCTCGTCGGGGGACGACACCGCGGCGTAGGGGTTGGCCTCGGTCTCGGCGATCGACCTCCAGTCCGGAGGGAGGGCGGCGACGGCGGTCGAGTGGCTCATCCACACGGGAATCTCGGAGCCGAGGCCCTCGAACAAGGCTCCGTCGGCGCGGACCAGTCGATCCGCGCCGAACGAGCGGTGGTTGACGGCGCGCACCCTCCCTCCGAAGCGCTCGACGAGAAGTCCCATGCCGTAGCAGATCCCGAGGATGGGGAGCCCGACATCGAAGATCCGAGGGTCGGGGTGCGGGGCTCCGGGCTCGAAGACGGAACGCGGTCCACCGGAGAGGATCAGCGCGCGAGGCCGTTCCGCCAAGATGCGCTCCAGCGGAGCGGTCCCCGGCAGGATCACGGAGTACGCTTGAGCTTCGCGGACCCGACGCGCGATGAGCCGGGTGTACTGCGACCCGAAGTCGAGAATGACGACGCTCACGCGGCCTCCCGTTCGCCTAGCGGTAGACCTCGGCGCTGCCGGAGTAGGCGACGCCCTTCTGCTCTTCGCTTCGGTCGGTCGCCGGAGGTGGCGCGGGCGACAGCGCGGCGACTCGAGCGTAGATCTCCTCGGACATCGTCCACTCCGCGGCGGCGAGCGACGGCAGGAGTTGCTCGACGCTCCGTGCCCCAACGATAGGAGCGGTGACGGCCGGGTGGGCGGCGACCCAGGCGACGCCGAGGGTCGCCGGGTGGACGCCGATCTCCCGCGCCAGGGCGACGAATCGATCCGCGATGTCGAAGTACACGTCTTCGCCGTAGCGTGCCTTGTACATGCGATTCTTGACGAGCCGGCCTTGCTCGGGGCTGCGGCCCTTGCCGTACGCTCCGGACAAGAGGCCGCCGCCGAGCGGGCTGTACGTGATCACGCCGAGGCTCTCGGCCCGGCAGAGCGGGAGGATCTCCACTTCGGCCTGGCGCTTCACCAGGCTGTACATCGGCTGCACGCAAGAGAACGGAGTCCAGTCGCGGTTCCGGGTGACTGCGAGGGCCGTCGCGATCTGCCATGCGGCCCAGTTGCTGACTCCGACGTGGAGGGTCTTTCCCTGACGAACCAGGTCATCGAGAGTCCGCAGGGTGACGTCGATTCGGGTCGCTGGATCGAGCGTGTGCACAAAGAGGACGTCGACGCGATCCGTGCGGAGGCGGCGCAGACTGTCATCCACCGAGTCGAGGATGTGCCGCCGCGACAGCCCTCGCGCGTTCGGATCGGCGCCCATCGGGAAGCCGACTTTGGTCGTGATGACGACCTGGTCCCGCTCCGGGGCAATCAGCCGCCCCAGGATCTCTTCGGCGCGTCCCGCGGAGTAGACGTTCGCGCAGTCGAAGAAGTTCACGCCGGCCTCGCGGCAACAACGGTACAGCGCTTCGGCCGTGGCCTCATCGGCCGCGTCGCCGAACGACATGGTTCCAAAGCAGAGCCGCGAGACCCGGATCCCCGTAGATCCCAACACACGATAATCCATCGAAGCCCCCTCCCCTCGTGCGTCTCCTCGGTTGGATCATAGCCATATCACGCAGCGGCGGCGACTGGAACCCGCGGTTGACCGAGCGGGAGAGAGACGATAGTGTCTCGAACGACGGGACGCCCGACGGCGTCTCCCGCGGGAAGTGCTTCAGCGTGCGCATCGTCTACGGAGTACAGAGCACGGGAAAGGGTCACCTGTCGCGGTTCCTCGGTCTGAAGCCGTTGCTCGACCGTGACGGGCATGAGTTGCTTGTCATTGTCACGGGGTTTCACGAACCCCCGGACTACTTCTTCTCCGCGGTGGGCTCCTCCCGGGTCGAGCGGTTCCGCGGCCTGTCGACGATCGAAGACGGGGTGGGCGGCGTGTCGAAGCGGCGCACGTTGAACGCGTTCGCCCGGCACTTTCCGCGTCTTCTGGAGAGTCTGCGCCGCGCGCACGTCCAGATCGGGAAGTTCGACCCCGATGTCATCGTGAGCGACTTCGACCCCATTACGGGGTCGCCGCTGGTGGCTCCCGGGGTGCTGAAGATCGGGATTGGGAACCAGCCGGTGCTGAGCCATCCCGACATCGAACACCTCGCCGGCCTCAAGATGGAGCGCTTCAACGTGCAGCTGGTGAGCGCGCTGTTCACGAGCGGCGTCGACGTCCGTCTGGGCTGCCACTTCTACCCGAGCCCGAAGTGCCTGCCTCCGATTCTCCGTCCGGACCTGATTCACGCCGAGCCGGAGAACCGAGGGCACCTCGTCGTCTATCACTCGTTCCGCGGACTGCTCGGCCCCGTCGTCGGCTATGCGCGGCGCCATCCGGAGCGGGAGATCCACGTGTACGGGTACCCGTCTCGCCCGTGGGGGGCCCCTCCCAACGTTCGGTTTGAGACGGAGCCGGACCGATTCCTCGACGACCTGGCGAGCTGCGACGCCTACGTTGGCACGTCCGGGTTCCAGGCGATCTGCGAGGCCTTCTACCTCGGGAAGAAGCTCGTCGCGCAGCCGATCGAGGGGCACTACGAACAGAAATGGAACGCGGCGCAGCTCGAGCTTCACGGGATGGGGCGCTGGTGCCGGGGAAACCTGGAGGAGGCCCTGAGCCAGGAGTTCAACTGTGCGCTCCACGAACAGCTGCGTCCGTGGTACGAGAGAGGCGCGGAAGAGCACTACCGAGAGATCCTGCGCTACGCCTCAGAGAACCTGGCGCGCCGGGAACGCTACGCCGCGACGTAGGCGAGCTTGCCGTCGATCCACACGCGCTCCGTGCGGCAGTGAGCCACGTCGAAGGGGTGCGCGGAGAAGACCGCGATGTCCGCGTCCTTGCCCGGCTCGAGACTTCCGACCCGATCCGCGATGCGCAGAATCTCGGCCGGGGTCAGCGTAATCGCGCGCAGCGCGGCCGCTTCGTCCATCCCTTCGCTGACGGCGACGGCGGCGTTGAGCGCAAGGTACCGCGTTGCCGACCCCTCGTCCGTCTGGATCGCCACTTTGACGCCGGCGCGCGCCAGGGCTCCCGCGTTGCTCGGGGTAAGGTCACGCAGTTCGAGTTTCATCCGCGAGAACAGAACGGGACCCGGAATGCACGGGTACCCTTTTGCCGCGATGACGTCGGCGATCTTGTACCCCTCGGTGGCGTGGATGAGAACGCAGTCGAGGCCGAACTCCTCGGCGATGCGGATCGCCGTCATGATGTCGTCGGCGCGGTGGGCGTGGATGTGGGCGGGCAGCTCGCGCCGAAGAGCGCTTGCCAGGACCTCGAGCCGAAGGTCGATCTCGAACGGATCCGGCCGCGTGGCTCCGGCGGCTCCCGCGGAGGCGTCCGCCTGCTTCTCTCCATACCTCGCCTTCTTCTCGACGTACGCCGACGCGCGCGTCAGCCACTCGCGAAGCACCGCGGCGCTCCCCATCCTGGTGGAGGGCGTCTTCTTCTGCTCTCCGTAGACGCGCTTCGGGTTCTCCCCGAGGGCCATCTTCAGCGCCCCCGGGGCGCGGACGAGCATCTCCTCGACCGTGCGGCCCGCGGTCTTGACGATGGCCGTCTGCCCCCCGACGACGTTTCCACTGCCCGGGCTGGTGTTGATCGTCGTGATGCCGGCTCGGCGTAGGTCGGCGAACGCTCCATCCTCGGGATGGATGGCGTCCAGGGCCCGAACGTGGGGAGTCACCGGGTCGGTCATCTCGTTCCCGTCGTAGAAGCGCGCGTCGATGCCGTCGGCGAACAAGGACACGTGGCAGTGGGCCTC
>CAZWQN010000023.1:0-1511 GCA_964635895.1 uncultured Thermotogae bacterium | reverse complement strand
CGGCCGAACGCGCTTTCCGGCGGACAGCGACAACGCGTCGCCATCGCGCGCGCGCTTGTGACCGGACCGAAGGTCGTCCTCGCGGACGAGCCGACGGCCAACCTCGACTCCGAGACGGGGGGCGCGGTGATGGACCTGATGCGCCGACTGAACGAGGAGCACTGCGTGACGTTCGTGGTGGTGACCCACGACCCGGCCGTGTCGAAGTACGCCAAGCGACGCGTGCGCATTCTTGACGGCCGGCTCGAGGAGGGGGATGGCCGTGTGGTGGTGGATCCCGCTTCGTAGTCTGTGGCGCAACCGCCGGCGTACACTGCTGTCGATCGGGATCGTCGCGCTGGGCACAGCCGTCTCCTTCTTCGTCCTTGGCTTCGTCGAGAGCTCGCGGCGGCTGATCCAAGAGTCGACGGTCGCCGAGTACGGCAATCTCCAGATTGCATCCCCCACTCTGTGGAGCGGGGCCTCCGACTCGTACGAGCGGCTCATCCCGCCCGACGCCGCGGCGAGGGTGGCCGCGACGCTCGCCGACGAGCCGGCCTTGACCGGCAGCACGGATCAGCTTCAGTTCTCAGGGCTCCTCGCGCGCGGGGAGCGGACTCAGGTCGTCCGGGCGACCGGCGTCGTCCCGGGGAACGGAGTGCTGGACTTCGACGATCTCGTCGTGAATGGACGTGGCCTTGCCCCCGACGACACCGCGGCGATCCTCGTGGGTCGGTCGCTCGCCGAGAAGCTGGGGCTCTCCCCGGGAGACTCGATCACGCTGACGTTGACCACGGTGGATGGCGCCTACAATGCGAGTCCCTTCGCCGTGGCGGGGGTCTACCGCTTCACAAGCGAGTCGTTCGAGCAGCAGGTCGTGTTCGTTCCGCTCGGGTATGCACAGCGGGTACTGCATACTGAGGGAGTGGATCGCGTGATCGTCTCGCTGTCTCGTCTGGACGCGACGGATCCGGCGAGAGAGCGGTTGCAGTCGACGTTGCGCGCGGCGGGGCTCCCGTACGACGTGAAGACGTGGGACGAGCTGTCGCCGTACTATCGACAGCTCTCGTCGTACTTTGACGCGCTGTTCGGCTTTCTGACGCTGGCGGTGTTCGTCCTTGTCTTCTTCATCATCCTACAGGTGTTGACCCTCGCCTTCCTCGAGCGAACGAGGGAGATCGGAACGATCCGCGCTCTGGGAACGACCCGAGCGCAGGTTTTCCGGCTCTTCTTTGCCGAGAGCGCGTGGCTGGCGGTCATCGGAAGCGCGGCAGGGATCGCCGTCGGGTTGCTCCTCGGCGCGATCTTCAACGCCGCCGGCATCGAATGGAGACCTCCCGGCACGGTCGAGCCCGTACGGCTGGTGGTTCAGCAGGGGCTCGCCACGGCCGCCATTCCGTTTGTCGTGAGTGTGGCGGCGACGCTTCTGTCGGCCCTATTCCCATCCCTCGAGGCAGCGCGCTTGCGCGTCGTGGACGCGTTGCGGGTTGACTAGTGTCTCGTCCGGGAAGTACATGACTCAAGGATCTCGT
>CAZWQN010000022.1:0-19619 GCA_964635895.1 uncultured Thermotogae bacterium | reverse complement strand
GCGGGTCGCTGGACGACGTCCCGAGCGGCCATCGAGCCGTAGAGGAACCCCCAACCAATTCCAGCTCTGGTGGCAGGGCGCCGATCACGGCCACGCCGTACGCCGGCCCGGTCCCGACGTTGCGCACGGCAACCTCTAGCGTGACCCGATCGTTTGGAAGAACCTCGTTTCCAGCCGCTGTTCCGCCGTCACGGACGATGTGTGCGACCCTCATCTCGGTGACCAGCGCGGGCCGTCCTGCCGCGGTGAGAACCTCGGGCGGGACGGCACGCGTCGGCGTGCCAACGTAGATCGAAGCGATTCCGGTGTCGTCCGCGTCGGAATCCTCGACGTCGTCATCGCCGATGTCCCCCACCACCGGGTTCGCGTCCGAGATCTCGACCCCCGCGCCGTTGAACCCTTCGGCTTCCGCCACGTTCCCGAGCGAGACCCCGGCTTGCGCCGCGTCGGTGACTCGGACAGCGTAGGTCGCGACGAGCTGCTCGCCCCCATCAATCGTCGCGTCCATGGATGTCGTGATCGAGCTCTCTCCACCGACCATCCCGAGGGACCCGGTCGTGCTCGGTGAGCTGACTTCGTACGAGCCCTCGCCGTACGGCGCAGACACCTCGTACGTGAATCCGAGCGGCAGTCGGTCGAAGAAATCCACATTGTAGGCGGTGCCGCTTCCTACATTGCGGATTGTGACCCGGTACGTGACGACGTCCCCCGGCACGGCAGACGAGATCGAGTCCAGGCGGACGCCATCCCGGTGCACGCCAGCGATCTCCTTGTTCACCGACAGGGCGGGGACAACCCCGGGTAGGCTCACGGCACTTGCGTCGTCCTCGTCGGTGTCGCCGGGAGCCTCGCTGGACCGGTCGGGCGACGTCGGGGTGCCGTCCGCGTCGCTGCACGACGCCGTCATCGCGTTGACGTAGGTCACCCCCTGCAACACAGAGCCCACCAACACGTCGAACTCAAGCCACAATGCGTCTCCGAACCCCAGGACGGCAGACGACGGCCATACGAGAGACGGACCCGAACCTACCATCGGGTCCGCCGACGTCACGCCGGCGAGCCAGGATGCGATCGTCGACCCAGCGACGTAGGAAAGCGACGGCGGAAGCTCGTCCTTCAGACCGACGTTGTATGCCGTGCCCCGTCCGACGTTCTCGACTATTAAACGATACGTGACCACGTCACCCGGTGCGATCGGGCCGGCCGTCGAGATCGCCCCCCCATCGCGAACGACGTGCGCAACGGCCTTCGTCGTAACCAAGGCGGGTCGCGCTGGGAGGAGAACCACGTCCGCCGCATCGGCGACAGCGGCGTCGGCGGAGATGTACGCCCCGTTCCCGTCGGCGCCGGCCGCCGTCATGGTGCAGACGTAGGGGCCGACTTCATCGACATTCGACGTGAGGAGCGCATCGAAGGACAGCATGAGATCGCCTCCCGCCGGCAGCGTGGCGTCGAGGTTGAAGCGAAGCTCGCGCTCTGATGCGCGGGCCGGGTCGTCCGTCGCTGTGGCACCGAGCCACTCGGCGCTCGTCGTCCCAACGATGTAGTCAAACCCATCGGGAAGCGCGCTCACGAGGTGAACTCCGCGGGCTTCTTCTCCGCCCACGTTGGCCACTCGCGTCTCGTATCGCACGCGATCGCCCGGAGCGACTCGGCTCCCTGCGGGGAGCCTGACCCCGTCTCGGAGGATTTCGAGAACCGACGCTGCCGTGGTGAGGGCCGGGACCCGGTGCACAGGTGTGGCCGTCTGGGAGTGCGCCGCAGCGTTCATCAACAGCAACAACACAACGAATACAGACAGGCGACGCACCCTGCACCTCCCCCGCCGTTCCGCACGAGTCGTGGGGCATTGTACTGCCTGAGAGGAACGGCGGGCGTGATACAGATCACACACTCGGCGCGGGCAACGCCTGGCAGTTGGTCGGTCGCCGGACTGCAATCAACCCCAACCCGTATCTCCTGCGCCAGGCGCAGCGCTGGAGGATGCAGGTCCGCTAGCAGCCTGTTGATCTATCCAGTTCGCACCATCAGAGCCGAAATAGGAGGGCAACCAGCGGGACAATGGCCACGATCAGCAGCAAAGCGCACGGTGAGGTAGCAGTCGATGTGCATCGCGCAAAGCAAGACCTCAAAGGTACTTGGCTTCACAGACGCCTGTTGGGAGCTCATCACAACCGATCGGCTGCTTCCGTTGTGTTCACTCACAAATTGCCTTCAACCGGAGGAATCTCTAGAAGAGTGGAACAGATCAACGGACTGCTAGACGAGCGGGGAGTCTGTCGCCCGTCCGTAGCTGCTTCTCGCCCGGCATGTGGGGCGCGATCGCGGTCGGCGTGCTATGAGTCCCACGGGAGCGACCGACCGCTCGCGTCGATCCACTCTCCGTCGATCCAATTCGCCCACGCGTCGTCGGTTCGCCACATCAGGTACTCAATCCGGGCTACGCGGTCGAGACGCGGGATCTCGAATCGGAGCGGCCCGAAGCGTGGAACAGCGAGCCGCACCCATTCGCCAAACTCGTTCTCATATCGCGCCGAGCCCGGGACGTAAGACAACCCCTGCGGGCAGTCGATCAAGAGAGACCGAATCGGTCCGAGACGGACTGGGACCGTGAGGTCGATGGTGAACAGCAGCAGGTCGCCGGACTGACCGTCCGAGACCCGGGCGGGGCGACGTTGCAGACCGTGAAGCGACGCGACCCGCCCGAACACGGGGGCCACGTAAGCGGGCGCGGAAGACGAACTATCCTGCCAGTATCCGGACAGAGGCGCGACGAGCTGAAGGCGAGCAGCGTCGACGATCGTTTCGAAGGAGCGATCGAGATCGCGAAGTGACGTTTCGCCGCGGTCGGAGAGCGTCGCCAAGAGATCGAAGAGAACGGCCGCGTCCCGCGGAGTGAACGTCCAAGCCGACGCCGGAATCGACGGATCGGCCAGCACTGCGTACAGCGGCGCCCAGTAGCGGGCTCGGAGACTCTGCCACGCTTCTCTAGCTCGCTCGGATGTTGTAGGGGCGAACAGCAGCACACGGAGGTGTGCGGTGGCTTCCACAGGATCCGTCGACAAGTCAGCCGTTTCCGCGGCGGCGATCAGCGCCTGTAGCCGTTCGAATGCTGCGCCGGCGCGGCTTGAAGGAGAACGTGCCACGAGATTGAGTGCGCGAGCGACAAGTTCCAGATCGCGCCACATCGCCCTTCTCGGGGCCTCCGACGGCAGAACGGCGGCGTACGTTCCCGCGGCCGCGTCGGCGTGATCGACGATCCGGTCGAACGTCGAGTCGACCAGTCGCTCACCTAGACTTCGCGCTTCGATCCCGTCGGCGAGGCGCTGCACGAGGAGCCCAAGGCCCCACAGCAGCGAGGCCTGACCGTAGAGCTCGCTCCCGCCCTCGGAGGTGCTCCATTGCGCGTCGGCCGTCGCGACGAGTGTTCGAGGGAAGTAGAAAGCCCCATCGGCATCCCGAACTCGATGCTCGTCGATCCAAGACAGCTGGAACGTCGCAAGGTCTCTAAGCAGCGCCGCGGCCGTGTCCGCCCACGTGTCCGTCTGCGATTCGTAGAAGCGCAAGGCCTCCGCCTCCATCGCCAGCGTCTGGCCGAGGGCTTCCGCGGTGATCGTCGGGTCTTGGGTTCGGAAGCCGCCCTTCTCGACGAGGATGGGCTCACCTCCGCGGTACGGTACGAGGACGAGGTCATCCGGGATTCGCCGAGCGTTGCACATCCCGTCGGCTAGACGGGCGAGGTCGTCCCGGACGGCGCGAAGATCGCCCTGGCTCTCTGTCAGCAGGATGCCGAGACGCGAGTCCACGAGGAGCGCCCCAAGGTTCCCGAGAGCGTACTCCACTCCCGACGCCGCGTGGGTCCACGCTGCCGGCGTCAGCTGCATCAGAATCGTCGACAGGTACATCGCCTCCGCCGTGTCGTAATCCGACAATTCCACCCACCACGCCGCTTTTGCCTTCTCAGTCGGCGGGCTGTCGAGGCTCGTTTCGACGCACGCGCGCCTCGTCGGCTGCTCCAGCCCCGTCGCGTCGTGATAGGTCAGCGTCGCGCAATTCTCGTAGGTGCGGCCCGGATCGGCGTCGTCCGGTACGCGGGCGAGAAGCATCCACGTTCGTTCCTCTCCCGGGTTCAGCGTTGCGAACGGCCAACGCAAGGTTTCTGCACCTTCTTCGGGGGCAGGGGACGCGTCCTCGAGAACGAGCCCGCCGGGGAGCGCATCGGTGAGCACGAGGCCGGTCCACGTCTCATCTGTGGTGTTGTCGACGGCGATCCGGTAGCGAAGGAGGTCTCCGGCTCGAGCGTGGTCCCCGGACACCGCGCCTCTCTCCACGGGGCGGAGGCACACGAGACGATCGAAGACCGCCGCGTAGCCGCCTGCCGGCTCCCCGCCGCGTAGAAGAGCCCGCGAGGAAAGCTGCATCTTCGCCGCGTCGGTCCATCGCTCGAACGTGGCATGGAGATGGTGCTCGGCCCGCGCTGCCGACGTGGCGTCCAAGATAGGGATCAGCCGGGCGAGCGAGCCGACGAGAAGCCCCAGATCGAGCGGCGTGTAGCAACCGGCCGGCGTCCCCGGGGACGCTCTGTACATCCCGGTCACCTCGTCCCAATGGAGTTCGTTCAACCGAGCGAACGCCGCGCACGCTGCATCCTTCCATCGAGAGTCCCCGAGCGCTTCGAACCCAGCAGCGAACGCCCGCAGGGCGGCCAGCTCCGTCGTGAGATCGCCCGCAGCGCAGCCGTTCCCTGCCGAAGCTGAGTTCGATGTAGCTAGCAGGTCGAGAAGTATCGGAACGAGGCCTCGAGTCCAGCCGCCCGCCTCGGGCCGCGAGGCGGCGAGCGGGGAACGCAGGAAGTCGGTGAGCGCCGGCACCACGAGCGCGAGCGTCGTCTCGTCGACGCGGTCGTCGAGAACCCACGTCCGTGGCGTGCGCTGCACTTCGTCGACCAACCGTCCGGTGGCCGAGTCGAGGTGGATCAACAGCGTGTCGAGGACGGCGTCGGCGATCTCGAGGACCGAACGCCCGACGTCCGCCGCCGTGCGACCGAGTTCGATGAGCAAGGATTCGG
The DNA here is from genome assembly GCA_964635895.1 of uncultured Thermotogae bacterium. Lineage (GTDB taxonomy): Bacteria > Bipolaricaulota > Bipolaricaulia > UBA7950 > UBA9294 > JAPLGD01. Next base: position 14,551 of record CAZWQN010000022.1, on the reverse strand, counting down.
ACTCGGGGCGCTGAACGAGCGTCCCGAGCTCGGAGAGGCCCCACAGAAGAGAGATCTGATCGAACAGGCGACTCTGCGGCTCAACGATGTCAATCCGCCACGCATCGTCGACGCGCTCTGCCATCACGGCTTGGGGCACGTACGGAACGTGCCATGCCTCATTCGCCGCATCGAGGATCCACCCGAGAACGTCGAGCGTCTCGAGTGCCGAGGAAAACAGAACCTCCGCCGTCGTCCGATCGCGGGTGTCTCCTGATGCCGAGGCAAGAAGCTGGCCGACCTCCTGTGCCTCGCGCAGAAGCGTCATGCCCAAGGCCGATCCCGTGCGCCGCATGTCGAATGTCGCAGGGTCCCACGCCAAGCTTGCTTCGCCGGCAAGCACGGGGCTTCCTCCGGCGTACGGTGTCGACACCGGTCGAAGGGCCGACAGGTCGATCCCAACCCCCTCTGCGGCCCTCCGCCATCGCGACGAGTCGAGCGGCTGGCCCAGCCCTGCGTGGAGGATCGCCGCAATCAGATTGGCATCGGCGTAGTCCTCGGCCCACGGCGCGACGGCTTCGAGTTCGAACCCGGCGTACATCGCCCAATCGGTCTGATAGTAGACGCCGTCTTCATCGACTCGAAGCCCGGTGCATGGGTCGTCGACGCCCGCCCGTCGCGGGACGCACAGTCGATCCTGAAGGACGTAGGCCCACCCGAACGGCGCGTCGGCAACGCGAGCCGGAGCGATGAGTCCCGATCCGTCGTCCGTGAAAGCGGCCAACCCCTGGTCGGGAAGAGCCTTGCCAAGGTGAAGTGCCGCCGAATCGACGATAGTCCGGACATGCTCGGCAAGGCGAACCGCCCACCGTTCGGCATCCTGCCCGGACGAGACGGCCGCCGCTTCGCGGAGTGCTCCGACGACGAGTCCGAGCTCCAATGGCGTCGTGCAGAGATCGGAGTCCGTCTGCGCCGATTGTGTCACGAACGCTCTGAGCGAGGGGTCCCAGAAGTCGCGTTCCAGAGAAGCCGCCAGACGCGCCCCGTCCGCGGCGTACGCCGGAGCGTCGAGGACCGCGGCGGCGGCCAGAAGCCCGCGGACCGCTGCGCTCTGATCGGCGAGCGCGAAGCCGGCGCCGTCCGCCGTCAATCGATCGTCCACCTCGATTCGGCCGGCCAGATCGGTTGCCGCGCGGACCGCAAGGCGCTCGACGGCCGGATGGTCTCCGACAACGCGCGATACGTTCTCGAGTGCCGCAAGGAGCAGGCCGAGCGTCGTCGTTCGTGCGAGCGCACCTCCCGCGTCTGACGTCGACTCCCGCAGCGAACCATCGAACCCTCGCAGTCGGCGGGCCGTGCCCTCAAGGATGACGTCCAGCCAACGACGAGCCTCCGCCCGCTCCGGTTCCGCGGACCCGAGGACGTCGGGCCAGGACGCCGTGTCAGAGGCAAGTTCGACGTACGCCGAGAGCCCCCACACGAGGGCCAGCTGGTCGAACAGGTCGGCGCGGCCGTCCTGCACGACGTACGTGGGGAAAACGCCTTCGAGTGCCGCTGAATAGGCGTGGGCCAGGAGCCCTTCCGCCGACCCCGTCGCCGCTAGCAGATCGTCAAGACTCGCCACCTTGTTGCGCATGATCTCGACAAGGACGTATCCAAAGTACCGGTCGAGCGCCACGTCGCTGGCAAGCAAACGTCGGGCCTCCATCGCCTGCTTCAGAAGACTCATGCCCACGGCGCTCGGGATGATGCGGCGGTCGTACGTCGACCAATCGCCGCTCGGCCATGGATACTCGACTCCACCCAGAGTCGCGAACCGAGGATCTCCGGCGGCGTATTCGAGAACGATCCACCGTTCGTCGGCCGGACGTCCTTCGGGGTTGATGCCCGCGGCGCGAGCGTAGACGTCGAGCGTCCGTTCGAGCTCGCTGACGGGGTCGGCGGCGGAGCGGAACCGAGGACCGAAGGACAGCGGGATCCCCATGCCCGAGGCGCCACTCACCGCGATCACGTTGTCGAATCCGACCCTGTCCGCTTCGAAAGCCACGGTGCGCAGCCACGTCGGAAGGAGCGTCTCGCCCGAGACGGCGGCGCCCTGAGGCGGCGTCGCGAGCAACTCCAACTCGACGGCCGCATAGAACGCGATGTCGGTCTGGAACCAGACGGGGCGGAGGACCGGCTCTACGCGCCGGCAGGGATCACCACTCAAGCGCTCAACGTCTTTACGCAGAATCGGAGCTCGGAACGTTCCGCCCTCGCCTTGGACTAGCGATGACCGCGTCGTGAGCGAAAGGTCCGCCGCGTCGTCGGCATCGTTGTCGGCGGGGACTTGCCCGCTCTGATCGGGAGGAATCGGCGCGCCCCCGGCGTCCTCCCCGCGCGCCTCCATGTGGTTGACAAGCAACTGACTGTCGAGGAGGTCGTCCCGAACGCGGACATCGAACGTCAGACGCAGCGTCTCGCCGGCGCGTAGCGTCGCCAGGAGAGTCCAAGCAAGTTCCGGTCCTGCGCCCCCGGAGGGATCGTCGAGAGAGGCACCGAGCGGCCAGCGCGCGGCCGACGAGCCGGCGAGGTATTCGAACGCCTCCGGCAGCCTGTCCGACATGTTGATCTGGTACGCCGTGCCGTCGCCGACGTTTCGAACGGCAAGCTCGAAGGTTACGAGGTCCCCAGGCTCGACGACGCTGCCGAATGCTGTGTCGCGGCCGCGCAGGATGCGCGCCACAGACTTCTCGGTCACGAGCGCCGGCACCCTAGTCGCGTCGAAGACGTGGGGATCGAGTGCGAGGCGCACACTGTCGGCGTCGTCGGCGTCGTCATCCAGTGGGACGTCCGCGCCGTTGTCGGCCGGAATCGGCATCCCGTTGCCGTCGGCGCCCGCGGCCCGCAGCACGTTGAGCAGCGCTCCCGCGGTGACGGCCGCTGGCGCCACCTTCGCCTCGAGGACGATCACGATTTCGTCTCCCGAATCGAGGGTCGCGTTCAGGTTCCACGTCAATGCCGGACTAGCGCCGCCAGCGGGAGCCGCTGACGAGCTTCCGCGCGGCCAACTCGCCAGGCTCGGGCCTTCGTAGGCGACTCCCGTCGGCAGCGCATCGGAAACAGCGACACCGTAGGCCGTGCCCAGGCCGACATTCATGATGCGCAGGCGGTACGACACGATGTCGCCGGGGCGCACGGGCCCCTGCGCTCCGATGAAGACGCCGTCGCGGAGAATCTCGTCCACCGATTTCTCCGTAACCAGCGCCGGCTCGGCGGTCGAGATTGCCTCACGACCTGTGTCGTCTGCGTCGGCGTCATCCGGATCGTCATCGAACGTATCCCCGACGAGCCCGTTCGAAGGCGGAATCGGCGATCCAACGATGTCGACGCCAAACGCACCGGCCGTGTTGACGAGCGTGTCGCCCTGGGAGATGTCGCTCGTGACCCGGGCTCGATACGTTGCAGTCAGCGTGCCGCCGCGGGCGACATGCGCTCCAAGCGACGCCGTGACGCTTCCGGTTGCGCCGTCGGCCAAGCCGAGCGGGAGGGGGCCCACAGCGGGGGCATCGACGGTGTAGCTCCCCGCGCCGGACGTCGTCTCGATCTCGAGCCCCGGGGGAAGCACGTCGATGAAGCCGACGCCGTAAGCGGCGTCTGTACCGACGTTGCGGATGACAAAACGATAGATGATCACGTCCCCCGGCTCGACGGGGCCGGCAGCGCCGATCGACGTGCCGCGGCGCTCGACATCGAGCGTCTGCTTGTCAACGGCCAGCGCCGGCATCCCGACGCGAATCGCCGCGACTCCGGTGTCGTCGGCGTCGGGGTCCTCGACATCGTCGTCGCTCGTGTCGCCCACGACCGGGTTGGCGTCCGGAATCTCGACCCCCGCGCCGTTGAGGCCCTCCGCCTCCGCGACGTTCTGCAATAGGACGCCGGTCTGCGCGGACTCGGTGATCCGGGCGTAGTACGTCGCCACCAACCGCCCGCCGCCGTCGATCGTCGCGGCGATCGATGTGGCGAACGATGTCCCGCCGTCGGGAACCGACAGCCCTCCCGAGGCGGCCGGCGCAGTCACGACGTACGTCCCGACGCCGTACGGGGCGCCGACCTCGTACTCCAGCCCCGGCGGCAGTTGGTCGGTGAAGTCGACGGAATACGCGGTCCCGTTGCCTACGTTTCGGATCGCAAATTGGTATTCGACGACGTCACCCGGCACGGCGACGGAGACCGGCCCCAGGCTGTTCCCGCCACGGCGAACGTCGGTGATCGTCTTGTCCACGACGAGACCGGGAATGATCCCCGGCAGGCTGACGACGCTCGAATCGTCGTCGTCGGTGTCCTCCGGAACCTCGTCGGATCGGTCGGTCGGCGTCGGCGATCCATCGGCATCCCTTGCGAACGCGGTCATCGTGTTGACGTAGATCGAACCTTCGAGCACGGCGCCCGCCTGCGCGCCGAATTCGAGGACCAATGTGTCTCCGAACCCGAGCGTCGCGGACGGCGTCCAAGTCAGTATCGGTCCCGGTCGTCCTGTCGGATCGGCCAACCACGAGCCGGACGGCCACAAGGCGGACGTCGACCCATCCAGGTACGTCAGCGCACTCGGCAGCGTGTCGCTCAGACTCACCGCATGCGCGGTGCCGCGGCCGACATTCTCGACCGTCAGGCGGTACGTGATCACGTCTCCTGGCTCGATTGGCCCGGCCGCCGAAACTGCCGTCCCCGCTCGGACGATGGTCGCAATGCTCTTCGTCGTGACCAGCGCCGGTGGTGCGGGAAGCAAGGTCGCGTCGCTCGCGTCGTCGTCGTCCGTGTCCGCCGGTACATCGGCCGAGTTATCGGCCGGAACCGGCGTCCCCGCCCCGTCCACGCCGGACGCCGTCACTGTGTTCACGTACGGGCCGATCTCGTCGACGCTCGCCGTGAGAAGGACGTCAAAGGCAAGCGTAAGCATGCCGCCGGCCGGCAGCGTAGCAGAGAGGTTGAAGTCCAGGCTCGGCCCCGCGCCCCCCGTCGGATCGGCCGTCGACACGCCGGCCGGCCAGACGGCGCTCGTCGTCCCGATGACGTAGACGAGCCCGTTGGGAAGGACATCGGCAAGGTCGACGTTGTACGCCGTTCCATTTCCGACGTTCGTGGCGGTCACCTGGTAGCGAACGCGGTCGCCGGGACCGACGGGGCTCGACACCGGGATCGCGACGCCGTCGCGGACGATCATCTCGACGGACTTCGCCGTGACCAGCGCCGGTTCGGCGGATTGGACCGACACGGTGCTTGCATCATCGTCGTCGACGTCGCTGGGAATCGTCGCGTGCGTGTCGGCTGGGATCGCGCTACCCTCGCCCTCCGTCCCCGCGGCGGCCATCGTGTTCACGTAGTCGATTCCCGGCGACACGTCGCTTCCTACCGTCGCATCGAGCGTAAGGGTCAGCGTTTCGCCCACGTCGAGCGTTGCCGAAAGGGGGTACAAAAGGCTCGGGCCCGTCCCTCCGGTGGGGTCCGCGGTCGACCCACCGGACGGCCAGGCTGCGATGGACGTCCCGGGAACGTACGAGAACGGAGCCGGCAGCACATCCTCCACATTCACGTCGAACGCTGTCCCGCCCCCGACGTTCTGCACGGACAGCGCGTAGCCTACCGTGTCGCCGGGTTCAACGGGACCCAAGACGCTGACGGACGTCCCGCCCCGTCGGATCGACGCGATCGCCTTCGTCGTCACGAGCGCCGGGCAGGGGCACGTCGCAGCCGCTTCGGCGGCGTTGTTCGTCTCGTCGCACTCGCAAAACGCGTCGCTCGGGTCAGCGACGACGCGGAATGCGTGCTCCGTCCCGCACTTAAGAGCGGGCGTCTCGAACGACAACGCCGCGCTCCCGCCGGCAGCCAACGTTCGCGTGATCGTCGAGGACGGCGTCCCGTCGATGAGCCAAGCCGCGCCGATGTCGGCCTGATCCTGAGTGCCAAGGTTGTCGAGATCCACGCTCACGTCGAACGATCCGTCTCCGCGGCAGGTCACGGCAAGATCTGAGAATGCCGCGTCGGGATCGGCGACGACGAACGCTGCGGCGTCCGCGTTATTGCCGTCGTTGCACTCGCAGACTTCACCATCGGGATCGACGGTCACGGTGACCGTGTGATCGCCGCACGCAAGTGCGCGGTCGAACGTGACGGCCACGATCTCGCTGACGCCGGCCAGAAGAGAGCCGGTCGTGACGCCCTCGCCGATTGCGTCTCCCGAAACCCGAACGACAACTCCGGCCGGTACAACGCCGCACCCGACGTTCTGCACAGCAATCAGCACGCTCCCGCGAGCGCACGCCGCGGGAACGCTCGGAGTCGCCAGCGCAACTACGAGGTCGGGAACCGACGACGGAACGGAGACGCAGAGCACGTTGTCCGTCCCGTCGCATTCGCACACGATGCCGCTCGGATCGACATCGAGGCGCGCGGAGAAGCCGCAGGCCCCGAAGGTGCAAAGATCCTCAACCATCACGCGGTCAACGGAAAACGCCTGCGTTCCGCCTCCCGCCGTGAGGGACACGGGGGATAGCGTTTCAATCCATGACGCGATGATGTCCCCGGCGCATCCCGCTCCGTCGTACACGGTGATGCGCAGCTCTACGGATCCGGCGACCGCAGCGCAGCCGGTGTTCACCAGGAGTACCGAGCCCGACAGTCTGGCCTCCCCGTCACCGGCGCAGGAGAGGGCGAGGCTCGCCGAGGAGACTTCGAGATCGGGCCGTGCGAGCGTGAACGCCGACGACCCCTGGTTGTTGGCCCCCGTGCACTCACACACCTCGCCGGGGCCATCCACGCTGGCCACGAACGTACAGCTGCAGTCCGTGCAGTCCGTCCACGTCGTCGCGACGGGGAAGGTCAGAGTCGTCGATCCGGACGCCGCGAGACTCGTGACGCGCTGGGTCGCGAACGTCAGGCACCCGTCGGTGACCAGCGAGACGTAGAACGCCGCTGCGGCGCCGCAGCCGCTGTTCTCCACGGTGACGGCCACGCTTCCGGAGACCGCGTCGCCGACGCACGTCAATCCGGCGAGGTTCACGGACGAGATGCGGAGATCGGGGAAGGCGACCGCGTACGGCCCGACGCAGAGGGCGTTGTTCGTCCCATCGCACTCGCAGATCGCGTTCGCGTAGTCGAGTTCGAGCCGAATCGAGACCGCGCACGTTCCGCACACGTTCAACGTTCGGGTTCGGTTGAGGGTGAAGCTCTGTGTGCCCCCGGCGGGCACGCTCGCCCCCGTCAGGGACAGGCTGAACTGGTCGAGTACGGCGCCGCCACAGCCGGCTGCGTCGTAGAGCGTCACACGAAGAGGGATCGACCCGGTGTACGCGCTGCCGCACCCCGCGTTGCGCACCACGATCGGGCCCTGAATTCGGATCTGGCCGTCGGCGCTGCACGTCACGGCCAGGCCCGCGCTGTCGATGGAGAGGTCGGGGACCGTCAAGGTGTAGTCGAGGGTTGCCGTGTTGTTTCCCTCGGCGCACTCGCAGATCTGCCCCGCAGCGTCGACGGTCACCGCGAAGCGGTAGACACACGCGGAACAGGCGACCGGCCATCCAGGAAGCGTCAGGGTCTGCGAGCCGTTCGCGGCCAAGGGCAGCGTCCCGCCGAGCGAGGTGAAGGTCCCCAAAACGCTCCATCCGGTGGTCGATTCGCTCGCCTCTACCGCGAAGTTCTGCGTGACGGGGGCGTCACTCGGATTGCGGATCGTGATCCCGAGCGCTCCCGAACCCACGCCATCGCCGGTGCAGACGAATGCGGGAACGATGTCCGCTGACCCGACGGCCAGGTTGGCCACTTGCACCACGGCGGTGTCCTCGACCGTTCCACCGGAGCACTCGTACTCCCCCGTTGTGGTGGGGTTTCCGTCGGGCGTGCCGCACGCCCACAAGGCCGTCGCCGTGTTCGTTCGGCGCGCCGCGTCGCAGCCGCCGAGTTCGGCCGACAGCTCCCCCGTGAGCGTTACGTCCTCGAACTCGCCCGGCCCCAGCGGGCCGAACTCCCAACCCCAAACCTGGGGGTCTCCGGCGACTTCCGTCCCTCCCGAGACGTGAGCAAGATCGTCGCCCAACGTGTCCACCAGCCGGACGATGTCCGCCGTCCCCGTACCCTCATTGGTCACGCGAAGGGTCCACGTGACGTCTTCCCCGCTCAGGCAGTCGAGCGCCGAGGTCGCCGGGGACTTCGAAAGGGCAAGGTTTGGCACGAGCGCCGGCGCCGCGGCGCTCGCGCTCACCGTGCTCACTGTCGTGCCGCAGCAGTCAAGATACGTGACGTCCACGTCGATGGTGCGCGTTGCTGTGTAGCACGATGACTCAGCAACGAAGGTCAGGGTCAGGGTCTCTCCGGGTCCCAGCGTCGCCGCGAGAGGCCAGGAGAGCTCGGGGCCGGGGGTTCCGGTCGGATCCGCCGTCGAACCTCCCCCCGGCCACACGGCCGACGTCTCGCCGACGTACGCCAGCCCGGTGGGGAGAGAGAGCGCGATCGCGATGTCCGACGCGGTCACGGTCGTGCTCGTGTTCTCAACGGTGACCTGGATTGTCCCTTCGCTTCCGCAGACCTCGAAGCCGGGCGACAGGACCGCGGCGGTGGCGTCCACCGGCGGAACCCGCGTTCCCTCAATCGTCGCCGTGGTCGGCGAACTCGTGATGCACTCTGCATCCGCCGTCGACGACGCGCCGTCGACCAACCCGCATCCCCAGTAGGCATCGACGAAAAGGCCAAGCGCCTCGCAGCTCGCGCCCCCTCCGGGCGCCGCCGCCGTCAGAGAGAGCGTCGCGGTCGCGCCGACCGGCAACGCCGCAAGCTCCCACGCGACGGACGAACCGGCCTGGGATCCACCGTCGGCCGGGCCGTACGTCGGATCGCCCGAGGAGTCGACGAAGACGAAGCCGTCATCGAGGAGCGCTCCGACGCGGACGACCGGAACGACGATCGTCCCCGCATTCGTGACGTCAATCTCCCAGGTCGCCTCCCCGTCGCAAGCGATGGCATCCCCCGCCGGCGGGTTCACCTGACGGACGGCAACCGCAACGTCCGGGACCCGGGCCGATACGGAGAACGCGCCAACGCCCGACGCAAACTCGTTGCCGCACGGGTTCTTGTATCCGACCTGGAAGCCGAGGACGCCTCCGTCGAATGCGCAGTCCGTGGCGACGACGAAACGGATCTGCACTTGCTCTCGGGCCGCGACGACCGCGAGGGCAGGGATCTCACTCGCCGTCCACGTCAGCGTCGGGCCGGGGGTCCCCGACGGGTCGGACGCCGAGATCCACGATCCGTTCCCGACGCGGTGCTCGGCGCCGCCCGCGTACAGAACCCCGTCGGGAAGCGTGACTTCTGCCGCGATGTCGTAGGTTGCCGTGACGCCGGCGTTCTTCGCCGTCACCGTGACCGTCTCGGACGAGCACACGTCGATCGGAGTCGGCAGGTACGACGTGGCGACCATCGTGCTCGTCGGCACGACGACGAACGAGCTGTCGGTCTTCGGCGCCTGGCACTCTTGTCCCAGGCATCCCCACCCGACGGCGACGTCGTTCGTCATCCCCGTGCAGGCGACGAGACGCGCCGTCAACTCGATCGCCCGCTCCTCGCCGGGTTGGAGTTCGTCGATAACCCACGTGACGCCGTTGGCCGGCGCGCCCAGATGGTCCTCGTTCGGGCGCTCCGTCGCCCCCGTCCCGTCGCTGATCGACGACGAAACGTAGACGAGCCCCGCGCCGAGCGTGTCCTCAACCCACGTGTTCGCCGCAACCCCGTTGCCGACGTTCACGAAGCAGAGTCTCCACGTAACCTCCTGCTGGGTTGCGAAGATGACCTCGGGCATCTTCTGCACGCAGACGTCGCCGGCCACCGAGAGCGAGGCCGCGCCGCCGGTCGACGCCGAGCAGACGTCGCCGTAGACGTCGTCGTTCGAACAGAGATCGTCGTAGAACGCTTCCGCCGCGAGCGCGACGAGTGGCCCTCCGCACGGCACGGTCACGGGAAGCGTGATCGTCGCTGTGTCGCCCAAGGCGAACGCGTCGGCAAAGCGCCACTCCATGGAGCTCGCCGTCTCGATCGGCGCCGTGCATGCGGTTCCGTCTCCCGGTGCGACGCCGCCGCACGCAGCGAGCGAGGCGTCAGCGGCGTACGGGGCAAGGCCGGAAAGAACAAGCCTTGCGTCGTACGGAACCGCGTTCGCCGAGGTGCGAGACAGCGTAAGCGTCACGGCGTACGTCGCGCACTCGTCCTGGATGCTCGGAATCCCCGAGACCGAGACGCTCATCGCGGGAGGCTCGATTGACACGGGAGTTGCGTCGTACAAGGTTCCGCAGACCCCGCCTGGCGCGTCCACGCCGAGCTGGTGGCTCGTCCACACGTAGAAGGTCGATGCACCCGCGCACGCGGGCGCGGAAGCTTCGGTTGCCTCAAGCTGGTACGTGTAAACGACCGTGTGCCCGCGAACGGAGTCGGTCCGGTCGATCCTGACCCCAAGCGGTCCGTCGGGCGTGGCGTCGTCGACGGTCGCTGAGGCGGGGCCGGCGTCGACGGTGACTGCCAGGCTGCCCGGAACGTACGCAAGCCCGTTGCTCGGGAGGGTCGCGTACTGGTACTCGTCGAACGAGACGGGGTCGAGGCCCGCGTCGTCGGCGAAGACCTGCGTGTCGGTGAAGGTCGCCGGATCCCCGCACCGCACGAGGGCCTCGGGAGTCACCGTCATCTGCGAAGAGAAGAGGAAACGACACTCGATGGCGATCGGCGCCGCCGCGGACGCCGTCCTCGTGCACCCGCAGCAGTCGACGACGTTCGCCGATACCCTGTTCGACGTCTCGGTGTAGCAGGCGCTGCAGTCGTTCGGAACGCGGATCGTGACGGAGGTCGAGAAGGTCGGATCGACCGTCGGGTCGAAGGTCCACGCGATGTCGCCCGAGGGCAGGACGGTGCCGCCGCCGGCGTCTACCACGACGAAGCCCTCCGGCACGTCATCGACGACGAAGACCTGCCCGGTCGCCCCGGTTCCACAGGACGTCGGACCCGAGTAGGTCACCGCGATCTGGTACGCCAGTTCGTCTCCCAAGTGGCCCAGGCTGGGTCCCGACTTCGTCGCGGAGAGCGACGGTCCGCCCGAGCCTCCGACGGAGCCGATCTGTGGGCGCGCCCGGTGCTCGATGCCGCAGTCGTTCTCATACGTCAGCGTGTAGATCGGCGACCCGCTGGGTCCCCCCGTGCACCAATCGCCGGCGAACGCCACATGGAACTGAAGGTTGTACGTCGAGGATCCCGGGATCAAGGGGATGGTGAAGCAGCCGTCGGCGTACGTCGCCGTCCCCTCAACGCTTCTGACGGTCAGCCCCCCGAGTGCGGCGCACAGGCGGACGTTGCGAGCGGGGCCAAGGCCCTCGTTGACAATCGGGATCGTGACCGTTTCGTCCTGCGTGCAGTAGGGGATCGTGATCGCAGGGGCAGAGAACGCTAGATCGGGCAGCTCGACCACAAGGGCGATCGACGCCGTCGCTGTGTTGCAGCCGCAGGAACCGATCGAGGTGTCCTCGCAGACTTCGCCGGAGTCGCATCCCCAACGGGCGTCGGCGGCGTCGGAAAGGTCCTCGCACGCGACGACGCGCGCCGTGATGGAGAGCGGCACAGACTCGCCGGCCGCGATCTCCTCGAGCGCCGGCGTGGTCGCGGCGCTCCAGACGATCGCGCCGCCGGACAGCCCTCCGCCGTCGGACGCCGACAGGAACTCTAGCCCTGCGCCAAGAACGTCCGTGACCACGACGTTGGTCACGGATCCGAGCCCGGTGTTCTCCGCCGTGACCGTCCACGTCACCTCGTCCCCCACCGTCGCCTCGACGACTGAAGGGGTTTTGCAGATCACGATGGCCCCGGGGAGGATCTCGATCGACGTCGAGTGGGTGTTCCGAAGCGGTACGCCGGGGGCTGCGCAGTTCTCGAAGTCCACGGTCACGACGTCGTTGCCCGAGACGGCGGAACAACCCGTCGCGAGATCGAACGAAACCCTGATCTCGCCTCCGGGAGGCAGCGTGTACGCCGATCCCCGGATGGAATCCACGTCCCAGGCTCCATCCGTGGGATCTACAGCGTAGGTCTCGCCGGCTTCGACGAGCGTCAGCGCAGAACTTCCTGCGACAACGGAGAATCCCGCGTTGGGAACGGCGTTTGTGATAACGATTCCGCAGGCGCTCTCGGTCGCGCTCGCGTTCGTCACGGTGATCGTGAACGTCGCCTGGGCGCACCGACCCATTTGACTGGGGCCGACGATGCCCTGGGCGGCGCCGGCGAGCTGAATCAGGAGGAGCGAGAGAGAGACCCAGAGTCCGAGGGCTATCCGATCACGCACGTGCCGCTCCTTTCGCAACCGGGCCTACGGGGTGCCGGCTCCAAGCTCGGCGTCCACTTCGAGAAACCCTTCCGCCGGAGCCGTAGCCGTCGGCCATGCTACGGCGTACGCCTCCGTTCTCCCGCCCCGCGCCAGAACGACGACGATCTCCGCGGACTTCACGTCGGCCTCGTCTTGTCCCTCCGCCGGGGCCTCGCTCGCCACAAGCCGATGCTCGCCGAAGGGAACTCGTAGGAAGAAGAACCTTCCTTTGGCGTCGGTCACCGCCCGCGTCGAGGCATCTCCGTCCAGCGTCACGCGAAGCCCGGCGACGAGGGGCTCCCCAGGATCGAACGATCTGTCGCCGTCCGCGTCGACGTAGACAAAGCCTTTCAGCTTTGTGGTCGTCCGCAGCGCGGCAAACGAGACGACAACCTGGTCCCCAGCGCCGAGAAGAAGGGACGTCTCCGTCGCCGCGAACGCGTAGCCCCGGCTCGAGAGCAGGTCCAGCGAGGACGGCGCCAGAGCCGCGGTCCACGTTCCTTCGTCAAGCTCGAACACGACCGCGCCGTTGCTCCCCGTGGCCATCGTTCGGCCGCCGATCGAGACGCCGATCCCGGCAAGCCCAGGCTCTCCGCCCGAAGCGACCCCGTCGCCGTCCGAGTCCTCGTAGACCAGCACGCGAACGAACTGGACAGGACGGATCTCGACCGCCGCCGTCGCTTCCGAGACGTCACCGGTCAGCACGTTCCGGTACGAGTCGCGGACCTCGACCGTCACTCGCCCCGAGTACGGTTCGGACCACACATGGTTGATCAACGGAGAGGCAAGCCAATCCGTGTCGTAGGTCCAGTCGCCGTCGAAGTCCCAGCGATACTCGAGCGTGTCTCCGACGTCAGGGTCGGTCGAGAAGCTCGCATCAAGCCACACAGGAGTGCCAACCCGGCCCTCGTAGAAGACGCCGGCGTCGGCGAAGGGGGGCGTATTCGCGTACTGCACGTCGATCGTCACAACGACGGGATCGGACAACTGGACACCATCGAACGCGCGGTACCCGAACGAATCGACTCCGAAGAAGCCGGACCGTGGGAAGTACGTGAACCCGCCGTCGGATCGGAGAGTCACAGTGCCCGCGGCGGGCGACTGCGCGAGAGCGGCTGTGAGGAGTCCTCCTTCCGGGTCGGCGTCGTTCCCCAGCACTCCCGGAGCGGCCACGGACAATCCCCCCGCCGTCGTCAACCCGTACGAGTCGCCGACCGCCGTCGGTGGGTCGTTCACCGCAGTCACCGTCACAGCGACGGTTGCCGTCCCGGAGACATCGCACCCGTCGGAGGCGCGATAGGTGAACACATCGACTCCGCTGTAGCCCGCCGCCGGCTCGTATGTCACGCTCCCATCCGGCGATAGGTCGAGCGTGCCGTGGTCCGGACCATCAACGAGGATAGCCTCGAGCGCGTCGCCGTCGAGATCGACGTCGTTCGCGAGAACGCCGGGCGCCGTCAGGCTCATCGTGCCATCTTCGTCGACAGAGAGTGCGTCATCGATCCCCGTGGGCGGAGTGTTTTGGATCGTCACCGTCACGACGGCCGAGCTCACGCGTCCTCCGGGCGCGGTCACCTCGTACTCGAAGCTGTCCGTTCCGCACGCGCCCGGCCCCGGCACGTAGGCCACGCTCTTTCTGTCCGAAGCCACCTCGGCCGTCCCGTCAAGGGGCGGCGCGAGGACGCGACTTACGGTGAGATCGGACGAGCCGCCGCTCACCACGAACGCGGTCTCGAACGTCGTTCGCGTGTAGGGAGGGAGTCCGCCGTAGGAGGGATGATCGTCCTCGCAGGTGCAGCCCTCGCTTGCGAGCGGGGACTCGGTCGGGCAAGGGATCTGGTCCGTCTCCGACGCATCGGCCTCGACGTAGAGGTCGTTCTCCAACGCGAATACAGCAACCTCTTCTCCGCGCCGCGTCGTCGCCGCGTCCGCGATCGCGGTCAGCCCGCCCCCGCCAAACTCGATCCCGTACGTCCCAATATGCTCTTCGCAGAGCGACCCGGCGTCGGCGTCCCGAGCGTGCTCGATCGTCAGCTGGTGGACGCCGGCTTCGAGGATTCCGAGATCCCACGTCGTCCCGGTCGCTCCGAACGCCGTGGAGCCGAGCAGTCGGCCGTCGACGTAGACGTTCGCCTGGTCGTCGGTCGAGTTCGTGCCGTTGTCCCAAACGCGCACCGTGATCTGAGCGTTCGCACTCAGTCCGACCGC
>CAZWQN010000021.1:0-19825 GCA_964635895.1 uncultured Thermotogae bacterium | reverse complement strand
AAGATCCACGTCATCCTCGACAACGTCAGCACGCACCGCTCGGAGGAAGTTCAGAAGTGGCATGCCCAGAGGAGGAACCGGCGGTTCGTGTTTCACTTCATCCCGACGTACTCATCGTGGCTGAACCTGGTTGAGGTGCTGTTCAGCCTCGTCCAGACGAAGGTGATCCGCCGTGGCAGTTTCCCATCCACGAAAGACCTGATCACGAAGATCCTCGCCTACATCAAGCACTTCAACGACGAGAAGCGCCCCTTCTACTGGACGAAGGCCGCGGCAGACATCGTACGATCATACAATTCCAGGACGAGACACTAGATCTCAGGACGCCGCGTGATCTCGATGTCGCGCAGGATTCCCTCGAAGAGGGGGATCTGGAGGGCGACCTTCTCGGCGAACAGCCTCTGCCCGGCCTTGGTCTTGAGCGGGCTCCTGTCGCGGTACTTGTGGAGCCGCGCGAGGCGCTCGCGGAGCATGTCGGCCAGCTTCCCGAGGTCATCCTTCTCGGTCATGCACCATAGAACGACGCGAAGAGCGCTGAACCGGTCGACGTTGTCGGCGTCGCTGACAACGCCGTCCAGTGGGCCGTCGGGGAGGCCGTCGTCGGCCTTCCCGTCCACATGGACGGCGATCGCGTGGCACATGGCGCCCGTCTCTGCCGCGGAGAACCCGGCGTTGAGGAGCACAGAGCGGCTCTTCTCGGCGCCGGCCCGGCCGTGGTTGTCCCACCAACCCTCTTTCTCGTCGGGGAGGAAGTACGCGATGTCGTGGAGGAGACAGGCGGCGACGCACAGCTCGCGATCGAGGCCTTCGGCTTCTGCGATGAGGTCGCCGTAGTGGGCGACGCGCAGGGTGTGCTCGTAGCGGTAGTCGGCGGTGAACACCGGGTCGAACTGCTCGCGAGCGGCGGCTTGGCGGTGCTGCTCCCCCATGTACTCGAGAACCTGGCTCAGCCGTGACCCGTCTCTACTCGGCAACACCCTTCCTCCATCTCCCCGGAGAGCTTGCGATGAGCCGCGCTGCGGCCCAAGGTTCGTATGATGAGCGCTCGCGGCGGCAGGCTCAACCATACGGGCGGAGCCGGGGAGTCCGTATTGTCGGCCATCCCCCGCGGGGATAGGATCCTCGCATGCTCGGGACGTGGATCAACGTAGGCGCGGTGCTCCTCGGCTCGCTCGTCGGCCTGTTCGCGGGCCGCAAGATTCCGGAGGCGATCTCCCGTTCAGTCACTATCGGCGTCGGGCTGGTGACGCTGGTTGTCGGGACGCAGCTTGCGATCGGAACGGAGAACGCGCTCGTTCTCCTCTTGGCTCTTCTCCTCGGCGGTGGCATGGGAACTTGGCTTGGCATCGAGGATCGCCTCGCGCGCCTGGGGGAAGCGAGCGAAAAGCTCTTCCCCGGAGCGGTGCGGGGCACGCTAACGCAGGGGTTCGTGGCGGCGACGCTCCTCTTCTGCGTCGGTCCGATGGCGGTCCTTGGGGCGATCCGCGACGGGGTCTACGGCGACTGGAGGATCCTCGGCCTCAAGTCGGTCATGGACGGGATCTCGTCGATCGGGCTCGTGGCCGGTCTCGGTCGGGGGGTGTTCCTCGCGGCGGCGAGCGTCCTCGTCTACCAGGGAGGGATAGGCCTGGCGGCTCGTTGGCTCGTCGCGCCTGGGGTCGGCACGACGCTCGCCCCATCCGCCGCTCTGACGGAGTTCAACGCTGTCGGCGGCGCGGTCCTGCTTGCTCTGTCGTTCAAGCTGCTCGGAATCCGCGACCTGAAAGTCGGGAATCTCCTCCCGGCCCTTGCCCTCGCACCCCTCCTCGCCTACCTGTACGGACTGGTCACGTAGCGGTAGGGTCCTACAGCATTGGCAGGTACCGGTCGATCTCGTAGGCGTGAACCTGTGATCGGTACATGTCCCACTCGATCTTCTTGTTCTCGATGAACTTCGCGAAGATGTGGTCCCCGAGGGCGCGGCGCACAAGGACGCTCGGTTCCATGCAGGCAATCGCTTCGTTCAGGCTTCCAGGCAGGGTGCCGATCCCACGCTCGGTCCGCTCGGCCTCGTCCATCGCGTAGACGTCGGCCTCGGTGGCTTGCGGAAGCGGGTAGTCGCCGTCGATCCCTTCGAGCCCCGCGTGGAGCATCACGGCGAACGCGAGGTACGGGTTGCAGGCGGAGTCGGGAGCGCGAAACTCGATCCGCGTCGCCGCCTCGCGCCCGGGTTGGAGTCGGGGAACGCGGATCATGTTGCTGCGGTTGTGGCACGACCATGTGATGTAGACCGGGGCTTCGTACCCGGGGACGAGGCGCTTGAACGAGTTCACCCACTGCGCGCACACGCCGGTGATCTCACGGGCGTGTCGCATGATCCCGGCGATGTAGCCTCGGGCCACCGGGGACAGGTGGATCGGGTCGGCGGCGTCGAAGAACGCGTTGTGGCCGTCGAGGCGGGCGAGCGACATGTGGGTGTGCATTCCCGACCCGTTGTGGGCCCGGAACGGCTTGGGCATGAACGTAGCGTGAATCCCATGCCGCCGCGCAACCTCTTTGATGATGTACCGGCAGGTCATCAGGTTGTCGGCCATCCGCAGCGCCTCGCAGTGGCGGAGGTCGATCTCTTCCTGGCTCGGCGCGGCCTCGTGATGCGCCTTCTCTGCAGCGATCCCCATCTCCTGGATCGAAAGCACCGTCTCGCGTCGGATGTCGAGGGCGCAGTCAAGGGGCGAGAGGTCGAAGTAGCCGGCCGAGTCGAGCAATTCGGTGGTGTGATCGGAGCGAAGATAGAAGTACTCGAGCTCGGGACCGACGAGAAGCGTGAGTCCGCGTTCCGCGACCCGCGCGAGGGCTCGCTTGAGCGCAAAGCGCGGATCTCCTTCGTACGGCTCTCCGCCCGGCTTGACAACGTCGCAGATCAGCCGGGCAACGTGGTCCCACGGGAAGACGGCGAACGTCGCCGGATCGGGAACTGCCAGCATGTCGCTTTCATCGATGCGGGCGAACCCGTGGATCGACGATCCGTCGAATCCGATCCCCTCGTCGAGCGCCTTGTCCAAGTAGCTTGCGGGAATCTCGATGCTCTTCAGCTGCCCGAGGAGGTCGGTGAACCAGAGCTGAACGAACCGTATGTCTTCTTCGCCAACCCGCCTCAGCACCCCGTCTCTCGCCGCCTCCGCCACGGGCATCACCCTGTCTCTGACACGAAGATGCAGCAGTGTAGAGACTGCCTCTCGCGGCGACAAGGCCGGCAGCTGTTGTAGGCCCGCGCAGCGGGCATCCGGGGCGGCGTTGGTGGTTCTCGCGGGCCGCTCAGCCGTCCAAGGTGTTCGGGAGAAGAAGCAGGGCCCCGGGATTGACCGAGGCCCTGCTCACATCGGCTGCCTCCTCCGCTCTATAGGTGTTCCTGGCACTGTGCAAGGAGTTCGCGTGCTCTCGCCTGCGCGTACGCGTTCATCAAGGGGTACTTGTCGCCGATCGGCTCAGCGAGGACGGCCTCCAGGACGCGGATGGCTTCCTGCCACTGCTTCTGCGGGATCAGGTAGTACTCGACGAGGAAGGTGCGGTTCTCGAAGTACTCGTCGGCGTCTGGAATCGCCAACGTTGCCCCGCACTTCGCGCAGATCTCCGGTTCGTTCACCACGTGGCAGAGGTAGTAGATGGCCTTGTTGATGTCGCGCCCGAACAACGAGGGAAGCTGCTCGTAGAAGGCGCCGAAGGACCTGTAGGCGCCTCCAACGATGAACTCCGGCGCAAGTTCGAGGATGCGGTTCGTCAGCATGATCGACTTGTCCTTGACGCCCGCGAAGACCGCATTCAGTTTGGTCGCCGCCGACTCGCTCGATTCGCGCAGCCAGTTCGCGTTGGTCCAATAGAGGGCTGTGACGTCGGTCTCGCGTGCGACGGAGTCATCGAAACGCCCGCCGCTCAGATCGTTGAACTCGGGATTCATGCGAAGGCTCTTGAACCCCCAGTTCTTCCCGTGTCGGTAGATGACGTAGGTCTCGTGCTCTGTGGCGACCAGGAAGACGTTGGCTAGGGTGTAGTAGGCCTGCGACAGCTTGTTGACGACGTGCTTCAGTTCGATGGGGATCGCGAGATCTCCGACAGCCTTCTCGCTCGTCTCGTCGAGGTCGGCCGGCGCTCCGAGGGCGACCTTGAGCGCGGCGATGGCCTCTTCCAGTTGAGCCCTGCCGGCATCGGAGTACTCGACCATGACCTGGTCGTTCTGGAACAGGGCAAGCGCTTCGTCGGGCGTCATCGCCGTCGCAGTACCTCCGACGGCGAAGACCGCTGCACACAACAAGAACAGGACCTTTCTCATCTTCTCGGGCCTCCTTTGGGTAGATCGATCACTATAGTCAAACGATCCGACGTCCACCAATCCGCGCTCGCTGGTCGGCGATCGCTATAAGTGCTTCTCGACCGTGACGAGCAGCTCCTGCGCCAGCAGTTGGTCGAACGCGTTGTACAGCGGGTACTTGTCGCCGATCGGGTCGGCGAGGATGCTTCGGAGCACCCGCGCCGCGTCCTGCCACAAGCTCTTTTCCATCAGGTAGTACTGGGCGAAGATGAGCCGGTTCTCGATGTACTCGTTGGCGTTCGGGTCGGCGGGGCAGGTCGCGCACTCGGCGCAGAACTGCGCCTCGTCGATGAGCACCGGGCAGAGGTACGAGAGCGTGCGCGGCAAGTCCTGCTTGTACGCGCCGAAGGGAAGCGGTGGGAGGCCGCCCCAGAACGCGGCGAGCGAGCGGTACGCGCCGTACGCAAGGTAGGTCGGGTCGAGCTCGAAGGCGCGCTCGATGAGCGCCTCGAGCTTGGGAGGATCGTTGCGAAACACCGCGCCGAGCACGTCCGACTCGTCCTTCCGAGCCCAGTTGCCGTACGTCCAGTACAGCGCGGCGACGTCCGTGTCCTGCTCGACCGCCTTGATGAACCCGTGCCGGGTCTCCTCGATCGCGAAGGCCTCCGACATCCGCAGGCTCTTCAGGCCCCAGAACTGCCCCTTGGTGAACGCGGTCTGCGCCCCGTCCTCCCCGTGGAGGAAGACGTCGCCAAGCGTGTAGTACGCCTGGGACAGCTTGTTCACCCACAACTTCGTCTCGGGTGGGATCTCGAGCGCCATGTACGCGGCCTCGTTGGCGGCGTCGAACGACGCGGTCACGCCGAGGGCGTCCTCGAGGGCGGCGATCGCCGCTTCGAGAGCGGCGCGCCCCGCGTCGTCGTAGTGGACGGCCGCGTCGCCGTTCTCCGGGATCAGCGTGAGCGCGGCGTCAAGCGCTTCGTCCGCGCCGGCTGGCAACGTGGCGGCGAGGACGGCGATGCCCAACAGCAAGGCAATCTTCTTCACCATGAAGGTCCCCCCTTGCCTGGAATGCCCCCACTATAGCCGATCGACGGTTCGCCCGAAAGCTCCGTTCTCTCAAGTTGGCCCCGTTCGGCGAGTGTGGTATCCTTCCGCAACCTGCTCGGAGGAAGGAGGATTCCATGGCCAAACCCGTCGTCGACAAAGACCTTTGCGTGGGCTGTGGGTTGTGCACCCAGGTGTGTTCCGAGGTCTTCGAGATGGGCTCGGATGGCACGGCCAAAGTCATCTCGGGCGCGGACATAGACGACGACTGCGTTCAGGACGCGATCGACCAGTGCCCGGTCGGGGCGATCTCGGACTAGTCGCGAGCACAGGCTATCTTCGGCGCGGAGGGCCGCTTCCTTGGCCCTCCGCGCGTGCTCTCTTCCAGCTGCGCCGGATGGCGCGGGGATTGTCGATTCTCGGCCTCGCCGTTAGGATGGGCGAGGCGGTGAGCGATGGCGAGGCGGAAGATCGGGCTGGTTCTCTCAAGCGGGGGAGCGCGGGGTTCGGCGCACATCGGCGTTCTTGAAGTGCTTCTCCGGAACGACTTGGCCCCGGACGTGGTCGCCGGTGCGAGCATGGGTGCGCACGTCGGGGGCGCGTACGCCGCCGGCATCGACCTCGACGTCCTCAAGGACGAGTGGGAGTCCACCTCCTTCCTTCGGACGGCGAAGGCGCTCTTTCCGACGATCCCTTGGTCGGGGTGGAGCTCCGGGGCGGACCTCTTCCGCACCCTCAGCCGCCACTTCGGCGACCGCCGGATCGAGGACCTCGACGTCCCCTTCGCCGCCGTGGCGACGAACCTCGTGACGGGGGCTCCCGAAGCGATCACGTCGGGGCCGCTGGCCGAGGCGGTGCGCGCCAGCCTGTCGGTCCCCGGTCTCTTCACGCCGGTGTGGATCGACGACCGACTCCTCATCGACGGGGGCGTCTCGAACCCGCTGCCTGTCGACGTGGCGGCCGCCCTCGGAGCGGAAGTCATCATCGCCGTCGACGTCCTCGTCGAGCCAAGCGAGGTTCACCTGTCGGGGATCCCGGCGCTGGGGATCCGCGACCGTCGGCTCGGGATTACCGGAGCGCCGGCGGCGTGCGACCTCGCCAACCGCCGCTTCCACCCGAGCGTGCTCTCGGTCTTGTTCCAGATGTCGACGGTGTTTCAGAAGCGCCTGTGCAACCTGACCTTGGCCGCGCACCCGCCCGACGTCCTCCTGCGCCCGGACTTCTCGAGCGATCCGCCGTGCTACAGCCGCGTCGGCGGGGGAATCGAGGCGGGCGCTCGCGCGGCCGAGAGTGCGCTCGGCGAGATTCGTCGAGTCGTCAGGGGAGCGGGCTGACGCCGCGCATGGTGCGACGGTCGGATCTGTACGCGCGGATCGCCGTCGGCCTTCTCGCCGTCTCCTCAGGCTCCATCCTCGTCCGACTCGCCCCCGACGCCGCGCCGCTCGCCGCCGCCGCGTGGCGGCTCGTGCTCGCGTCGCTCGTCCTGATTCCGCTCGCGTGGATACGCGACGCATTCCGAACGCTCCGCCCTCGCGACCTCGGCCTTGCGATCGGAAGCGGCCTCGCGCTCGCTCTGCACTTCACCCTCTGGTTCACGTCGCTCCGGCAGACGTCGGTGGCCAGCTCGGTTCTCCTGATGAGCACGCATCCGGTGTTCGTCGCCATCGGCTCCGTGCTCATCCTCCGCGAGCGGCTCAGCCGCCCGTTGGTCGTGGGGATCGCCGTTGCCCTTGCCGGGGGCCTCGTCATCGGTCTCGCTGACCTGCGGTCGGGGACGCCGACGGTCCTCGGCGACCTCCTCGCTGTGGGCGGCGGCGTGTGTTTCGCCGTCTACGTCCTCATCGGGCGGAGATTGCAGCGGACGGTCTCGCTCGTCGATTATGTCGCCGTCTCCTACGGAGTCGCAGGGCTCCTCGTTCTGGTCGCCGCTCTCTGGTCGCGGGAGCCTCTGTTCGGGTTTCGGCCGTCATCGTACGTCTACTTGTCTCTCCTCGCGCTCGTCCCACAGCTGGTCGGGCACAGCACGTTCAACTGGGCGCTGCGACACCTGTCCGCATCCAAGGTGTCCGCTCTCGTTCTCGGCGAGCCTCTTGGGGCGGCGATCCTCGCGTACGCTATCTTCGGAGAGGCCCCGACTTGGCAGAGGGCGCTCGGAGCGGTGACGATTCTCGTCGGGATCTACGTCAGCCAACGGGACAAGGAGGCGTCGAATGAGTCGAGCGGATGGGGCTAGGAAGATCGAGTGGGCCAAGAACCACATGCCGCTTCTGGAGCGGCTGCGAGGCGAGTTCTTGCGCGAGCGGCCGTTCGCCGGACGACGGATCGCGCTCTCGATCCATCTCGAGGCGAAGACGGCGTGCCTTGCGCTCCTGCTTCGCGACGGCGGAGCCGAGGTGTGGGTGACAGGCTCGAACCCGCTCTCCACGCAGGACGATGTGGCCTCCGCGCTCGCTGCCAACACGGGGATCTCGGTTCGCGCTCGCCACGGAGTCACGGAGACCGAGTACGCGCAGCACCTGCACGAGGTCCTCGACTCCTCCCCGCACCTCCTCCTCGACGACGGCGGCGATCTCGTGGACATGCTGCACGAAAGGGGCGCAGGCGAGGTGGTCGGCGGGTGCGAGGAGACGACGACCGGGGTGGCCAGGCTGCGGGCCCGCGTGCGCGAGGGGCGGCTCCTGATCCCGATGTTCGCGGTGAACGACGCTCGCACCAAGCACCTGTTCGACAACCGACACGGAACCGGCCAGTCTGTCTGGGACGCGATCCTCCGCTCGACGAACCTGCTCGTCGCGGGCAAGGACGTGGTCGTCGCCGGCTACGGCTGGTGCGGCCGCGGGATCGCTCTGCGAGCGCGGGGACTGGGAGCGCGCGTGACGGTGACGGAGGTCGACCCGGTCAAGGCCATCGAGGCGTGGATGGATGGATTCGCCGTCGCGCCGATGCATGAGGCCATCCGAACGGCAGACGTCGTCATCACCGCCACGGGGTGTATCGACATCGTCGCGAAGCAGGCGCTTGCCGCGGCGAAGAGCGGCGTTCTCCTGGCGAACGCCGGGCACTTCGACGTCGAGGTGAGCGTGCGCGACCTTGCGGCGGCGGCGCGATCGTCGCGCTCGGTCCGTCCCGGGATCGTCGAATACGAACTGCCCGACGGCCGACGCCTCGATCTTCTTGCCGAGGGGAGGCTCGTCAACCTGGCGCTCGGCGATGGGCATCCGGTCGAGATCATGGACATTTCGTTCGCCCTCCAAGCGCTGACCCTGCAGCATCTCGCCCGCCGCGCTCCGATGCCTCCGGGGTTGTACGCGGTTCCTCGCGCGATCGACGACCGCGTCGCCCGCATGAAGCTCGAGTCCCTCGGGGTCGCCATCGACGTGCTCTCCGAGGCTCAGCGCGCCTATCTCGGGGTCGCGGCGAGCGAGGATGGTTCTACCGACACCGAGCCCGTGCCGGTACAATCCTAGATAGAGCGGGGTGACCCTATGAAGCGTGCGATGTTGAAACGAATCCTCGGGATCCTTCTTCCAACTTTGCTTCTGGTCTGTGCCGTCGGGGCCGGCGGCTCGCAGCAGCAGCCTTCGTCGAGCGAATTGTTCGATCCCGTCTACCAAATCTACCAGTACGTCCAAAGCTACTTCTACAAGCCGGAGCTGATCGACGATCAGAAGGCTCTCTACGGGGCCATGAAGGGAGTGGTCGAGCAGCTTGGCGACCCGTACAGCGAGTTCCTCAACCCGGAGGAGAAGATCCAGTTCGATGAGAGTCTGGAGGGCGAGTTCAGCGGCGTGGGCATCGAGATCTCGATCGAGGACGGTGTCCTCACCGTGATCACGCCGCTCGTCGGGACTCCCGCGGAGGCCGCCGGAGTGCTCGCCGGAGACCAGATTCTGGCGATCGACGG
The DNA here is from genome assembly GCA_964635895.1 of uncultured Thermotogae bacterium. Lineage (GTDB taxonomy): Bacteria > Bipolaricaulota > Bipolaricaulia > UBA7950 > UBA9294 > JAPLGD01. The sequence goes on along the minus strand of CAZWQN010000021.1, from coordinate 10,589 downwards.
AGAGACGACGGAGAAGGTCACGCTGTCCGGCGCCGCGGTTCGCATTCGAGGCGAGACGGGGACGACGGTGACGCTGACCGTTCGCCACGAAAACGGGGACATCATCGACATTCCGATCGTCCGGAGCATCATCGTCATCGACCCGGTGAACAGCAACACGCTGGAGAACGGGACGATCGGCTACATCCGCGTTCTGCGCTTCGAGTCCGATACGGTGGTGGAACTCGACCGGGCCCTCGCTTCGTTCGACCTCGAAACGATGAAGGGGTTGATCCTCGATCTGCGCAACAACCCTGGCGGACTCATGCCATCCGCGATCTCGCTCTGCAGTCGCTTCGTCGACGAGGGCGTCGTCCTCGTCGTTCACGACCGTCTGAGCGGCGAGAAGAAGTACTACTCCAAGGGGAACCGCATCCCGAACCTCCCCCTCGCCATCCTCATCAACCGCGGTTCGGCGAGCGCGTCGGAGATCGCGGCGGGCGGCATTCGGGACAACCGCATGGGAGTGCTGATCGGGGAGACATCGTTCGGCAAGGGCGTCTACCAACAGATGATCGACTTCCCGGACGGCTCGGCGCTGAAGATCACGGCGGGCGAGTACTTCACGCCGTCCGGGCGCGTGGTCCAGGGCGTTGGCCTCGCTCCGGACATCGCGGTGCCCGAGGGCGAGGATCCCATCGCCGCGGCGATCCGGTGGATCGGTGAACAGGACGGCGCTGCGGTGCCCCTCGAGCTGCCGCCGCTCTCGGAAGGATGAAGCTCTCTGTTCTTGGCGCGGGAGGATGGGGCACGGCGTTCGCACGACTCCTAGCGAACGGCGGACACGACACGACCCTCTGGGCGCGGCGACCTGAGCTGGCGGAGGCAATCGACCGCGCCCGCGAGAACGCGCGATACCTTCCCGGTGTGTCCCTTCCGCGGACCCGCCTCGTCGTGACGAGCGACGTGGTCGTTGCCCTCGACGCCGACGCGGTGTTCCTCGCCGTGCCCTCGTTCGGGATGAACGAGCTTCTGCACCGGATCGCTCCTGTGCTGACCGGATCGCCGACGCTCGTCAACCTAGCCAAGGGTCTTGATCGGGAGTCGCGGCGAACGATGTCCGAGCTGATCGGGTTCCACATCCCGGACGCCGAAGTGTTCACCCTGTCCGGGCCGAGCCACGCCGAGGAAGTCGGCCGGGACGCCCCGACGGCGGTCGTGCTCGCCGGGAAGAACATGGCCCTTGGGCGGCAGCTCGTCGACGCCATCGCGACCCCGCGATTCCGCATCTACCTGTCGGAGGACATCCGTGGCGTCGAGCTGTGCAGCACGGTGAAGAACATCATCGCCGTCGCCAGCGGCATCTCCGACGGGCTCGGGTACGGGGACAACAGCCGCGGAGCGCTGATCGCGCGCGGGCTCGTGGAGATGGTTCGCTTCGGGCGCGCGTTCGGGGTCCAGGACTCGACGTTCTTCGGGCTGTCCGGGCTCGGAGACCTGGTCACCACGTGCACCAGCAGGCACAGCCGGAACCGTCTCGTCGGCGAGCGGCTCGGGCGCGGGGAGTCGCTCGAATCCATCTTGCACGGGATGGTCATGGTGGCGGAGGGGGTGTACGCGACGAGAGTCGTCCTCGACATGGCTCAAGCGCACGGCATCGAGATGCCGATCACGGAATCTGTGGACCGGCTGCTGCGCGGAGAGACCGACGCCTTGTCTCTCGTGGATCGAATCATGACGCGCGCCCCGAAGACCGAGGGGTTCTAGGATCTCCTTGTCCGCCTACGATGTCGTCGTCATCGGGGGAGGCCCGATCGGGGCGGTCGCCGCGCGCTGCGCGGCCGAGGAGAACACCTCGGTCCTCCTCGTGGAGCGACGAGACCGCATCGAAGGGCCGTCCCCGTGCACCGGACTCATCAGTCGGCAGGCCCTTATGGTGTTGGGAGCGTCGGAGCGTTCGGTGTTGCGGCGGATCCGCGCGGTGATCGTCCACGGACCGAACGTCCGAGCGGAGCTGCGGGCCGACGTGGACAAGGCCGTGGTCGTCGACCGCGCCGGGCTCGAGCGGGAGCTGGTCGAGCGAGCGACGGGGGCCGGAGTTGAAGTCCGCCTCGGGACGTCGGCCGTGGGCGCGGAGCCCGGAGCCGTCCGGATTCGGGCGGAGGACGGCGTCGTCGGCGCGCGCGTCGTCATCGGCGCGGACGGTCCCGACAGCGCGGTCGCGGCTTGGTTCGGGCTCCCAGGTCCCGCGGAACACCTGCGGGCGGCTCAGGTCGAGGTCGCTGCCGACGGCCCGCAGGACAGCGTCGAGGTGTTCGTGGGGAGCAGGGTTGCTCCGGGGTTCTTCGCGTGGTCGGTCCCTGCGGAGCCCGGGCGGCGGCGGGTTGGGCTCGCTGTGCCCGGCGCACTGGATCCGTCTCAGCGTCTCGCCGACCTCGTCGCGCGGCGCTTCCCCGCCGCGAAGGTCCTGTCGTCGATCGAGGCGGCGATCCCGATTCCACCGTTGACGCCCATCGTCGGCGACGGTGTCCTGCTTGTCGGCGACGCGGCGGCTCACGTGAAGCCGTGGTCCGGTGGGGGCCTCTACGTGGGCGGCGTCTGCGCGCGGCTTGCCGGACGCGTCGCGGCGCGCGCGGCCCGCGACGGCGACGTGTCGCGAGGCCGTCTCTCGTCCTACGAAGACGCGTGCGGTAGGGCGGTGGGGGGAGAGCTCCGCTTCGGCGGAGCCGTGCGCGCCGCTCTGCAAACGATCTCCGACGCGGCCCTTGAAGATGCCCTCACGGAACTGCAAGACCGCGAGCTCGCCGCGTTCCTCGCCCGCGAGGCGGACGTCGACCATCCAAGCCGCCTCCTGTCTCGTATCGCCTTGCACCCGCGTCTGTGGACGCGCCTCTATGCCCTCTGGGCGGCGGTACGGCGAGCCGACTAGGGCCTCGAGCCGCGGCGAGGGCGACCTTTCCCCCGCGGGGACCGACCCCGTATAATCGGCCGACCATGGCGACGTCGCGGAAATCGGCGAGGCGCAGGCCGAAGACGCCGAGACCATCACCTTTCCGATTCGACCGTCTATTCCTCTATGCCCTCGCCTTCGTCCTGTTTGCGCTGCCCCTCTTCATCTGGCCGGGGATCAGCGAGTACGGCTACGGGAAAACGATTGTTGCGACCGTGGCGGTGTCGATCCTGTCCGTCGCCTGGGGGATCGACGCGTGGCGGCGCGGCGCGCTGGAGCTTCGCGTCCCCTGGATCGCCGCCCCGTTCGCGGCCCTGGTCGCAGCGTCGCTTCTGTCGATGTTTGGTGCGACGAACGGGCGCGTGGTTGTGCAGAGCCTCGTCCTCGTGCTCGTGTTCTTCCAGTTGCTCGTGCTGATCCAGCATGCGGCTCGGGACAAGCGGGACGCGGCCCTGCTCGTCTTCTCGTTCCTCACATCCGTCTCGCTCATCTCGCTCTACGGGCTCCTGCAGTACCTCGGGGTGATGGCGGGGCCGACGACGGGCGCCGGCGTGAATCAGGTCATCTCGACGCTCGGCAACAAGGAGTACCTCGGCGGGGTGCTGTCGTACGTGATCCTCCCGTCGATCGTTCTCCTCTTCCGTCTTCGATCCCGGTTCTTGCGGGTCGTTGCGCTCCTTCTCATCTCGTTTGACTTCGGCACGCTGATGCTGGTCCAGCAGACGGGGCCCGTCGTCGCTCTCGTCGTTGGCGCGTTCGCTCTCCTCGTCTTGTGGATCGTCTTCCGCCCGATCGAGCCCTTGCGCGCGGCTCGGCGGTGGCTGGTCGCGCTCCTCGTGCTCCTCGCCTTCACGTTCTTGGTGGAGGCCCCGTCCGGCCCGCTGAACTCGGTCGTCGGCTTGTCCGCGGATGGGAGGTCATGGCTCGGGCGGGTGTGGGAGGAGAACTCCGGCCGGACCCGGTCGTGGGACTGGTGGATCGGGCTCGAGATGCTGAAAGACCATCCCCTGACAGGAGTTGGCCTGGGGAACTACAAGATCGACTTCGTCCCGTACAAGGTGCAGTTCCTGGCGACGCCGCGCGGCGCGGCGTACGACTGGTACATTCCGCGCGCTGCCCAGGCGCACAACGACTACGTCCAGGCCGCCGCGGAGCTCGGCGCGCTCGGCATCGCGGCTCTCCTCGCGCTCGTCGTTCTGCTTCCCGTCTCGCTCTGGATTCGCGTGCGCCGCAACCCGGACGAGGGCGACCGGATGGATCTTCTCCTCTACTCGGCCGGCCTCGTCGTTCTTCTCGTCCACGCGTTCGTGAGCTTCCCCGCGCACCTTCCGGTGTCGGTCCTGGCGGGCGTCCTGTTCTGCGGGCTGGCGTGGTCGCCGGCCTACGGGACCGCGGCCACGTGGACGCTGACGCTCCGCAGTTGGAGGTTGGGCGCCCTCGTGCTCGCCGGGGCGCTGGCCGGCCTCGTGGTCTCGGTGATCGCGCTACAGGATCTCCGCGCCAACATCCTCATGGGACGCGGGATCGCCCAGCTGCAGATGGGAGCGACGCGGCAGGCCGTGACCACGCTTGAGCACAGCCTGCGCCTCGACTTCTCGCCGCAGCAGACCTACTACTACCTCGGGGTGGCGCAGGATCAGCTTGGGGATCACGACGCGGCGCTCCAAAGCTACGAGCGGTGCTTCACGCGGTTCGTCGATGAGGTGGTCTACTTCGCGTACGCCGACCTGGCGGCCCGAACGGGCAAGCTGACCGAAGCGCGGGAGAAGATCGACCTCCTTCTCGCCTCGAATCCCGAAGACAGTCTCAAGGCCAAGGCTCGCTACATCGACGCGGCGATCGAGTACGAGGAGAGGGACTACGCGGCGGCGCTCGAGAAGTTCCAGAAGCTTGCCGCCGACGTGCCGACGTTCGAGGCGGCACGGATCGCCCTGGGCAACCTGTACGCGGCGCGCGGGCAGACGCAGGAAGCGCGCGCGGAGTACGAAGGAGCCCTCCGCCTCATCGAGACCGCGCTTGCGAGTGCCGAGAAGAAGCTGACATCGCCCGCCGGACTGACCACCGCGCAGTACGGCGAGCTGCGCGGGGTAATCACGTCGCTCCGCAGCGAGCGGGACTTCGTACAGGAGCGCCTCAAGGCGCTCCCAGCGCCGTAGTCCCTTGCGCCCGCAAAGTGCCGTTCCTATACTGACCGCGTGATCCGACATGCCGATGGATAGCGTGCGGCGAGGCCTCGACTTTCTCCTCGGGCAGACGAACGCACAGCAACTCAAGCGCTACGACCGCGAGATGGAGCGAATCGGCTCGATGGCCGAGGCTGTGGCGGCGCTGTCTGATGATGCGTTGCGGGCGAAGACGAGCGAGTTCCGTGGGCGCCTGCAGGACGGCGGGACCAAGCAGGACCTGCGTGCTGATGCGTTTGCGGTGGTCCGAGAGGTCGCGGAGCGGACCGTCGGCCTGCGGCCGTTCGACGTTCAGATCCAGGGCGCCATCGCCCTCGACGAGCATCGGATCGCCGAGATGCAGACCGGAGAGGGGAAGACGCTCGTCGCGACCCTACCGGCCTACCTGAACGCGCTCTTCGGCAAGGTCCACGTCGTCACCGTCAACGACTACCTGGCGCGGCGGGACCGGAACTGGATGGGGCCGATCTACGAGTTCCTCGGGCTCTCCGTCGGCCTCCTCCAAGAAGACTCGTCTCCGGAAGAGAGGCAGGTTGCGTACGGGGCCGACATCACGTATGGCACCAACAACCAGTTCGGTTTCGACTACCTGCGCGACAACATGGTGCTTTCGATCGGGGACAAGGTGCAGGGGCCGCTCGACTTCGCGATCGTTGACGAGATCGACAACATCCTCATCGATGAGGCGCGCACGCCGCTCATCATCTCCGGGTCGACGGCGGACTCCTACGACCTGTACAAGAAGTTCGCTTCGCTTGCGAAGCGGTTCCGCCGCGACGAGGACTTCGAGATCGACGAGGAGTCGAAGCGGCTGACCCTGACCGACGTGGGGATCCACAGAGCGGAGAGCGACCTCAAGGTCGCGAACCTGTTCTCCCCCGAGCACGCCGAGACGCTGCACTACATCGAGAACGCGCTGCGCGCGCTCCACATGTTCACCCAGGAGCAGCACTACATCGTCAAGGACGGCCGCGTGATGATCGTCGACGAGTTCACCGGCCGGCTCATGCCAGATCGGCGATACTCCGACGGGCTCCATCAAGCGCTCGAGGCGAAGGAAGGACTGACGATCCAGCGCGAGTCCCAGACCCTGGCCACGATCACGCTGCAGCACTACTTCCAGCTCTACCGGGGCCTGTGCGGCATGACCGGAACGGCGAAGACGGAAGAGGAGGAGTTCAAGCAGATCTACGCTCTTCCCGTGCTGGAGATCCCGACGAACCGCCCCCTACACCGCGAAGCCAAGCCCGACGCCATCTTCCGCGCTCGGAAGGGGAAGTACGAGGCGATCGCCGACGAGATCGCGCGCCTGCACGAACTGGGTCGCCCCGTGCTGGTTGGCACGAACTCGATCGAGAAGTCGGAACTCATCTCGCGCCTCCTGAAGGCGCGGAAGCTCCCGCACACGGTGCTGAACGCCAAGTACCATGAGAAGGAGGCGGAGATCGTCGCCCAGGCCGGGCAGCGCGGAGCGATCACCGTCGCCACGAACATGGCGGGCCGCGGGACGGACATCAAGCTCGGCGAAGGGGTCGCGGAGATCGGCGGGCTCTACGTCATCGGCTGCCAGCGCCACGAGTCGCGCCGCATCGACAACCAGCTTCTCGGACGCGCCGGCCGCCAGGGAGACCCCGGATCCTCGCAGTTCTACCTGTCCCTCGAGGACGATCTCCTGCGGATCTTCGGCGGGGAACGGATCGGGCTGATCATGGACCGGATCGGCATGAAGGAGGGAGAGGCGATCGAGCACAACCTCCTGACCGGGGCGATCCGCCGCGCACAGAAGCGCGTCGAGGGCCGGAACTTCGAGATTCGCAAGCGTCTTCTAGAGTACGACCTCGTGCTCGCCAAGCAGCGCGAGGCGATCTACGCGCTGCGGAACCGGTTCCTGCTTCCGGCCCGCCCGGAGTCGGGAAGCGTGCCGGAGGTGCCGGAGGGAGACCTCACCGAGTACTTGCACGACCTGTTCGAGGAGTTCGCCGAGAACCTCGTGTCAACCTACGCGCGCAAGGACCGCTCGCCTGAGGAGTGGAATCTCGATGGGCTCGCCCGCGACCTGTCGACGTTCGGCCCGGTCGACGCCCAAGAGTGGAGCGGCCTTCGCACGCCGGAGCTCGCGAGCGCTGTGGTGGAGCATCTCGATCAGGCCCTCGCCCGGCAGCGAGAACGGATCGGCGCCTCGCTCGGGTTCGTCGGCCGCTACCTGATCTTGATGACGCTCGACGATGCCTGGCGGACGCACCTCTACAACCTGGACGACCTCAAGGGCGGCATCGGCTGGACGGCGTACGCGGGGACAGATCCCCTCGTGGCGTTCAAGCGCGAGTCGTTCGTCCTGTTCCAAGAGATGCTCGCGAGCACGGCAGAGAAGCTGATTCGGATTCTCCTCAATCCGCGCCTCTCTGTGACCGAGGGCGGCGCCGCGACGACCACGTCGACCGCCCCGCGGCAGCCGGTCCGTCTGATCCACGGAGGGAATCATCCCGTCGGAGGGAATCGCCCCGTCCTGCCCGGGCGCCCGGAGGCGCCTTCGCCCGAGGCGCACCGTCCGGTGCACGTCACGGCCACACCCGGACGAAACGACCCGTGCCCGTGCGGGTCCGGGAAGAAGTACAAGAAGTGCCACGGGGCGGGGCGCTGAGCGAGCCCCGACTAGGCGGGCTCCAGGAGAAGCTCGTCGTCGGCCACGTGGCGTCGCGAGAAGAGCTCGATCAGATCGCACACCCGGGTCTCGCGCTTCGCCTGCCCGCGGACCTCGTGAACGATCTGTCCCTTGTGCATCATCACAAGGCGGGTCCCAAGCTCGATGGCCTGTTCCATGTTGTGGGTGACCATGATCGTCGTCAGGTTCGTCTCCTCGACGAACGCGCGCGTCAGCGCGACGATCCCTTCCGCGTTCTTCGGATCGAGCGCCGCGGTGTGCTCGTCGAGCAGGAGAAGGTTCGGACGCGACAGGGTGGCCATCGCCACCGCGAGCGCCTGACGCTCGCCGCCCGACAGGGTGGAGACGGGATCGTCGAGCCGCGCCGTGAGATCGACGCCGAGCTCGGAGAGCCGCTCCACGAAGTCCGCTCGGCGGCGCCGGGAGATCGCGCGCCTGAGCGTTCGCCCGCGGCGCTTCGAGGCGAGCGCGAGGTTCTCCGCCACGGTCATCGAGGGGGCGGTCCCCTTCATCGGGTCCTGGACGATCCGGCTGATCTGCCGTGCGCGCCGGTACGCCGGGATGCAGGTTACGTCGACCCCGCCGAGGAGAACGCGCCCGGTCGTCGGGAAGAGAACGCCAGAGATCACGTGCAATAGGGTGCTCTTCCCTGCGCCGTTCGATCCGATGACGGTCAGGAAGTCCCCGCGGTCGAGGCGCAGATCGATCCCGCGAAGGGCCAGGACCTCGTCTGCTCCGGATCGGAACCGCTTCTCTACGCTTACGACGTCTAGCATGATCCCACCTTCCGCTCGAGCCGCTCGCGCAGCGTCGGAACGACCAGCGCGACGATCACGAGGAGCGATGTGACGAGCTTGAGGTCGCTCGCTTGGAACCCGACGAGGTAGCCGTAGCGCAGCGCGAACATCACCGCGACGCGGTAGATGAGGGATCCGACGAGGACGCTCGTCGTCATCCATCCGATCCTGCGGGAGCGGATGAGGGATCCGCCGATGATGACGGCGGCGAGCCCGGTCACGATGGTTCCCACTCCCATTCCGACGTCGGCGAACCCGCTGTACTGCGCGACGAGGGCGCCCGACAGGGCGACGAGGCCGTTGGAGAAGGCGAGGCCGAACACCTTCATCGTCTTCGTGTTGACTCCTTGTGCGACGATCATCGCCTCGTTGTCGCCGGTCGCGCGCAAGGCCAGGCCGAACTCCGTCCGGAAGAACACGTCCAGGGCGAACTTGACGGCGAGCGTGAGCCCGCCCAGAACGACGAGGATCGCGGCAACGCCGAGCGGCGACAGGGCCCGTTCCACCAGGTCCGACAACGTCGTCACGCGGAGGAGGGAGATGCTCGGCCTCCCCATGATCCGGAGGTTGATCGAGTACAGCATGATCATCGACAGGACGCCGGCGAGGAGGTCGGCGATTCCGAGCCGTGTGTGCAGGAGGCCGGTGACGGCTCCCGCGACGCACCCAGCCCCGAAAGCGACGGCGAGGGCCAGGAACGGGTCGATCCCGGTCGATGTCAAGAGGGAGGAGGCAATGGCGGCTCCGGTCACGAAGCTTCCGTCCACCGTAAGATCGGGGAAGCGCAGGACTCGAAACGTGATGAACACTCCCAGCGCTGCAACTCCATACGCGAATCCCTGTTCCGCCGCGTGGACAAGAATGGACACCATCGCTCTCCTCCCCAGGCTCCGCGATCAGCCGTTCGACTTCAACCAGGCGAATCCGCCAAAGAAGAGCCCCGTCGCACGATCGATCAGGCTCGCCGGGAAGGCGAGGTCGATGCGCGCTGCGGCGTCGAGGTTCAGATGGATCTCGGCTCCCGTCTGGTAGGTCACCGGGATCTCGTTCGGCTTCTTCCCGGCGAGAATCTGGAGCACGATGTCGCCGGCCAAGAGCCCCTGCTTGTAGTAGTCGAACCCGGTGGCTACCACGGGGCCGAAGCGAAGGCTCGTCGGGTCGGCCATCAGGAACGGCACGCTCCCCTCCTCGGCCGCGGCGACGACGGCGTCGATTGCCGAGACCACCGTGTTGTCCGTGGTGACGTAGAACGCGTCCACGCGCCCGACGAGCGATTGCGCCGCGGCGGGAACGTTGGCGCTCGTGTCGGCGACCGCTTTCACGATTGACAGGCCAAGCCCCGGCGCCGCTGCTTCCGCGATTGCCGTCAGCCGCGCGGAGTTGGCCTCTCCGGGGTTGTAAACCATGCCGACGCGGCCGATAGCTGAGGACAGCTCCTTCAAGAGCGCGAGGTCGCCCGCCACGTCGATCAGATCCGACACGCCGGTGACGATGCCGTTCTGGCTCGGGTCGTCGTCGTCGAGCACGAGCCCGGCGGCCACCGGATCGGTGACCGCGCTGAAGACGACCGGCACGTCCGTTTTCTGGAACACCTCGACCGCTGCGAGGGCCATCGGCGTCGAGATTGCGACGACCAGCGCCACGCCCTTCGCCTGGAAGTCCTGTGCGATCGGAATGGCGTTGTTCGGGTCCCCTTGAGCGCTCGCCAGGAAGTACTCCACGTCCTTCCCTTCCACGTACCCGGCCGCCGTGAGCGCGTCGATGACTCCGCGCTCGTTGGCGTCGAGCGCCGGATGCTCGACGATTTTGCAGATCCCAATTCGAATCGGGGCACCAAGCCCTGCGACGGAGACCGCCGCAACCAGCAACAAAACGACTAGTCCTGCAGTACCTCTTTTCACGTCTAAGCCTCCCGCTGTATCCTTAGCGTCGTGCTTCTCGACGCTTCCGTGGACGCCGCAAGCGTCCATCCGTGCCCGTCCGCTCCCGCGTCTCGTTTCGCAGGCGGGCGGGCCTGT
>CAZWQN010000020.1:3475-21401 GCA_964635895.1 uncultured Thermotogae bacterium | reverse complement strand
TCAAACACCCCGGAGGGGTCGGCCCGAACTTGAACGGCCCCGCCGACGTCGAGCGCCTGCGCAAGGCGGGAGCGCGAATCACGAAGGAGATCCTCGATCTCGATGCCAAGCAGAACGACATGCGGAGCGTGGGGACGTCGAACATCGTCGAGGTGATGAACGAGTTCGATCTTCTGCCGGTCGAGAACTTCCGCTTCGGCTCCCACCCCGAGGCGGATCGGATCTCCTCTCCCGTGTGGCGGCAGCGGTTCACGCAGGGGCTGCCCGACGGGTGCTGGTTCGGCTGCACCATGTCTTGCTCGCACGCCGTCGACGGCTTCCCCCTCAAGACCGGCCCGTACCGAGGACACAAGGTGATCGTCGACGGCCCGGAGTACGAGACCGCGGCGGGAAGCGCCAACATGGGGATCTTCGAGCCGGACTTCGTCCTTGAGTACAACTTCTACTGCGATACCTACGGAATCGACACAATCTCCTTCGCCACCAGCACGGCGTTCGTCATGGAGTGCTACGAGGCCGGCGTCCTCGACAAGGAGAAGACGGGCGGCCTCGACCTCCGGTTCGGGAACGCGGAGGCGGCACTCGAGCTTCTTCACCAGATGGCCCGCGGAGAGGGGTTCGGCGCGATCGCCGGCCAGGGGATTCGCCGCATGAAGGACCACTTCGTCACGGCGTACGGCGCCGACCGCGAGTTCCTCGACGACATCGGCATGGAGTGCAAGGGGCTCGAGTACTCCGAGTACGTCACCAAGGAGTCCCTCGCCATGCAGGGCGGGTATGGGCTCGCCAACAAGGGCCCGCAGCACGACGAGGCATGGCTCATCTTCATGGACATGGTGAACAAGCAGCTCCCGACGTTCGCCGACAAGGCCGAAGCCCTGCACTACTTCCCGATGTGGCGCACGTGGTTCGGGCTGATGGGGTTGTGCAAACTGCCGTGGAACGACATCGAGCCCGCCGACAACCGAACCCGCTACAAGGGGATCGAGGCGGCCAAGGTGCCCGAGCACGTGGAGAACTACGCGAACCTGTTCGCCGGCGTCACCGGCGTCGAGGTCACCCCGTCTGACATCATCCGGCAGTCGGAGCGCGTCTACAACTTCCAGCGCGTCTTCAACGTGCGCATGGGGTTCGGCACGCGCGAGCACGACGCCATCCCGTACCGCTCGGCGGGACCCGTGACGGTCGCGGAGTACGAGTCGCGAGCCGACCGCTATGACGCCGCGCTGCGGGACGCGGTCGGCGTCGATCCGACCACGATGACGACGGAGGAAAAGGTGAAGTCCTTGCGCGCTCACCGCGAGGCGCAGTACGAGAAGCTGATCGACGCCGTCTACGCGCGCCGCGGCTGGACGAACGACGGCGTGCCGACGCTCGGGAAGCTGAAGGAGCTTGGCGTCGACTTTCCCGAGGTCATCGCTGTCGTTCGGAAGCACCAGTAGGTGGACCGCGCTCCCCGCCTCCGAGGGTCGTCGCCGGGCGGCGGCGAGAGGGCGAAAACGCCGCAGATTGAAATCCACTCGGTGTTTTAGTAGAATTCGACTGGGTGGTGTCATGCCAGAGAAGCTCCGGGAGTCACAGGCCTATGAGGCCGATCAGATCAAGGTTTTGGAGGATCTGGAGCCGGTGCGCCTCCGCCCCGGGATGTACATCGGGAGCACGGGGCAATCCGGGCTGATGCACTTGGTCGAGGAAATCCTCGACAACTCGATCGACGAGGCGTTGTCCGGGTTTTGCGATGAGATCCGAGTGACCGTCCACAGCGACAACCGCGTCACGGTCGTCGACAACGGCCGCGGGATGCCGGTCGGCATCCACCCCGAGACGGGAATCCCCGCCCTGGAGCTGGTCATGACGACGCTCCACGCCGGCGGAAAGTTCGACAACTTGAGTTACCACGTCGCCGGAGGGCTCCACGGCGTCGGCGTGTCCGTCGTGAACGCGTTGTCCGAGCACCTGACCGTGGAAGTCCACCGAAACGGCAAGATCTACCATCAGGAGTTCTCTCGCGGGCCGAAGACCACCGAACTCGAGGTCGTCGGCGAGAGCGACCGCACGGGGACGACGACGACGTTCCTCCCCGACCGCGAGATCTTCGGCGAGATCCACTACAACTTCCCGCAGCTTTCCCACCGACTGCGCGAGCTGTCGTACTTGAACGGCGGCCTGCGGATCGTCCTCGAGAATGAGGCGGCCGGGGTCACCCGGGAGTTCAAGAACGCAGGCGGGATCAAGTCGTTCGTCGCCGAGCTGGCCGTGAAGCGCGAGCCGCTCCACCCGAACCCGATCTACCTGAAGGGCGCCGAGCAGGGGATCGAGGTGGAGATCGCGATGCAGTTCACCAAGGGCTACGACGAGGCGATCTACGCGTTCGCCAACAACATCAACACCGTGGACGGCGGGACCCACCTCACCGGGTTCAAGGCGGCGCTGACCAAGTTCCTGAACGACTACGGACGCGAGAAGAAGATCCTCACCAAGACCGATCCGAACCTGCGCGGGGAGGACATCCGCGAAGGGATCGTCGCGATCATCAGCGTCAAGATCCCGGAGCCGGAGTTCGAGGGGCAGACCAAGACGAAGCTCGGGAACCCTGAGGTGCAGAGCATCACGGCCGACATCCTCGGCGAGCAGCTGAACCTCATCTTCCAGAAGGACCCGAAGATCGCGCGCCTCGTCATCGAGAAGTCGGTCCAATCCGGTCGCGCTCGGATGGCCGCGTCCAAGGCGCGCACCATGGCCCGAAGGAAGGGGCCGCTCGCCTCGACGTCGCTTCCCGGCAAGCTCGCCGACTGCTCCAACCGCGAGCCGGAAAGCTGTGAGATGTTCATCGTGGAGGGAGACTCGGCGGGAGGCAGCGCAAAGCAAGGACGCAACCGCGAGTTCCAGGCGATCCTCCCGTTGCGCGGCAAGGTGCTGAACGTCGAGAAGGCCGGGGTCGGCAAACTGCTCGACAACGCCGAGATCAAAGCCATGATCACCGCCATCGGCACGGGCATCCGCGAGGAGTTCTCCCTCGATCGGTTGCGCTACCACCGCCTCATCATCATGGCGGACGCCGACGTCGACGGCGGCCACATCTGCGGCCTCATCCTGACGTTCTTCTACCGCTACTTGCCGAGGCTGATCGAACGTGGCTACATCTACATTGCCAAGCCTCCCCTCTACCAGGTCAAGAACGGAAAGCAGACGCTCTACCTGCACTCGGACGAGCAACTCGAGGCGTACCGCCGCGAGAACGCGGGGAACTACTCGGTGAAGCGGTTCAAGGGGTTGGGCGAGATGAACCCGCAGGAGCTCTGGGAGACCACGATGGATCCCAAGAAGCGGGTGCTGAAGAAGATCAACGTCCGCGACGAGCTGGAGGCGGACGAGATCTTCTCCACCCTCATGGGAGACGACGTCGCGAGGCGACGTGCCTTCATCATGGAGAACAGCGACAAGGTTACGTCTCTCGACATCTAGGCGACAGCGCAGGAGGAGGGGGAGATGAAGAGGGCGGCAGCGATAGCGGTTGCGGCGTGGTGGATCGCCGGAGCAACGTTGGGTGTCCTCGCGGCGTCGGCGGGGCTCGCCGTGGGCGTCGACCCAACGGGGCTCTGGCTCGTCAGCGCGTTGACCGAGACGGCCATCTCGCCGTCGTTCGATCTCCGCGCCGTGGTCGGCTTCGCGGTCTCCGAGGGCCTCTCGGGGCTGATGCTCGCGACGACGTCCATCCTCTTTCACGTCCCGATGTCCCCGTTCGACCCGTTCGCGGGCGCCGGCGTGGGTGCCGCGTTGACTCCGCCCCCCTACACGAGCGCGGTCGTACTCGAGGCGGTGGGGGGAGTTCGCATCATCTCGTTCGAGTCGTTCGGGCTCTTCGCGCAGGCGCGATACCTCGTGCGCGGGTCGTCGGATGGATGGACCGCAGGGCCGGTCTTCGAGGCCGGCGCCTACCTCCGGTTCTAGATGGCCTGGGTCGCCGGCGTCGCCCTCGGAGCGCTCTCCCTCCTCTGGCTCGGGTGGAACCTGACCCTCGACGCGCTGTGGCAACCGACGGACCGGGCGACGGTTCGCCGGATCCTCTTGCTCGGCGCAATTCAGCCGGGCGAGCGCGTCGTCGACCTCGGATGCGGCGACGGCCGGATCGTGATCGCTGCGGCGCGCGACTTCGGTGCGCGGGCGATCGGCGTCGAGATCGACCCCTTCCGCGTGCTCTGCGCTCGTCTCGCGGCCCTCCTCGCGGGAGTCCCACGGCGAGCGCGGATCGTCCACGCGAACATGTACACGTACGACCTCCGCGACAGCGACGTCGTGGTCCTCTTCCTCTCCGCGACCTCCAACTTCAAGCTGCAGGAGAGGTTGAAGTGCGCGCTCGGTCGGGGGGCTCGGGTCGTGTCCTACTACCACCCGATGTGGGGATGGGAGCCGGACGTGATCGGGGAGGCGAGAGACGGGTACCCGATCTACGTCTATCGAATGAGAGGGGCGAATGACCAAGCTCCTGGGTGAGCTTGCCGACGAGCTCGGGATTCCTTGCCGCGCCGACTGGGCGACGGTGGCGATCACCGGTGTCACCGACGATTCACGCGCCGTCTCGTCGGGGGCTCTGTTCGTGGCTCACCGGGGAACGCACGACGACGGGCACGCCCACATCGAAGACGCCGTCGCGCACGGCGCCGCGGCCATCGTCGCCGAGAAGCACGCTGACGTCGGCCCCCTCCCTCACTGGGTTGTGGCCGACGGCCGTGTCGAGCTTGCGCGGTGGGCGGCGGCATTCTACGAGCATCCCACGCGGCGGCTCCGCACCGTCGGCGTCACCGGCACGAACGGAAAAACGAGCGTCTGCCACTTCGTCGCCCACCTTCTCGGCCGAGAGTCGGCGGCGGTCGTGGGCACGGTCGAGAACCTCGACCGCGGGCTGCGGGCGCTCACGACGCCCTCCAGCCCGGCCGTGCAGCGGATCGCGCGCGAAGCGGTCGACGAGGGGAAGACCACCCTGATCGTGGAAGCGTCGTCCATCGGACTCGAGCAGCACCGCCTCGACGCGATCGCCTTCGACGTCGGGGTGTTCACGAACCTCACTCGCGACCACCTCGACCTCCACGGAACTCTCGCGGCCTACGGAGCGGCCAAGGCTCTCCTGTTCCGCGGCCTTCCCTTATCCTCGGTCGCCGTGTTGAACGCCGACGATCCGTACACCCAAACGCTTCGGCAGGTGTGTCGTTGTCGCGTCCTCACCTACGGTCTGCGGAAGACCGCCGACCTCCGAGCTGAAGTCGTCGCCGAGGATGCATCCGGGATCGCTCTCGTCACCGAGTGGGGCGGCAAGACCGCGCGCACCACCGTGCCGGTCCACGGTCCCTACGGCGCGGCGAACGCCCTCGCGGCGCTCGGAGCCGCCCTCTCCCTCGATCTACCGTGGGCCGTCGGTGTCGAGCGGCTCCGCTCGCTTCCCTCCGTCGCCGGGCGCTGGAACCTGTTCCGCCGCGGTGACGGAGCGGACGCGATCGTGGACTTCGCCCACACCCCCGACGGTCTCCTCCAGGTCTTGTCCGCCGTCCGCCGCATCTACGATCGCGTCGTTATCGTGTTCGGATGCGCCGGCGGAAGCGACCGAGGCAAGCGCGCTCAAATGGGCGCGATCGCGAGCCGGCTCGCCGACGTCGTCGTCCTGACGCAGGACAATCCCAAGGACGAGGATCCCGAGGCGATCCTCGACGAGATCGAGGCCGGAATCCAGGTTCCATCGGGAGAGGCGATTCGCGTCGCCGACCGTCGAGAGGCGGTCGAGGAAGCCGCACGCAGGGTGGGTCGCGGCGAGGTTCTCCTCCTCGCCGGGAAGGGACACGAGACGTTCCAGATCGTCCGCGGGCAGTTCCTCCCGCACTCGGACGCGGCGATCCTCGAGTCCCTCGGGTTCGTCCCCGTCGCGTCCGCAAGGATGGAAGGAGAGGCGCCATGAAGGGAGATCTCTGTCTCCGAGGGGGACAGGTGCTAGACGTCTTCGCGGGGCGGTTCCGCGCGGCCAGCGTTCTGATCGCAGACGGCCGGGTGCTTGGCTTTGGCGATCGCGCCCGGCGCACCGTCGACGTCAAAGGCTGCTTCCTCGTCCCGGGGCTCATCGACGCGCACGTCCACATCGAGAGCTCGCAGCTCTCGCCGGCGTCGTTTGCCCGCGCCGTCATCGCCCACGGCACGACCACCGTCATCGCCGACCCCCACGAGATCGCCAACGTGCTCGGCGTCGACGGGGTTCGATACATGCTTGCCGCGACCGAGGGGCTGGCGCTTCGCGTCCTGCTCATGGCCCCTTCCTGCGTGCCGGCGACCCCGTTCGAGACGGCGGGGGCTCGGATCGGTCCGGAGGACGTGGCGCTGCTTCTCGGTTGGGACCGCGTCCTCGGGCTCGGCGAAGTGATGAACTACCCCGGCGTCCTCGCCGGGGACCCGGACGTGTCGGCGAAGCTCGCCGCGGCTCGCGGTCGTCCGATTGACGGCCACGCGCCCGGCCTGTCGGCAGAGGCTCTCTCCGCCTACATCTCCGCGGGGCCGCGCACCGACCACGAGTCGTCCTCGCTGGCCGAGGCCGAGGAGAAGCTCGCCGCCGGAATGTGCGTTCTGATTCGCGAAGGCTCGGCGACCCGCAACTTCGAAGCTCTCCTTCCGCTTCTCACCGAGCGGAGCGCGCCGTTCGTCCACTTCTGCACCGACGACCGCCACGCCGAGACGATCCTGCGCGAGGGCCACATCGACGGGCTCGTCCGCCGGGCGATCGCCGCGGGGGTTCCGCCCGAGATCGCGATCACCGCCGCGACGATCCACCCGGCGCGGAGCTACGGCATCGACCGCGTCGGCGCCGTCGCGCCGGGATACGCGGCCGATCTCCTCGTCGTTTCCAATCTCACGGCGTTCGAGATCCGCGAGGTCTACGCGGCGGGAAAGCGCGTCACCGCGCAGGAATCCGAGCCGCCTTCGCCCGTTTCCCAGCGCACGATGAATGTTCGCCTCCCCGAAGCGCCGTTCCGGATCCCGGCGGCGTCCGAAGGGGCGGCCCGGGTGATCGTCGTCCATCCCGCCGGCCTGGTGACCGACGAGGAGCACGTCCTCCCGCGGGTCGCCGACGGAGAGATCGTTGCCGACCCGGCTCGCGACCTTCTCAAGATCGCCGTCGTCGAGCGGCACCTCGGCACGGGCAGGGTCGGCCTCGGCCTCGTGCGCGGATTCGGACTCACCTCGGGCGCCCTGGCGTCGACCGTCGCTCACGACAGCCACAACGTGCTCGTCGTCGGGGCGAACGACGACGCGATGATCACGGCTGTGCGCCGGCTCGTCGAACTCGGCGGCGGCCAGGTGGCTGTCGACGCCGACCACATCCTTGCGGAACTCGCGCTTCCCATCGCCGGGCTGATGTCGCCCCTCTCGTTGGACGAAGTGGCCGAGGCCCAGGCCGCGCTGGGGACCGCCGCGCGCGGACTCGGCTGCCGCCTGCCCAGCCCGTTCATGACGCTCTCGTTCCTCGCCCTGCCGGTGATCCCCCACCTCAAGCTCACCGACCTCGGGCTGGTCGACGTCGATCGCTTCGAACTCGTTCCCCTCTACGTGGACGGAGGCGCCAGCGCGAGCAAATCCTGCACGAGCTGATCAAGCCCGACGGCGTGCGAGCCTTTGACGAGGACGACCGCGCTCGTCTCCCGGCCCAGGTGCGCGGCGAGGTGCGCCGCGAGGCGCCCCGGCTCGATGAACTGCACGGTGAGAGACCTCGCAACGGCCTCGCACCCGGTGCCGGCACGCGCGCCCACGGGGTACACCTCGTCAATCCCGAGCCGCGCCGCGAGCTCGGCGATCTCTCGGTGGCGCGCCTCCTCGACGCCTCCGAGGCCCAGCATGTCCCCGTAGACGAACACGCGGCGAGCGCCGGCACCGCCGTACCCGGCGAGCGTCTCGACGGCGGCGGCCATCGAAGCAGGGTTCGCATTGTAGGAATCGTCGAGGACGACGCCAAATCGGGCCGCCCGCGGCTGCATCCGGTGCTCGACCGGCAGG
This sequence comes from uncultured Thermotogae bacterium, assembly GCA_964635895.1. GTDB lineage: Bacteria > Bipolaricaulota > Bipolaricaulia > UBA7950 > UBA9294 > JAPLGD01. The sequence goes on along the minus strand of CAZWQN010000020.1, from coordinate 13,373 downwards.
AACGACGCCGCGCGCTCCTCGATCCGGCGGGTCGGAACGCCCAACCGGTGTGCGCACGCCGCGGCCAGAAGCAGATTGGTGGCGTTGTGGGCTCCGACGAGCTGCGTGGAGAGCCGGAGGGGAGGATCGGCAACCTCGACCTCGAGGCGAGGGACGGAGCGCATCAGGCGGCCCCGCACGGCGCCGTGTTGCAGGCCGACGGTCACGAGCCCGACGCGAGCGGAGGCGACGGCCAACGCTCGCAAGTGCAGCGAGTCGGCGTTGACGAACGCCGCGGCGTCGGAGGGGAGCGCCTCCACAAGGCTCCACTTCTCCGTCGCCACGGCGTCCAGACTTCCCAGGCCGCCGAGGTGACTCTCGCCGACCGACGTCACGATGGCCGCCGTCGGGCGGAGGAGGTCGGCGAGCAGAGCGATGTCGCCCGGCTTCTCCGTCCCGAGTTCGAACACGCCCACCTCGCTCTCGGCCGGCATCGAGGCCAGGGCGGCCGGGAGGCCGATCTCGGTGTTGTAGTTCTCCGGCGGGGAGTACACGGCGAAGGTGCCGTCGAGCAGGTGGGTGAGGAGGTTGCGGGTCGTGGTCTTCCCGTTGCTGCCGGTAATTGCCACGAGCGGGATCCCAAACCGCGCCCTCCACGCGCGGGCCGCGGCGTGCAGAGCGGCGAGGACGTCGGAGACGACGATGACGTTGCGCGCGGAGGCCGGCAGCGGCCTCGCCGGAAGCACGACGGCGCCCACGGCGCCGCGCTGGAAGGCCTCGTCGAGGAAGACGTGCCCGTCCGTGCGTGCCCCCGGCAGCGCGAAGAACACGTCTCCAGCGACCACCCGGCGGGAGTCGACGGCGCAGCCGGACGGCACGTCGGTCGTCTCCCGCAGGAGCGCCCCCCGCGTGGTCGCCGCAAGCTCGGGGATGGAGAGCACCCTACCTACCAGCCTGCTCCTTCGCTCGGCTCGGAGCTTTCCCCTCCGCTCGGGAGCATGAGAATCGCCGTCACTTCTCGCTCGTCGTACACGACGTGACCGGGGAAGACGCGCGTCACCTCGGTGACGCCGAACAGCGCCTCGGCCCGCGGGGAATACGGGTCGACGGCGAACAACTCGACGGTCAACGTCTCGTAGGAGGGAATGTCCTCGATCGCCGCGATCAGGTCCTCCAACCCCTCGAACGTCCGCGGCTGCTCTCCCGCCTCAACGAGTCGCGGTCCGCCGTAGGCGCGCACAAAGAGGTAGTCCGCGTCGAGGTCCGGCGGGATGCCGAGGGTCCCGTCGAGGTCGATCCACTCCCCCTGGAACGTCTGTAACGCAAGGGTGAAGTGAATGACGTCTCCCGGCGCGTAGAAGTCCGAATCCAGTTCGAGACGTTCGATCTGGACGGCCTGCAACTCCTCCTGGATCTGCAGGGATGCCGAGATCTGCGTGATGCCGGGGTCCTGGAACTCGTTGTACTGGAGCGCCGCGACGATCTCCGCCAGCTGCCAAGGGGCGTAGACGGCCACGTCCGTGACGCTGAGGAAGACGTCCTTCCGCTCGAGCGACGACATCCCCGTCCCCTCGATCGTGTACACCACCTCGACCGTCCCCTGGCCGATCCGATCGAGCGTGACGTCGGTCGCCTCCAGGCCCGCCGAGAAGAGTAGCTCCGGCATCATCCGCGGCAGGTCGACGAGCTCGATGTCGAACGTCTCCTCGAGGCCGCGATCGGCGTCGAAGACGTTGTAGAAGAGCCCCACGGTGTCCGCGACGCCGCCGATCCGCCCTCCCACAGCGGCGATCCGATCCTGAGTGATCGTCCCCATCACGTCCCCCAGTTGGCCAAGCTTGAACGACGCTTCGAACGACTTCATCGTGTCGTAGATGGACACGGCCGTCAGGGGGAACGACGACGCGCCGTTCGACAGGAACGGGTGTCCGAACCCGATGAGGGCGTCGCCGTCGCGGTAGGTCACGGTGCCGAGCGCTCCCAGCGTGACGTCACCCGTCGCCAGGGCAATGCCCATCGCTCCGCCGGGAACGAGGGAAGCGTTCGGCGCCGCAGTCCCCGCGACGGCCTTCGGCGCGCCGAACGGGAGCACCGAGAACTGGAATGCCGACAGCCCTCGCAGAGCGCCGGCCCCGAGACTCCGACCCGGAAGGAAGTCGCTGATGGTCCCCGCGGGGCGCGCGTCGGCGGCAAGCCCGTTCATCAGAGCATCCAGACTGCGCCCCGCCAGCCCGGAGACGACCAGCGGCGTGGCCACCGGGTAAGCGACGATGAGGTTCGCTGCAGTACATCGGGCGAACAACGGGGGCGCGGAGTACTCCACCACTCGCACGCCGTCGAGCACGGCCGACGGGGCGGCCGCCGCGAGCGAGCTGCCCACCGAGTCGAGCACCTCGAGCATCGGTCCTATCGGGGTCACCAATCCGATCGGCGTGATCTCCTTCGACCACGTCGCCGCCCGACTCAAGGCGCCGATCAGCCTCCCGTCGACGTAGATCGGGCTGCCGCTCATCCCCTGTGCGATTCCGCCGGAGCGGCCGATGGCCTCGCCGCTGACGCGCACCACGATGAAGTCGGAGAGCGTGCCCGGCTGATCGATGACCCCGAGGACCTCGATCGAAAACTCGCTGATCGTGTCCGAGGCGACCACCGTCTTGCCGGTCCCCGTCATTCCGATCCGAATCTCGTCGAGGAACAGGAACTCGGAGCGGTCGTAGGCCACCGCCGAGACGGCGGAGAGCGCCACCACGCACCCGATGATCCAAGCTGCGCGTCGCATCACAATCCCCCTTCGTCGTGCCGCACGCCGCGGCGGGGACAGTATACGGGAACCGAAAGCTGGAGGGCATCGCTCCTCCGACCGGCGGCGGGGAGATCCCGACGGAATCGGCGCCCAAGACACCCCAAGTCAGCACGTTCGGCGTGACCGGCGCGGGACGCACACGAGCGACGAAAACCATCAAGAGAAGGTCATTCCATCGATTGACGCCCCTCCGGGACCCTGTTACAATCGCCGCCACGATGACGTACTACCGCAGGAAAGCGGCATGGCGGTCCAGGGCGATTCTTCTGCTCGCCGGAGCCCTTCTCTTCGTCACGAGCTGCACGCCTACAGCCAACCGGGCGCCGGTCGCCGTCGCGGACGTCGCCCCAACCGAAGGATACGCCCCGCTGGTCGTCCACCTCGACGCACGGCAGAGCTACGATCCCGACGGAGACGCGCTTTCCTACGTCTGGAGCTTCGATGACGCCGTCTCCCTCGACGGAGCGACCGGCGAGCACACGCTCCCGGCCGGCCACCACGAGATCACGCTCACCGTCGCCGATGGACGCGGAGAGACCGACGCCGCGTTCGCCGGCGTCTCCGTGTGGGACATCCCGGACGGCTTCGTGATGAGGCGCTTCGAGTGGACGTACGGCGGCCGCACGCAGTACTGGGATCTCCTCGCCCCGTGGAATCTCTATCGAACGTACCGGGACCGCATTCGGAAGAGCGCCGCGGAGGCCTTCGAGTACGGCGACTACGTCCTGGATCCGCTCGACGAACCCACGATCGAGGACTACGCAGCGCTTCTGTGGGATCGAGCGGGAGGAGGCGAGGACGCGTTCGTCGAGTGCGCGCTCTCGTTCTGCCAAGGCGCGATCGCGTACGCGAAGGACCCGGCCGGACAGGAGTGGCCCCTCTACCCGATCGAGACCCTCGTCGATGGCCGCGGAGACTGCGAGGACACGGCGATTCTGTTCGTCAGCCTTCTCCGCGGGCGAGGGGTCCCCGCGAGCCTCGCGTTCGTCGACACCGACGACGACGCGATCCCCGACCACGTGCTCGCCCTCGTGCCCGTCACGCCGGCGCGGGAAGCAACGCTCTCCTGCCCTGGGGTCGTGGAGATCGGCGGAGTCCGCTACGCGGTCGCCGAGACGGCGACGTACGGCGTGGCCTTCGCGCTCGGATGCTCGCCGCGGGAGCTTGAGCCCGGCGACGTCTTCGACCTGTGGACGTTCTAGCGGACGCGGGTGGCGTCCCGCCGCGCAGGGCGATACCATGCGGCGTTGGAGACGGGAATGACGAAAGTCCTGGTGGACCCCGAGCGGCTGAGTCGGTTCGACTTCGGACCGGCGCATCCGTTCAAGGTCCATCGCCTCGCCCTGACGTTTGAACTCCTGCAAGCCTACGGCCTGGTCGATCGGGACGACGTCCGCGTGATCGGCCTCCGCGAGGCGACCGAGGCCGAGGCCCTCAGCTTCCACTCGCAGGGGTACCTCGAGGCGTTGCGCCTGGCGAGCTCCGGGATGTGGGTCCCCAACCAGTTCTCGCACGGCCTCGGCACGACCGACAACCCGGTGTTCCCCGACGTGTACGAGTGGGCGATGCTCGTCGCCGGAGGGTCGATCGACGCCGCGGCGGCCCTGGGGAACGGCGGCGCCGGTCGGTCGTTCAACTTGACCGGCGGGCTGCACCATGCCATGCCCACCCGGGCGAGCGGGTTCTGTCACGTCAACGACGGAGTCCTCGCCATCCAGCGCTTGCGGGCCGCCGGGAAGCGCGTCGCGTACGTGGACATCGACGCTCACCACGGTGACGGCGTGCAGCATGCGTTCTACGAGGATCCCGGAGTCCTTACGATCTCGATCCACCAAACCGGCTACACGATCTTCCCCGGCACCGGCTTCGAGGAGGAGATCGGACAAGGCGCCGGGCGAGGCTATGCAATCAATGTGCCGCTCCTCCCCGGAGCGGGGGACGAAGCTTACGACGAAGCCTTCGAGTCGGTCGTCCTTCCGGCCGTGGAACTCTTCCGCCCCGACGCCTTGGTGACGCAACTCGGAGCGGACGCCGTCCTCGGGGACCTGTTGGCGAACCTCCGCATGAGCCTGCACGGGTTTGAACGTGCCGTGGAGCGCTTCCGCGGCGTCGGCGTCCTGTGGCTTGCGCTCGGCGGCGGCGGGTACGACGTCGCCAACGTCGTTCGGGCCTGGACGCTCGCCTGGGCTGCAATGCTCGACGAGACGTTGCCGGACGAGATTCCGTCGTCGTGGATGACGAGCGCCGCCGCGCATGGCGTCACGGCCTCCCGCCTGCGCGGGGCGTCCGACGTTCCGCCCACCGCAGACCGCGTGATGGAGGCGCTGCGCGAGAGCGTCGAGTCGATTCGCCGGACCGTCTTCCCTATCCTGGAGGACTCCGCCGGACGGGGGTAGCCCTCGATCCGCGCGGCGGCCGGGAGGCTGAGCCAGAATGCCCGAAGAGCCCGAGATCCACGAGACCGCCCTTCGAGACCGAGTCCAGGTTCTGCTCTCCGACGGCCGGGTGTTCGAAGCGCCGCGGGGAACCTCACTCGACGCGGTGTTCCGGATCGCCTTCGCGGGCGCCGAGGATCCTCCCGTCGCGGCGGCCGTGGACGGCGAGCTGCGTGAGCTGGCGTGGCCCGTGGTCCGCGACGTCGAAGCGACCGCGGTCCGCCTGTCGGACTCCGACGGGATGAGGATCTACAGCCGCAGTCTCTCGTTCCTCCTCGTCGTCGTCGCGTCGCAGCTCTTTCCCGACGCCGGGGTGCGCATCGACTACTCCGTCCCCCACGGGGGTTACTTCTGCCGCGTCGAAGGGCGCGAACCGTTCACGCCGGACGAGCTCAACCGGATCAAGGCCCGGATGATGCAGCTCGTCCGCGAGGATCGTCCGATCGTGCGGCATCGCCTCTCCTACGAGGAGGTTCGCGCGCTGTTCGCGGCTCGCGGCGAGGAAGCCAAGGCACAGCAGCTCCTGGAACGCGAGGGCGATCACCTGCACCTCTACAACCTGAACGGCGTGTCCGACTACTTCTACGGGTACATGGTCCCGTCCACCGGGATCCTTCGGACGTTCTCGCTCGAGCCGTTCCCGAAGGGGTTCATCCTGCGGTTTCCGCGGCGGGAGGACCCGACGAAGCTTCTGCCGTCCCAGAGGTTCACCGCGCTCCGGGAGGTCTTCGACGAGTACGGCGAGTGGCTGTCCCTCCTCGGCATGCGCGACGTCGGCTCGCTGAACGAGGCGATTCGCGCCGGGCGGATCGAGCAGGTCATCCTCGTGTTCGAGGCGTTGCACGAGAAGAGGATCGCCGAGATCGGGGCGACGCTCGCCCGCAAGCTTCGCGAGGGGACCCGCCTCGTGTTCATCGCAGGGCCGTCGGCCTCCGGCAAGACCACGTTCTCGAAGCGGCTGGCGGTCCAGCTCCTGGCGAACGGCGTCCATCCGTATCCCCTGGAGATGGACGACTACTTCTTCCCGCGCGATGTGCTCGAGACCCGCTTCGGCGACGAGACCGACTTCGATGCGCTGTCGGCGCTCGACGTCCACCGTCTCCGCAGCGACCTCGCCCGACTCCTGGGGGGCGAGCCGGTCGACGTGCCGCGATACGACTTCCGCACCGGGAAACGAGAGCCCGGCCCGACGGTCCGCCTGGACGAGACCCAGATGCTTCTCGTCGAGGGGATTCACGGGCTCAACCCCGCGCTGTCGGTCGACCCGTCGCTCGCAGGCCACTTTCGCATCTTCGTGAGCGCCCTGACTCAACTGAATCTCGACATGCACAACCGCGTGTCGACGACGGACACGCGCCTGATCCGGCGTATCGTGCGCGACGCCCTGTACCGCGGCTACACCGCCGCAGGAACTCTGGCCCTGTGGGACAACGTGCGGGGAGGAGAGAAGGAGAACATCTTCCCGTACCAAGAGGGCGCCGACATCATGTTCAACTCGGCCCTCGGCTACGAGCTCTCCGTCCTCAAGCCGCTCGTGGAGCCGCTCCTGCTCCAGGTTCGCGAGCCGGAGTGGCGGATCGAGGCCGAGCGACTGCTGGCGCTACTGCGCTGGTTCGATCCCTACGATACGGAGACCATCCCCAAGAACTCGATCCTGCGCGAGTTCATCGGCGGCTCGAACCTGCGCAACTTCTCCTCGACGTTCAAGCCGACCGCAGGCTGCCCGGCGGAGGGCGATCGATGAACACCGAACGGCTCATGCAGATTGCCCTCGACCTCGCCGGTCTTCGCGACGTACCCGGCGACAGCGCGATCCACCACGCAGGAAAGGGGATTCGCCGCGTCCTGATCGGCATCGACCTGCGCTCGTCCGAGCTCGCGCTCGCGAAGACGCTGGGGTACGACGCGGTCATCGCCCACCACCCCGTCGGAGGGACCGCGACGCTCGGGTTCCACGCCGTTCTCGGCCGCCACGCCGACCAGATGGAAGCGGCCGGGGTGCCGCGCGAGGTCGCCCGATCGATCCTCGCCGAGGTCTCGGAGTCGAGGCGCATCCAAGACTCGATGTCGAACTACGACCACGACCCCTCGATCGCGCGGCTCCTCGATATGCCGTACCTCAACATCCACACGCCGCTCGACGAGGTCGGACGCCGGCGGATGGCGGCCGTCGCAGAGCAGGTGGACGCCGAGGCCACGGTCGGCGACCTCGTCGCCGCGCTCTACGACGGCTTCGGCGAGTTCCGCCACGCCGCCACGCGCATCGAGAGCCTCGTCGGCTCTATGGCCCACCGGCTGGGGCGCGTCGTCGTGTCGCACGCGGCAGGCACCAACGGCGGATACCCGGTGGCCAAGGCGTACTTCGACCACGGCGTCGACACGGTGCTCTACATTCACTGCCGCCCCGACGAGGCCGGCCGGCTCCGGCACGAGGTCGGGGCCACGAAGACTCTCGTCGTGACGGGCCACATCGCCAGCGACTCGATCGGCATCAACCCCTACATCGAACGCTTGCGGGGTGAAGGGATCGAGGTCACGGCGGCGTCGGGAATCCTCGCGCCATGAGCGAAGAGGACGGCGGATGACGCTGCGACTCGCCACCTACAACGTCAACTCGGTGCGCGCGCGGCTCTCCGTCCTGGAACCCTGGTTGCGGCGTGTCCATCCCGACGTCGTGTGCCTCCAGGAGACGAAGGTCGTGGACGCGTCGTTCCCGGTGGACGCGTTCCACGAACTGGGATACCGGAGCGTCTTCCGCGGCGAGAAGAGCTACAACGGCGTTGCGATCCTGTCTCTCGCGGAGCCATCCGACGTCCACTTCGGGCTCGAGGACGAAGGCTCGTCCGACGAGGCTCGGCTGATCGCGGCGTCGTTCGGCGAGATCCACGTCGTCAACACCTACGTCCCTCAGGGTCGCGACGTCGACAGTCCGATGTTCGCCTACAAGCTTGAATGGCTGGCCCGGCTCCGCCAGTACTTCGAGCGTCGATTCGCCCCACGCTCCCTCGTGATCTGGGCCGGCGACTTCAACATCGCGCCGGAGGCGATCGACGTCCACGACCCGAAGCGCCTGCTCGGCCACGTCTGCTTCCACCCCGACGCGCAGCGCGCCCTGGCCGAGGTGAAGGCGTGGGGGTTCGTCGACGTCTTCCGGCGCCACGTGGCCGAGCCGGGGCAGTACACGTTCTACGACTACCGCGTGAAGGACGCCGTGACGCGCGGCGTCGGGTGGCGGGTCGATCACGTCTGGGCGACCAAGCCCCTCGCCAGGAAGTCGACGGCCGCGTGGATCGACCTCGCGCCGCGAACGGGCGAGACGCCGTCCGACCACACGCCGCTCGTCGTCGGGTTCGACGCGTAGAGACCGAGGAGAGCGGATGGAGCTGACGATCGAGTCGGTCGAAGAGGTCCTGTCGCACCTCTACGTCGACGACCAGCGGGATCTCGACCTGCGTTCCCTGCGGTTCATCGACCCGTTCGCGCTCCTTCTCCTCGACCTTGCTCTCCGCGACGCGCGGGCGGCGGGGCACCCGCTCCGCGTCGAATGGCCCACCCTCCCCGCCGTCCGTCGCTGGATGATCGACATGCGATTCTTCGCCGACACGAAGATCGTCTCGCCCGACCTGCCGCTCCCTGAAGCCGGAACCGCCCTTCAGCCCATCGTCACCATCGAGAGCGAGGAGCACGTGTCCCGTCTCGTCGACGCGTTCGAGCGACGTCTCTGCGAGAGGTTCCCCATCGATGACGCGCCACGACGTCGATTCCTCCGGATCCTCCTCGAGCTGTGCCAGAACATCCCGCAGCACAGCAACGCCACCGAGGACGTCCCTGACCCGCACGGCATCGCCGCGATGCAGGACTACCAGGACGGCGTCCTCCTGGCGATCGCCGACAAGGGCATCGGCTTTCGCCGCAGCCTCGCCCTGCGTGCCGGGATGGGCGATCTCGACGACGCGACCGCGATCTCGTCCGTCGTCCTCGACGGGATCAGCCGCTTCCGCGACCCCGGACACGGCCGAGAGCTCCAGCGGATCTTCCGCCTCGTCCGATCGTGGGACGGAACGGTCGCGATCCGCAGCGGCCAGGCCCTCCTCTACCACAGCCCGCTGGGCGGCGACCTCTACGACGTCGCCCCGTTCCCCGGCGTGCAGATTGCTCTTCGCATCCCCCGCCGTGTTTTCGGAATCGGCGAGCCGCCGGCCGAGGAACGACGGGTTGCCGGGGAGGACGATTCGAGGTTCAATGAATAGGATGAAGCAGGCATCGATCGACATCGCGCGCTTCGGACGCCGCCTGGGAACTCGTTCGGAGGGGGCCGCGGCGCGGCGCGAAATCCTCGCGTCCCTCGATCGCCTTCCGCCCGGCGGCCAGCTCGTCCTCTCTCTCTACGGCATCGACGTTCTCTCCGGCTCGTTCGCCGACGAGGCCATCGGCAAGACGAGTCAGCTTCTGACCTCGGGAGCGTACGGCGACCGCACGATGATCGTCACATCGCCATCCGACGACCTGGCCGAAGACCTCTCCGACAAGCTCGCCCAACGCAAGCTGGCCGTCCTGTGCCGCGTCGGTGAGGCCAAGGCTCGATGGCGGGTCCTCGGCCAACTCGCCGGCCCCCTCGTCGAAACTCTCCATCTCTTGATGGATCGCAAGACGGCGACGACCAAGGAGCTCGCCGAGATCC